>NZ_CP089974.1:0-303315 GCF_030177935.1 Moraxella haemolytica
ATGTACTTGTTTGATGAAGATGGGGAGAGCCCGCCTAAGTTGCCTAAATCGCAACCGACTTCGGTAGAGTTTTGGCAACAGTGCTTAGAATTTTTGTCTTCTGAGGTGTCAGAGGTGGATTTTACAAGCTGGCTTGCCCCACTACAGCCGAGCTTAGATGGCGGTGCGTTGGTGTTATCTGCCATCAATCACTATTTTGTAGAGCATGTCAATAAGCATCATCTTGAGCTGATTAAAGAGGCTGTCAAGCGTTGTGCTCCACCAGAGGTAGGTGAGGTTCGTTTGGCGGTTGCCAAGGTAATTGAGGCTGAACCAAAAGGCGATAAGCCTACTTTGAAAAAAAGCAAGGTAAGTACGCAGATTGATGAAAGTGAGCAAATAGAAGAGCATTATACTTTTGATGCTTTTGTTAAGGGTAAGTCTAACGCCTTTGCTTATAATGCTTGCTATGATTTGGGAAAAAAGGCAGGGAGTAGTCTATACCCTTTGGTGTTTTTGTATGGCTCATCAGGATTGGGTAAGACGCATCTGATGCATGCGGTGGCACACCGTTATCAAAAAGCTGGGTTGAAGTTTTGTTGTTTAACCAAAGACCACTTTTTTCGCATCACCAAAGAGGCATTTCGAGATAATAAAGTGGACCAGTTGGTCAAAAGGATTTGTAAGGCGGATTTGCTGATTATTGATGATATTCATCTAATTAACGCCAAAACCGCACCACAAGTATCTGAGCTACTGTTGACAATTTTTAGTGAATTTGGCAAAAATAAAAAACACCGCATTATTTTGGCATCGGACAGACAGCCAACCCAACTAAATAACTTTGATGAACGCTTTAAATCACGGTTTTCTGGTGGGCTAAACTTACTGATTGAGCCACCTGATATTGATATGCGGGTGCAAATTTTGGAAAAAAAGGCAAGTATCTTAAACATGGAGCTGCCTAAGGAATGTGCATTATTTATCGCCCAAAATGTCGCCCCTGATGTTCGCCGCTTAGAGGGTGCGTTAAATCAGGTGCATGCAAGTTTCACCATGTCAGAGGAGCCTGTTAGTTTATCCTTAGTGCGTCACGCCATTAAAGATCATGTTGAGGCACGAGCTAGGGCGGTTAATGCTGATAATATCCGTGATTTGGTCGCTCAGTATTATGGTGTGTCCGCCAAGGATTTGATGGGTAAAAAACGCAGTCGTAATATCGCAAGACCACGCCAGATGGCGATGGCATTGATTCGTGAGTTAACTCAAGACAGCTTTCCTGAGATTGGACAGTTTTTTGGTGGGCGAGACCACACGACCGTAATGCACGCTTGCAAGGCGATTGAAGAGTTGCGTTCAAGTGATGTAAAGGTGGAAAAAGCCTATCAAGCCTTAAAAGCAACATTGGAATTTGAATGATGAATGCTGTAGCCAAACAAAACTTGTGTTTGCCTTAAAAAATGAGTAACATAGATACACTAAAAATTAGGAAGTAGCAATGAAATTAACCATCAATCGTAACACCCTGATTAATGCCATCAGCCTTGTGGCCAAGGCGGCAGATAAGCATCATCGCTTAGGACCTATCTTGGCAAATATTAAGTTTGTTTTGGAAGATGATCTGTTGACTTTGGTGGCGTCTGATTTGGAGCTTGAATTAACCGCTCGGGTGCATCTACCAGAAGGTGCTTGCATTGAAGCAGGTGAGACCACTTTACCTGCCGAAAAACTGTTTGTGATTTGTAAGGCGTTGTCTGATGAAGTGGTAACGCTTGATGTTGGTGATTCACGCTGTTTGGTGGTTGGTGGCAAGATTAAATATACCTTAAAAACCTTGCCTGCTAAGGATTTTCCAAGCATTGGCACACCAAGCGTGGCTACCGCTATTGATATTAATCGTGCTGCCTTATTTGATTTAATTAATCACACCCGTTTTGCCATGGCAACCCAAGATGTCCGCCATTATTTGACAGGTATGCTGTTTGAGATTCATCAAGACAAACTGACGGTTGTGGCGACAGATGGGCATAGATTGGCGGTGGCTCACAGAGTATTGAGCGCCAGTTATGATGAACGCCGTGTTATTATCCCTGGTAAAGCGGTGGGTGAGCTTGAAAGACTACTGAGCGAAATTGTTAAGTTTACAGAAGATGAGGTGGTGTCGCTAGGCTTTGATGAGCAGTTTTTGCAGGTATCTTTGACATTTAGTAGTGACAGTGATTATGCAGGTATGCAGGTAACTATGGTGGCACGCTTGATTGAGGGTAAGTTCCCAGACTATCGCCGAGTGTTGCCACCAAGCTATGATAAGGCAGCGGTATTTAATAAAGATGAGGCGGTTGAGGTATTGCGTCGTCTGTCGGTATTGGTCAGTAAAGAGTCGCCAGGCGTGCTGTTTGATTTTGCAGAGGCTGATAAAGTCAAAGTAAGCGTACGCAACCAAAGAGAGCAAGATGAAGCAGAAGAGTATCTTTCTGTCAGCTATCAAGGTGAGCCACTTGAGGTGTCATTCAATGAAGCCTATCTGCGTGCAGTACTAAGAGTCTTGCATGGCGATATTCGCATTGAGATGACTGAGTCGGTAAAACCTGCACTCATCTACCAAGTGGGTGATGAGATGAATTATCAATATGTTGTTATGCCGATGCGTGTATAGTTATGATTCATCAATTACGCGTTCATACACTGCGTAACTTGCATCAAGTTTCACTGTCATTGGCGGATTGCAATCTTATCATTGGTCAAAATGGCAGTGGCAAAACATCGCTTTTAGAGGCGGTGTTTTTGCTTTCTCGAGGCAAAAGTTTTCGCCATCATGAGCCCAGACGGTACATCACACATCACACTAAAGCCTGTACCATTTGGGCAAGGATTGATGGTGATAAGACCATTGCCATCCAAAAGCAGTTGGATGCTGCTTCGCTTGCCACCACGACACTAAAAGTTGATCACAGCGTGGTTAATAGCCAGAGCATCTTGTCATTTTTATTACCAACCTTATTGATTGATCCGGCTGGCATGGCGGTATTAGAAGAGGGTAGTGCCAATCGCAGACAGTTGCTTGATTGGCTATCGTTCCATGTGGAACCAAAGTTTTATCCTGCTTGGCTAGCCTATCAGCGTCTATTAAAACAGCGTAACACCTTGCTAAAATCCGCCTATCTACCCATCAATGAGCTAGGGGTGTGGGATAGAGAGTTATCGTCTTATGCTTCTGTTTTGCACGAGCATCGGCGAGCGGTGTTTGATGAGTGGCGAGGTTTTTTTGATGCGATGGTGGGGCGACTTTTACCCAGTTATCAAGAGCGGATTTATCTTGCTTATCAAGCAGGGTTTGATGATAAGTTGGGGTTGTTTGATATACTGCAATCTCGGTCTGCTCAAGATAGAGAGCTTGGATATACACGCATCGGAGCACATCGTGCTGATGTTACCATACTGTTAAAGCAGACGAATGAGCAGGGCGAAAAAATCAGAGAGCAGGCGGTTAATGTCTTGTCTCGTGGTGAAAAAAAACTGCTGATTACCGCCCTAAAACTCTCACAATTACAGATGATTTGTCAGTATTTGGATGGTATAAAGCCCGTGGTGCTGATTGATGATATTGATGCAGAGCTTGATGAGCAGGCGGTGGATTTATTGCTTGGGGTTTTGCTATCACTGCCTTGTCAGGTATTCATCACAAGTTTGCAGATGGACATCAAAGATAAAATTACTGATAAACTGCGACATCTTAATAGGGGTTCTGGGCAGTTTAAGGTGTTTCATGTGGAACAGGGTGATGTGGAGATGGGTTAGGTTTGAAGTGATATATAACCGCCGTCCGTGCAAATTCATGACTTTTTGCGAAAAAAAATGCTATAATAGACAATCATTTTAATTTTTAGTCATGCCTTTGCAGGCAAAAAAATTAAGCATAAATCTTAAGGAAGTTTCATGATTGAGCAGCCACAACACGGTGATTCTACCGATACCCAGAATACTGAATACAGCTCAAAAAATATCCGAGTTTTGCGTGGGCTTGAGGCTGTGCGTGTCAGACCAGGTATGTACATCGGTGATACAGATGATGGTACAGGCTTGCATCACATGGTGTTTGAGGTGGTGGATAATGCCATTGATGAGGCATTAGCTGGGCATTGTGATGAGATTAACATTGTCATTCATGAAGATGAATCAGTTTCGGTCATGGATAATGGTCGTGGCATTCCTGTAGATATTCATCCAGAAGAAGGGGTGTCGGCAGCTCAAGTGATTATGACCGTGTTGCACGCAGGTGGTAAGTTTGATGACAATTCCTATAAGGTGTCAGGCGGTCTGCACGGTGTGGGTGTGTCGGTGGTCAATGCTTTATCCAAGAAACTCACCCTAAACATCTGGCGTGATGGTTATTTGTACACCCAAGATTACACTGATGGTGTGCCCAACTTTGATTTAAAGCAGGTTGAACCTACTGATAAGACTGGCACACAAGTGAGATTTTACCCAAGCGGTGAAATTTTTAGTGGTACGGTGTTTGATTATGATATTCTTGCCAAACGCTTGCGTGAATTATCTTTTTTAAATTCAGGTGTACGCATCGTCTTAACTGATGAGCGTGATGATAAGGTGCAGGTTTTTGAGCATAAAGGCGGTCTGTCTGAGTTTGTTACTTTCATCAATGAAGGTAAACAAGCGCTCAATGATATTTTCCATTTTACCGCGCAGACAGCAGATGGTATAGGTGTGGAGGTAGCACTACAGTGGTCGGACAGCTATAATGAAAAAGTGTTGTGCTTTACCAACAATATCCCCCAAAAAGATGGTGGTACTCACCTGTCGGGTTTTCGTTCAGCACTTACTCGCTGTTTAAATCACTACATGGAAGCTGAGAATATTGGTAAAAAAGAAAAAACTCAGATAACAGGTGATGACGCACGAGAGGGTTTGGTTGCGATTGTTTCGGTTAAGGTTCCTGACCCAAAATTTAGTTCACAAACCAAAGATAAGCTAGTTTCTAGCGAGGTAAAATCAGCGGTTGAAGCCACCATGCATGAACGATTGAGCGAGTATCTGCTTGAAAATCCAGCCGCAGCCAAAGCGATTGCAGGTAAAATTATTGATGCTGCTCGTGCTCGTGAAGCGGCTCGTAAGGCACGAGAAATGACTCGCCGTAAGACTTCGCTTGATATTGCAGGCTTGCCAGGAAAGCTGGCGGACTGTCAAGAAAAAGATCCTGCTTTGTCTGAATTGTATATTGTCGAGGGTGATTCGGCAGGTGGCTCTGCCAAGCAGGGTCGCAATCGTAAGATGCAGGCAATCTTGCCACTTAAGGGTAAGATTTTAAATGTGGAGCGTGCTAGATTTGACAAGATGTTATCATCTGCTGAGGTGGGCACGCTGATTACAGCACTTGGTACAGGCATTGGTGCTGATGAATATAATGTTGAAAAACTTCGCTATCATAAAATCATCATCATGACCGATGCCGATGTGGACGGCTCGCATATTCGCACATTGCTATTGACTTTCTTTTTCCGTCAAATGCCAGAACTCATTGAGCGTGGGCATATTTATATTGCTCAGCCACCACTTTATAAGGTTAAAAAAGGCAAGCATGAGCTGTATTTAAAAGATGATGAAGCATTAAAATCATATCTGTTATCATCAACCATTGATGATAATCAGTTGTTCTTGGACCAAAATACCCCTGCGGTAACGGGCGTGGCACTAGAAAAGTTGCTTAATGACTACAACCAATCACAAGTCATCAAACATCGCTTGCAGAATAAATATCCATCAGAGTTGCTAGATGCACTGACGCTCATCCCAAAATTCTCGGCTGATTTTGGCAATCAAGCTGTCATGCAGTCATGGGTAGATGAGCTGCAAATAAAACTAAACCAATCAGCAGGGCATTTGTCGCCGAAGGTGGAGTTGATTGAAGTAACAGGTGGTGATGATGCCCAAAAGCAACGATGGCTGCCACGAGTAACGATATTTGTCCATCGTTTGCCACAATATTATACGCTAGATTCAGCATTCCTAAACTCATCGGAATATGCCCGATTGCTTAAATTTTCTAGCCAGTGGAATACCGTGCTTGGCGATGGGGCGTTCTTGCGTCGTGGCGATAAAGATTTGGTCATCAAAGATTTCCATCATCTGTGGGAATACATGATGACAGATGCACGCCGTGGCATGACCATTCAGCGTTACAAGGGTTTGGGCGAGATGAATGCTGATCAGCTTTGGGAGACGACAATGGATCCTGAAAATCGCCGAATGTTAAAAATTACCATTGAAGACGCCATCGCTGCCGATCATCTGTTTAATTGCTTGATGGGTGATGAGGTTGAGCCACGCCGTATATTCATTGAGGAGAACGCACTCAACGCTGAAGTGGATGCTTAATCAAATCAATAAAAAGCCCAAATTTATGTTTGGGCTTTTTTATGGCGATGGGAAGCACCAAGCATTGCTTTTTTGGTGCTGTCATTAGAATTATTGGGTGGGCAAGTAGTGTAGTGGTCGCCATTTTCTCTAAAAAATGCTAAAATAGCCATATTATCTTTACGCATCACAAAGGACGCACCATGACCGCAAACATCACCACCGACCGCATTTTGATTTTGGATTTTGGCTCGCAGTACAGTCAGCTCATCGCCCGCCGTGTGCGAGAGGCTGGTGTGTATAGCGAAATGTATGCCTATGACATCACGGATGAAGAGATTCGTGCTTTTGCTCCTAAAGGCATCATCTTATCAGGAGGTCCTGAGAGTGTGCATGAGGCAGGCTCACCACGTGCACCAAAAGCGGTGTTTGAATTGGGTGTGCCTGTACTGGGCATTTGCTATGGTTTTCAAACGATGACCGAGCAATTAGGCGGTAAGGTTGAGGCGGGCGACATCAAGGAGTTTGGCTATGCCAAAATTGATATTGTCCAAAACGATGGCTTGCTTAATGGCATGGCGGATGCACAAAATCAATCGCAAGTGTGGATGAGTCATGGCGATAAAGTCACCAAACTTGCTGAAGGTTTTGGTGTTACCTCCAGTACGCCAAGCTGTCCTTTTGCGTCTGCCTCCGATGAAAATCGCAAACTGTATGGCGTGCAATTTCACCCAGAGGTTACCCATTCAGAAAAAGGCGAACAGCTGATTAGCAACTTTGTGCATGGCATCTGTGGCTGTGGCAATGCGTGGAATTCGGATAATATTATTGAGCTTCGTATTCAGCAGTTGCAAGAGCAGATTGGCGATAATCAAGTATTGCTGGGTCTATCAGGTGGCGTGGATTCATCGGTGGTGGCAGCACTCTTACACCGTGCCATTGGCGATAAGTTGACTTGTGTGTTTGTGGATAATGGACTGCTGCGTCTCAATGAAGGCGATCAAGTCATGCAAATGTTTGCTGACAATATGGGCATTCGCGTGATTCGTGCCGATGCTGAAGAGCGTTTTTTAAATGCACTGGCTGGCGTAACTGACCCAGAAGCCAAACGCAAAATTATTGGTCGTGAGTTTATTGAAGTATTCTCAGAAGAAGCTCGTAAACTAGATGGCATCAAATTTTTGGCACAAGGCACGATTTACCCTGATGTCATTGAGTCTGCCAAATCCAAGCATGGCAAGGCTCATGTGATTAAGTCTCACCATAATGTTGGTGGTTTGCCCGATGATTTGGCGTTTGAGTTGGTTGAGCCTTTGCGTGATTTATTCAAAGATGAAGTGCGTAAACTTGGCGTGGCATTAGGCATTCCTAAACATATGATTTATCGCCATCCGTTCCCAGGGCCGGGTTTGGGTGTGCGGATTTTGGGCGAAGTCAAGAAAGAATATGCCGATATTTTGCGTGTGGCGGATGATATTTTTATGCAAGAGCTGCGTGCAAGCGGTTGGTATGATAAGACCGCCCAAGCCTTTGCCGTATTTGAGCCTGTTAAGTCGGTTGGTGTGGTGGGCGATGGTCGCCGCTATGCGTGGGTGATTGCCCTTCGAGCGGTGGAGACGGTGGATTTTATGACCGCTCGTTTTGCTCATCTGCCTTATGATTTAGTAGATAAAATCTCAACTCGCATCATGAATGAGATTGCCGATGTCTCTCGTGTGGTCTATGATGTATCAAGTAAGCCGCCTGCGACGATTGAGTGGGAATAATCATGGTCTTGGCATTGTAGAACGCCATAAACAAACCCCCTTGTATCATAAGGGGGTTTATTGTTGGTGCTATTTAAGAAGTTCTTTTACTTTGTCTTCAAATGCCGGTAAGTGTTTTTTTGTTGCTTCTTCAACCTTTTGTAAAAACTTCGCATCTTTACTGATAATGTCAATCGCTTTGTTGCTTACCTCATTCATTATCATATTTTCTTTAACGACAATATCCTGACCGATGGGGGATTGATAAAAATTAATCATCGCATCAACTTCTTGTTGGGTGTGGTGCTTTTTGGCGACCTGTAGATAAATTTGTTTGGTCTTTTCAAAAAGTTCGATGGTGTCATCAATGTCTTGCCATACGGTTTCGCCAAATTCGTTGAATAGAATTTCAAGCTGTGCTTTTTTGTCATCAGGCAGGTGTCGAAAGCCAGGTCCGAGTAAAGCTGATTGGGTCAATGAGCTGGTAAAACCAAGCTTCATGCTATCTTTTAAAACTTGCTCGGCATGAGTAACTTGCATCAATTGGTCTAATGATGTATCGCTAGGGGTCTGGGCAATGGCATAAGTGCCAAATGTTAATCCTGCCAATAAATATGCTGTGATGATGCCTTTTTTGAGTGTCATGATAATTCCTATTAAATGCAAATCATTATCTATTATATCAAAAAGATGGATTCTGTCAAGAAGACTGGCTGTTTGCACCAAAAACAAAACCCTAAATCGTATATGATTTGGGGTTTTGTTTTTGGTGGTTAAAATGGTTGGGTTTATTCCATCTCACCTAAAAACCCACCAGATTGCCTTGCCCAAAGACTGGCATAGACGCCGTTTTTGGCGATGAGTTCATCATGGCTGCCCATCTCAATGATTTGTCCTTTGTCCATCACCACCAGCTTGTCAAGACTTGCAATGGTGGATAGACGATGAGCGATGGCGACAACGGTTTTGCCCACCATCATGTCATCTAGGCTTTGGGTGATGGCATATTCAACCTCACTATCTAGGGCGGATGTCGCCTCGTCCAAAAGAAGAATTGGGGCATTTTTGAGCATTACACGAGCGATGGCGATACGCTGACGCTGACCACCAGAGAGTTTTACGCCACGCTCGCCCACTTGGGTATCTAGCCCTGTGTTGCCGTATTTATCTTGTAGGGTTTGGATAAAGTCCCATGCGTGTGCAGCTTTGGCAGCGGCGATGATGTCTTCATCGGTGGCATCGGGTTTGCCATAGGCGATGTTTTCACGGATGCTGCGGTGCAATAGGGCGGTATCTTGGGTTACCATGCCAATGTTCTTGCGTAGGGAAGTTTGGGTAACATGGCTGATGTCTTGACCATCAATATAGATGCCACCACTATTGATGTCATAAAAACGAAGTAGTAGGTTAACCAAGGTGGATTTTCCTGCACCGCTTCTGCCGACCAAGCCGACTTTCTCGCCTGCTTTAATGCTTAAATGAAACTGCTTGAGCAACTGGCTTTGGTTGTCATCTTTGCCATAATTAAACGACACATTGTCAAAAACAATCTCACCACGAGTAACGCTAAGTTCATGAGCATCTGCCCTGTCAGTAATGGCGTGGATGGTGGTTAGTGTACTCATGCCATCTTGTACTGTACCGATATGTTCAAATAGGCTTGCTACCTCCCACATGATCCACTGAATCATTGCTTTTAGGCGTAGGGCGATGCCAGATGCAACTGCAATCGCTCCGACTGTTACCTCGCCCATCATCCATAGATATACACCAATGGCGGTGCTACCGACAATCATGAATAATGAGACTGTTTCACTGGTGGTACTAAGCATGGATACCCATCGCATTTGAGCGTGTACTGTTACCATAAACTCTTGCATGGCGGATTTGGCATGGCGAAGTTCACGGTTGGAATGGCTAAATAGCTTGACCGCACTGATATTGGCATAAGCATCGGTTACACGCCCTGTCATTAAGGCACGAGCATCTGCTTGGTTGCTGGCGGTTTGTCTTAGGCGTGGCAAAAAGAACTTTAGCATTGTTGTTACAACAATCAGCCATAGGACAAATGGGGCAAATAACCAAATATCCAACCCTAACAAAATCACGCCACTGGTAATCAAATATGCCAAGACGAATGACACCATCTCTGCCATCGTCATGATGGTATCACGCACGCTCAAGGCAGTCTGCATGACCTTGGCAGAGACTCGTCCGGAGAATTCGTCTTGATAAAACTGCATGGATTGTCCTAGCATGTGCTTATGAAACCACCAACGCAGTCGCATGGGAAATACGCCTTGTAGTACTTGAAAACGCACCAGATTACCGATAAATTCGCCAATGATTGACAGTATGCACAGACCCAGTATCATGATGATGGTCTGCCCTTTTTCCTGCCAAAGGGTTGTGGGTGTATAAACAGTCAGCCAATCCACCACATCACCTGCCCAAGCAAATAGCAACGAGCCAAATACCCCAAGCAGAATTGATAGTATCATGCGAATAAAAATCCAAAATCTCGCCCCTTCGCTACACGCCCACAGGAATGAAAAGAGCTGACCTTTGGTCATGATGGGCATGTCGTTGTCTGGATATGGATTGATTTTGCGTTCAAAATAAGAAAATAAAGACATGATTTGGCTGTTTATTATAAAAATTGGTTTTATTATAGCAGATTTTGATTGGCGGTTTTGTGCTTTAAGTTGGACAAAAACCACACCCAAAGAGTGTGGTTTTATGAAAAGGTCTATATTTTTGATGGGTGTATTACCCAGTATCAAAGCTTATTTTGTGTTGGCTAACCAATCTTGCATTTGTTTGATTTCTGGCGTTTGGGCGTTTTTGATTTGAGTTGCCAGTGCTTTGATATTAGCATCTTTGCCATATTTTAGTTCGATGTCTGCCATTTCAATGGCACTTTGATGATGGGGAATCATGCCTTTAGCAAAAGCGATGTCAGGATTTTCATCCATGATGCCATTCATCATCTCGTCATGACCTGATAATTGTTCATAATCTTGAATGTGCGAGCTGTCATCACTGGTTAATGACGCATTGTCTTTTAGCCATGATTGCATGATGTCAATCTCTGCTTGCTGACCGTCAATGATGGCTTGAGCCAATTTTCGAAGCTCACCATCTTTGCCATATTTTAGTTGGATTTGAGCCATGGCAACTGCACCTTCGTGATGGGGAATCATGCCTGCCACAAATGCTGTATCAGGGTGGGCGTGCTTCATGGCGGCGGTCATTTTATCGTGCATGACCTGCATGGCTTCCATGTATTCTACAGCATGTGCAGGTGCGTTATCGGCATGATGATGTGCATGGCTGTCCGTTTCGGTGTGTTGGGCGGTGTCTGTGGCAACGGGTGCGTCAGATGTTGCTTCTTGTTTAGGCTGACTACAAGCGGTTAAAGCGATGAGTGTAGAAATTGTCAGTATGGCGTGATAAGTTTTCATTAGATAACCTTTAAAATGGATAACAAAACAGCTCTTGGCGGTCTTGCTTTTTAGTGTGGATTAAGAAATATTATAACAAAAGATACTATAACATAAGTATGAAGATTGTCAAATTAGGCGATGAGTTCTAATCAGACGACCTTGAAAAATTTGTCAAATCGGTGCTAATGGGTGGATTGATATATCTTTGAATTTAAATGATATAATCACTCTTTGCGATTAGGGCGATTAGGCTTGGGTTTGTTTGGATTGATTTTTTGCAAATGTCTTGTTTTCGCTGTGGGTATGATATAGAATATCTGTAAGGCTTGCTATTGGCAAGCTATTTTATTTTGCCCCTTGTTTTATTATTGTTCATATATAAGGACTGTTATGAAGATACTTATCTTGGGCGGCGGTGTGATCGGTGTAACATCCGCTTATTATCTTGCTAAAATGGGCGTAGAGGTCACTGTCATAGACCGTCAGCATGATGTTGCTGAAGAGACGAGCTTTGGTAACGCAGGACAAATATCCCCTGGTTATTCAACCCCTTGGGCAGCCCCTGGTATTCCTATCAAGGCCGCCAAATGGCTTGTGCAAAAACACGCACCATTTTCCATCAGACCTGATGGCTCATGGTGGCAGGCAAGTTGGGCAATGCAAATGTTTGCTAACTGCAATGAGTCTTGTTATGCCATCAACAAAGAGCGAATGATGCGTGTTGCAGAATATAGCCGTGATTGCTTGCGAACATTAAGAGATGAGACAGGCATTCAGTACGAACACCGCACCAAAGGTACGCTACAGCTGTTTCGTAAGCAGGCACAGTTGGATGTTGTTGGGCGTGATATTGAGGTTTTAAAAGAATGTGGGGTGGCTTATGAGCTACTCAACAAAGACGACCTAGTAAAAGCTGAGCCTGCCTTGATTCATGCCAAAGATAAACTGGTTGGGGGTCTAAGACTACCCCATGATGAGACAGGTGATTGTAATTTATTCACAAAACGCCTAGTGGACATTGCCAAAGGACTGGGTGTAAAATTCTTGTTGAATAACAACATTCACGCCATTCATCACAACGGCAATCGCATCACAGGCGTATTGACGGATGAAGGTATGTTAACCGCTGATGGTTATGTACTGGCGATGGGTAGCTATTCACGAGAAATGGGACAAACTTTGGGTTTGGATTTACCTATTTATCCTGTAAAAGGTTACTCGCTGACCATACCTATCATTGATGCTGACAACGCCCCTGTATCAACTGTACTTGATGAAACTTATAAGATTGCCATTACTCGCTTTGATGACCGCATTCGTGTGGGTGGCATGGCAGAATTAAGCGGATTTAACCTGATGCTAAATCCTGCTCGCCGTGCTACGCTTGAGATGGTGGTGAGTGATTTATTTACAGGAGGTGATTTGTCAAATGCGACTTTTTGGACAGGGCTTCGTCCAATGACTCCAGATGGCACACCCATCATCGGTGGTACTAAGTTTGATAATTTATTCATCAATACAGGACATGGTACGCTTGGCTGGACGATGGCGTGTGGTTCAGGCAAACTTATTGGCGATATCATCACAGGGCAGATGCCTGAGATTAGCCTTGATGGGTTGTCGCTGGCACGGTATTGAGAAAATTTGGTTATTTTATTAGGAGAGAATGATGACAACCATCACCAAACTAGACAGTAATGCCACTTTAAGTGAAATTGCCATTCATGGTGGCGTGGTTTATTTGGCAGGGCAAGTACCCAATGATGACAGCCTAGATATTACAGGTCAATCCAAAGAGGTGTTTGCCAACATTGATGCTGCTCTGGCTAAGGCAGGTTCAGACAAATCAAAAATGCTATCAGCACAGGTGTTTATTACCGACCTTGCCAACTTTGATGCTTTTAATACAGCATGGAATGAGTGGATAGATGGTGTTACACCGCCTGCTCGTGCAACCGTTGAGGCCAAGCTAGTCAATCCAAATTGGTTGATTGAAATCATGGTCATTGCCGCGATTTAATTGCCTAGCTAAACTAAACCCCTTGAATCATTGATGTATTTTAATGCTTCAAGGGGTTTTTATTGGGTTGGTCAAGGGTGTGGGTGGTGCTTAGCCTTGTTGATAAATTTTTCTTACCACTTCACCAATAGTAGCAATGCCTTTGATTAGGGTGTCATCATCTTGGGCGATAGATAGGCGGATACATTCATGTGCGTGCGGATAATTATCGGTATCAATGCCTAAGAAAAAATGCTCGCTTGGAATGATGAACGTGCCTTTTTCTTTTAAAATTTCGTACAATTTGGTTGTAGAAATTGGGAAATTTTCAAACCATACCCACAGGAAAATCGCCCCTTCAGGTTTATGAATTTTAACCGGTAAATCACAAAACTGCTCTTTTAAGAGTTTGATGGCAAATTGGGCTTGCTTGGCATAAAATGGACGAATATGCTCATTAGATAGGCGTATGATGCTATCATCGGCGAATAATGGCGTCGCAATCGTTGCTCCAAAACGCACAGGCGAGAGATTGACGATGGCATTCATCGCACTCACGGCACGCACCACATCGCTATTTGCTACATAATACCTGTTCTGGTGCCAGGCAGTCCGATTTTTGATAGGCTAAAACATAAGATCGTCTGTGTATCCCAGTTGAGTGTTGCTTGGGTGTGGATGATGTTGGGAAAGGGAGCACCATAGGCATTATCAATGATCAGTGGAATGTTGTATTTTTTTGCAAGTCGGTCTAATCTTGCCATTTCCTTATCGGTCAGCACATTGCCTGTAGGGTTGGTGGGGCGAGAGCAACAGATTGCTCCGATTTTGCCATTTGTAAGTTCTGGTAGATTTTCAAGTTTGTCAAAATCCACTCGATATTTAAAAAATCCTTCTTCGCCATCGTGATTGATCTCTTCGATGATGGGCGGTATGGATAAAAAATGTGTGTCATCAATATGGGCTTCCGCATAGCCAACATACTCAGACGCCAAAGGCAACAAAATTGCCTTTTCACCATCATCAAAATGCCCAGCAAATAAATTAAATAGATAAAAAAATCCATTTTGTGAGCCGTTGGTTAAGACGATGTTATCCGCTGTCAGTCCCCAACCGTAATGACGATTAAAAAAATCTACCAAAGTGGCGATGAATTTGGCATCACCTTGCGGGGTGGAGTAATTTGCCATGCTCTCTAAGGCGTGTCGGTCATTTGCTATCTTAATAAGAGTGTCTTGAAAGACAGTATTAACCGACCTGATTACTGCTGGATTACCACCACCGAGCATATTGATGGGTTTGTCGCTTGCTAGGGCTTTGCCCAGATCGTCCATCAGCTGTAAAATACCGCTATTTTTGGTGAATTTCTTACCGAAGCTTGAAAATTTCATTGCCTGCCTGCTGGTTGCTTGCTTTGTTGGGGTTTGGTGTCATATTTTATGCCAATTCATCAAAAATTAAAATATAAAGATCATATGTTCCACATGAAACATATGATCTAAAAACATAGCTTGGAATTTACTTAAACTGTTAAGATTTGTCTAAGCCATCTATACGGCGTAAGACTTCTAGCTTCTGTGTACCATCAGGACTTTCTTTTTCTAAGCCACCTATGCGGTGTAAGACTTTTACCTTTTTGCAGTCTTGCTTTTCTTATGTTTCTAAGCCACCTATGCGGTGTAAGACTTAAAATTGTCGCTTTAATGGACAACAAGGGTTTTCTAAGCCACCTATGCGGTGTAAGACTGCAGTTGGCTGGATTGCGGTATTTCCTTAATTTTCTAAGCCACCTATGCGGTGTAAGACTTTTACCTTTTTGCAGTCTTGCTTTTCTTATGTTTCTAAGCCACCTATGCGGTGTAAGACTTAAAATTGTCGCTTTAATGGACAACAAGGGTTTTCTAAGCCACCTATGCGGTGTAAGACTGCAGTTGGCTGGATTGCGGTATTTCCTTAATTTTCTAAGCCACCTATGCGGTGTAAGACTAAGCCGTGAACAGCTGACACAGCCTAATTACTTTCTAAGCCACCTATGCGGTGTAAGACGGACGAGTTCAATTCAGCTAATCAAAGCGTCATTTTCTAAGCCACCTATGCGGTGTAAGACTACGCCTATTGTGATTAACAATGAAACTGGTGTTTCTAAGCCACCTATGCGGTGTAAGACAAAATTTATGCTTAATTGGGGCGACAGGCTCATTTCTAAGCCACCTATGCGGTGTAAGACATTGGATATTGCGATAAATAGGAGCTAGTAATTTTCTAAGCCACCTATGCGGTGTAAGACTCGGGTCAGTAGGCTGATGTCTGATTCGTTCTTTTCTAAGCCACCTATGCGGTGTAAGACATCCGAGTGGTAATCCCAGCTCAAACCCTGTTTTTCTAAGCCACCTATGCGGTGTAAGACACATCGCTGACGTTTGCAATGATATCGTGATATTTCTAAGCCACCTATGCGGTGTAAGACAATAAAACCCCAAAAACCAAAAAGCCAAAGGATTTCTAAGCCACCTATGCGGTGTAAGACTGCCAATGCCCACGACGGATATGTGGTCGCTTTTTCTAAGCCACCTATGCGGTGTAAGACTGTACAAGTCGCCGTCGTTATCTTCCGATAAATTTCTAAGCCACCTATGCGGTGTAAGACGCAATAGTCAAAAATGAATTGATAGACCGCTTTTTCTAAGCCACCTATGCGGTGTAAGACATGGCAAAATGGCAAAAACGGCGTGGAATCGCTTTCTAAGCCACCTATGCGGTGTAAGACACTACATCACAGGCGAATGTGATTTGATAGATTTTCTAAGCCACCTATGCGGTGTAAGACTAGAAGAACGACGCCAATGTTGCGAAAATCACTTTCTAAGCCACCTATGCGGTGTAAGACGTCAATGTGGCACAAGGTGGTACAGACGACAATTTCTAAGCCACCTATGCGGTGTAAGACTTGGCGATATTATGACTAAATCGGTGGCAAGCTTTCTAAGCCACCTATGCGGTGTAAGACACCAAGAATCGGCAAAAACGAATTTCACGTGCTTTCTAAGCCACCTATGCGGTGTAAGACTTTGGGGTATTGGTTGGGCTGGTGCTAGGATTTTTCTAAGCCACCTATGCGGTGTAAGACTGTCAACGATGCCACGAATGCCACGAAAAAATTTTCTAAGCCACCTATGCGGTGTAAGACTAGATATTTTAGATAAAAAACCAATAAAATTCAAGGTAGTTAGCAAATTTTTTGCCAAAAAACCAATGATTTTTTCCCTAATTATAACTTATTGATTTTATTAAGTTTTTAAATAGTGCTAAAAATAAAGGGTGAAAATCACCATCTTTTTACACTTGATTATAAAATAGCTTTGCTCATAATTCAAACCTTCTTGACAATGACCAATCATTGTGGTTGAATTTAAAAAACTTTACATTGAGTTGCGGATAATGGACATCCTTAAACCTACTGACCTAAAAGCCATTCTGCATTCCAAACGAGCTAATATTTATTATCTGCAATATTGCCGTGTGATGCAAAAGGACGGACGGGTATTGTATCTGACAGAAGGTCAAAACGAGAATCTTTATTACAATATTCCAATCGCTAACACCACCTGTATTTTATTGGGTACAGGTACTTCCATAACTCAAGCGGCGATGCGACTATTGGCAAGTGCAGGGGTGTTGGTGGGATTTTGTGGGGGTGGTAGCACGCCTCTTTTTACTGGCTGCGAAATAGAATGGCTCACACCGCAATCTGAATACCGACCAACAGAATATGTACAAGGCTGGTTGTCGTGGTGGTTTGATGATGACAAACGCTTAATCATCGCCAAACAATTACAATTAGCACGACTTTGTTTTTTGCAAAAAGTTTGGCAAAAAGATAAAGACTTTAAATCTTATGGTTTTGATATTAAGGATGAGTTTGTTGCCAAACTGCTTGATCAATATCAAAAAGAGATTGTATTACAAGACAGTAATCATGATTTGCTTGCATTAGAAGGACGAATGACCAAAGAGCTTTATAAAATCGCCGCCCAAAGCACCCGCAATGCAGGATTTCATCGTGATGTTGATGGCATTGATAAAGCCAACCGGTTTTTAAATCATGGCAATTATTTAGCCTATGGTTTGGGGGCAACCACCACTTGGGTGCTTGGCATTCCGCACGGCTTTGCGGTGATGCATGGTAAAACAAGGCGTGGGGCATTGGTGTTTGATATTGCTGATTTAATTAAAGATGCGATTGTGTTGCCACTTGCTTTTATTTGTGCAAAAGACAATGCCAGTGAACAAGAGTTCCGCCAAGAAGTATTAAACTATTTTACCGATTATCATGCACTTGATTTTATGTTTGATACGGTTAAGGAAATGGCATTAACAAAGGATTTTTCAAAAAGAGAGGGGCAATGAATGTTATCTTTATTTCAGAGTGCCAGAAAAAAGCCTTAAATCGTACTCGCAAAGTATTGGATGCTTATGCCAACCGCATTGGCGGTAATGCGTGGCAAACTGCCATCACCGAAGAAGGTTTGGCGATGGTCAAAAAGCTACTTCGCCAATCGGCAAGCAAAAATACGGCAGTGAGTTGCCATCGCATTGCCACTCGAAATCGCACGGAACTGGTTTGGATGGTGGGCAATAAAGACAAATTTAATGAACAAGGGTTTGTACCCGTTAATTATACAGAAAAGGCAGTTTTTATGGATTTACCAATTGAAACCAAAGGTATTTTAGCCAATACACACGGACAACCATTAAGCCAGCATTTATTTGCGGTGGGCTATTTGGCATATCATATTATTGAAAAATTAAATATAGACAACCCTAATTTATCAAAATCAGCATTTATCGCAGGGATATTGCACGATATTGGCAAACTTGACCCCAAATTTCAAGAATGGGTAACAAAAAAATATAGTCCCAATAGCGATGATGAGTTGGATAATATCATATTGCCTGATGATGGTGTACATATTAGCAGTAATGATAAAGGGTTTTCTAAATTTAGTTTTGAAAAATATCCCCGTCATCACGAAATATCTTGGTTGTTGGCAAATTCTTTATTAAGAGATGAAAAATCATTAAATAAAAGTCAATTAAAACAAATCTTTCATGCCATTTATTGGCATCACACTCGTCCTTATCGTAAAAAAGAAGATGAAAAATATTTTGAAACCGCTCGTGGTATTGATAAAAAATGGCAAGAATATGTAAAATTAGCCCCATTAAAGAATCAAATTTCTGCTGTTTTTAAAGACATTCAATCTTATATTGAACATTTTGATTATCCTATTGCCCTACCAAAATTCAATGATGATTATGAATTAAGTGACAATGACCTACCAGATTATAGAGAATATGATAATTTAGCCGATAAAATTGATGAATTTACCGTTAATATTCAAGATAATGCCCTACATAATTTGGTGCGTATGGCGGTAATTAGTGCCGATAGAATGGTCTCTAAAATGTCGCCTGATGATTTGGCAGAATATTTGGCGGAAAAATCCTTAATTCACGCCCTAGATAATGAATTAAATCATGGCAATTTATTATCATCACATATTGAACATTGTTTAAATCAGTTTAATAAAAACCACCCCAATAGCGAAAGAAATAAAGCACAAACAATCTGTGCTGACCAATTAAAGTCGGTTGGCGAATATACAGGCTTTGACAAAAATTATATCGCCGTATTGCAAGGACCTGCTGGCTGTGGTAAAACCAAAATCGCCCTAGAATGGGCGTTTAAAACAGACGCCAAACAAATCATTTGGGTTTGTCCAAGAGTGCAAGTATGTTTGGGGATTTTGCAAGATTTAACAGGAAAAGATTATTTACCAAATGCCAGTATTGAAATTTTTACGGGCGAATACAAAAAGATTATAACAAATCATCAAACATTTGATGATGCATCTGATACCAACCCAAATGATTATTTTTCTGGGGATATTGTGATTACCACCATTGACCAAATGGTAAATCACATTATTTCTCATCAAAAAATTACGGGCTTATTAAAATTTATGCAATCACATATTGTGTTTGATGAGTTTCACGAATTAATTGTTCAGCCTGCCCTAAACTTATTATTTGCTGAACTGATTGAGATGAAAAAACATCAAAAACAGCATGCCAATACATTGCTGGTTTCGGCAACACCGCATTATTATTTCATTCAAAATGTATTGAAATTGGATAATAACGACATTGTCAAAATAGACAGTTTTAATACTGCTCAATATCGTATTTCTTTGCAATCTTATGACGAAACTTGTGAAAATAATCCATTGGTGCATCAAAAACAGGACAGTCAGAAAAAAACCTTTGTGATTAGCAATACCGCCCAAAATGCTCAAATCGGTTTTTTAGTACATCAAAATGATGAAAATGCCATTTTATTGCATTCCAAATATACTCGCCAAGATAAGGCGGATTTATTTTATCAAGTTTTTGAATGTTTTAAACAAAATGGCAATGGCGATTATGACATTTTGCGTAGTGGACCGATTGTACAAGCGTCATTAAATATTAGCTGTGAAAAAATGCTGACTGAAATGACGACCGCCGAAAATTGGTTACAGCGAATGGGGCGACTTGACCGTTTTAATTTAAATGGACAAGTAAATGATTATATTACTATTTACCCAAATTCTGCCATAAGCGGTAAACAAACCAGTAAAACCGCCAAATTTTTAGCCAATATGAATGGCTGGTACAGCAGTGTGGCTTGGCTGAATTTTTTACAAAATTATTTAAAAGATAAAGACACAGATACCGTTTACATCAATGAATTGTATCAAGTTTATGATAATTTTTATCAAAATGCACAATGCCAAGAAAAAATTCAAAACGATGTACTCGGTGCTTTAAAAGAAAGTGTGAAACTTATCAATGATAAAGTTACCGACCCAATCAGTACGCCTGCAAACAAAAAATCAAAAGACGGTGTGATGAAAATGTCTAAAACTTCATTGCGTGGCGATAATTGTTTTGTGCAAATGGCGGTGTGTGAAGTGGACAATCAATTAACACCAACATTTATTGATGAATATGCTTATGATGAAGATACCGACCATAGCGAAATTGTGGTTGGGCTGACTGAAAGCATCAATCGCATTCAAGGTGGGCGTTTTGAAATGCGAGACAGCAATAAAAACCTATTGGCATTTATGCACAAAAAACATCACAATATTATGAATACCAAATTGGGCGATAATCGCATTAAGGCAAGTAAATTTGATTGGGAATTATTAAAATTGGCTCGTTCGCCCCAATACCCAATTTATTTAAGTTATACGCCCAGTGATTTAGAACCGATTGGCGGAGAGCGAGAACGCCATGAGTTTGCGATGTATTATGTTAGATCAACCAAGCAACCTGTGGGAACAATGCCTATTCAGTTATTGAGAACCCCACAATCCGAAGATGGTGGGGTGGATGAAGCAGAATGAAAGAAACCACCTATGCGGTGTAAGAAACATAAAATACCACTATCAATTACTAAGCTACCTATGCGGTAGTTGCGTGTATTTTAGCACCTTTTGAAATATTTTTCTAAAATACCACTATCAAGGATTGATTTTTGAAAGGCAGAGTGTTACCATACAACCTTTGGTAAGGCTTTTGCCTTTTTCAATCGTTATTATTTATCAATGGAGCAAATAATGCAAAAAATTGCTGGTATTAAAAGCGTTGATTTTAAAATTCAAGCGTTTGGACACGGTGTGGTCAATTGGAATGGTCCGACTACATTAAGCAGTGAAGGGCGTACCGTGGATAATCACACTTTGCCTAAATTGCGTGGTTATAGCAATTTAACGGGCAAAATTAAAGATGAAACAGGCTACAAATACAAAAAAGAAGCGACCGATATTGATTTTAAACAAACGCCTTTATATATTAGCCAAAATTGTATTCGTCATCATTTATTCCGTGAACAAGCCTATGATTTGCACTTTGCCAATGACAAAGGCTTGGATAAAGTATTGGCATCGTTAACAGGATTAATTCGTGGTTATGTTGTGCCGGCCAGCCAATGCAAACGCACCAGCCCATTATTGTTGGAAGATTTTGTGGATATTTTGGGTAATGGTAATTTTGAGCAATTTGGACAAGCTGGCGAGAGAGACAGTTCATCGTTTTTCTCCAAAACCACTTTTGGTGATACTGAATATATCGCTTATGGTTCTATTAGCATTGAGCAATTACAATTTATTTCACTGGATAATAAATTTGACCGTTGTGCCATGATTATTAAAGACAACCAAGGCGAACAAATTGCCAAACAAATCCAAGATTTTATTCAATCTTTGGATAATACTCGCACGCCAAAAGCCACATTCCACGCTAATTATGTGCGTAAAGGCACGATTTATGAACAAGGCGAAGTGGGTATTTTATTGGACGATGTGGCGATTGATATTTTGATTGATACCACTTTAAATCTGATTCGTGATTTGGCAATTCGTCAAGCCAAAGGCTATATGTATGTAGATAATATTGAAGTGGATTATAATGACAGCAATAAAATGATGCGAATTAAACGCAGTCCTAATGAAGTCAAACCAGAACAATCAGGTCATTATGCAGTTTATTTTGAAGCCAAATGATATTGGGGGATGAATAATGCGAATTATCATTGAATATGAAGCCTCTTGGCGAAATTCTTTTTTGGACGGCTCTAATGATGAGCCGTTACCCAGAAAGGGGCGTAATTTTATTGGCTCAATGACCGAATTGAAAAGGCCTGAAAACTTTTTGCCTAGAGAAGTTAGTAAAAATACGGTGTTGGGGATTTTAAGTCGTTTGATTGGCGACCAAAGAAAATTGTATCAAGCACGGCAAAGCCAAGATTATTATTTTGCGGATTTGGAAGATTTTATTGATTTTAAAGATAATCCCAACATTATCAATCACGAAATTGCTTATATTCGCAATATGAAAGGCAGTACTGACCAAAATGCCTTTACAGGTATGATTAAAGTTAATGACCCGATATTTTTGTCAGATTATTCTTATGAATTTTGGAATGTATTGTCGTTAAATATTGATGAATTATGTGATTTTATTATCAATGATAAAGCAATTACTGATTTTAAGATTGATAATCCAATTTCACTTGACCCTATTGCTATTTTAAATCGCCTTGAAACCATTGGAAAATCCAAACCAGTGGACTGTATAGATGTCATTAAACGAGCGTCAGACAAATTAGCAAGTTTATTTGATAAATACAAGCCATTGAATACTAAAGGCTTGCAACTGATTTTACCAATGTATTGTTCGGCATTGTATTTGCAGATGCAGCGATTGGCAAAGCGTTTTGACATGACTACCGCCAAGTCTAGAATGGGTGGGATTAGTGGCATTTCTAATAATGGTTTTACGCCCAAAGATTTTATGGACAAATACACAACAGGGGCGAAAAAAATAATTTATGGTAATCCCTATGTGCGTGAAGAGTTTATCAAAGGTGAAGGTAAAATCAACCACACTTTAAAAAAGGTAAGCGGGCAACTGGAAATCATTTTAAATATTGAACCACAAAAAGCCATTGAGCTGAAACAAATGATTGATAATGCAGGCGTATCGTCATTTTATTTGGGCAAGAAGGGCTTGGCGTATGTAACAGACATTCGGGAGAAATAATGAATTATTATCTTGAAATCACGCTGATTGATGGTGAAAAATCATTATACGAATTGTGGGCAGCTTTGTATTTACAAGTGCATTTTTCATTGGTAGCAATGCAAAAAATGAATACTCACAATATTGGTGTCAGCTTTCCCAATTACCGTTTTATACAAAAAGACGGTAGAACTTTTGCCAGTTTGGGTGATAAATTGCGGATTTTTGCTGATGACGAAGAGCTTTTAGGGGTTTTTATGGCGGATTTGCAAAATCGCTTGAATGATTATGTAAAAAATTGGGAAGATTTTTTGCATTTTAAATCGATTAAAGCTGTTCCTGAAAACCATGGCCACGCCATTTTTAAACGCTACCATGCCAAAAACATGGAAAAAGTCGCCCAAGAATTTGCCGAATTTAAGGGTATTGATTTTGATACGGCTTTGACCCATTGCCAAACCCACAAAGCCCAGCCCAAACACCATCCGTTTATCCGCCTAAAAAGCGAAACCACAGGGCAAGATTTTTGTTTGATGATTGAAAAACAAACCGTAGAACAGGCTGTCATTGCTAAGTTTAGCAGTTATGGCTTAGGCGGGGCGAGCGTGCCTGATTTTTCATAACCATAAAAAACACAGTCGTTTTTGACTGTGTTTTTTATGAGTGGTAAGCTTAGCCTTTTTTTGTAATGACTTTGCGTACTTTTTCTCGTGCTCGGTCTTGTTTTAGGCGAGATAAATAGTCCACAAAAACAATGCCTTTTAAGTGGTCAAGCTCATGCTGAATGCACACCGCTAACAAACCGTCTGCTTCAACGCTAAATCCCTGCCCGTTTTCGTCCAGTGCTTCGATTCGCACTCGAGCAGGGCGTTCTACCGTATCGTACACCTCAGGAATGGACAGACAACCCTCTTGATAAGGAACAAGCTCATCGGTCAAAGGGGTAACTTTAGGATTGATATATACTTTTGGTTGTGGCTCTTCATCTTCTTTGGCAAGGTCCATCACCACTACTTGTATATGTCTGTCCACTTGCGTGGCAGCAAGTCCGATACCTCGTGCATCATACATGGTATCAAACATATCCTGAATTAAGGTCTTGATGTCATCATCAATGTTATCCACTTCTTTGGCGACCGTACGCAGGCGTGGGTCAGGGTAATTTAAAATCGGTAATAATGCCATAATAACTGCTCATTTTTTATTAAATCGTCCCATTATAATGCAAAGCCCAATGATTGGCAAAATTTATTGTTATATTGATGATAATTTCCCCAAAAGTCGCTTATTTTTGTGTAAAATGATCAGTTTGTATCATTCACCGGTCTTTTAGCCAAAAATATCTTTATCAGGAATAATGATGACAACACCACGCACCGCCCAGATTACCAGAAATACCGCCGAGACGCAGATTTTTGTGGCCATCAACATTGACGGTACAGGCATTAGTAAACTTGATACGGGTGTGCCATTTTTGGATCATATGCTAGAGCAGATTACCAGACATGGTCTGTTTGACTTAGAAATTAAATGTGTGGGCGATACTCACATTGACGATCATCATAGTGTAGAAGATATTGGTATTGCTTTGGGTCAGGCATTAAAAATTGCTTTGGGTGACAAAAAAGGCATTCGCCGTTATGGTCATTTTTATGCACCACTTGATGAAAGTTTAAGTCGTGTGGTGGTGGACATTTCAGGTCGCCCAAGTTTGCACATGGACATACCGTTCACCCGTGCTTATGTGGGCAAGCTCGATGTGGATTTATTTAGTGAATTTTTTTATGGATTGGTGAATAATGCTGCCATTACTTTGCACATTGATAACCTAAAAGGTAAAAATAGCCACCACCAGATTGAAAGTGTGTTTAAAGCATTGGCACGAGCATTGCGTATGGCGTGCGAGATTGATGAGCGAGCCAATGGTGCGTTGCCATCAACCAAAAATGTATTATAAGGTACTTTTTTATGACAAAAATTGCATTATTAGACTATGGCGTGGGCAATCTGTATTCGGTTGCCAATGCTCTAAAAAAGGTGGGTGCAGATGTCATCATTACTAATGAGCCTGCCAAGATTGATGTCTCTGACAAGGTGCTACTACCAGGGGTTGGGGCAATTGGTGATGCGATGCGTTACATGATGGATGCTGGTGTGGATGTGGCGGTCAAAAAGGCATTAAATGAAAAACCTGTCATGGCAATCTGCGTGGGTATGCAGGCGATGTTTGATTACTCAACAGAAGGTGGGCAAGTGCCATGCCTAAGCGTTATTGCAGGCAGTGTACAGCGATTTGATGCCAGCTGGACAGATAACGGGCAGGCTATTAAGATTCCGCATGTGGGGTGGAATGTGGTAAATGCCGATACCGACCATGTGCTGTGGCAAGGATGTGCTGGTAGGCACTTTTATTTTACACACAGCTACTACTGCGAGCCTAATTTTGATGATGAGAGAAATAAGGATATCATCGTGGCGACTTGTGATTATGGCAAGGTATTTTGTGCCAGTGTCATTAAAGACAATTTGTTTGTCACGCAATTTCACCCAGAAAAAAGCCATGATGCAGGTCTAAAACTACTATCCAACTTTGTTGAGTGGCAACTTTGATGTTTCATGTGGAACATTGATGGTGTCATGGGGTGTATGGTTTTTTGGTGGAATGCCAAACACACATAGAAGGACCAATAAACGCTCAAGAGAGTATTAAAAATAAAATGCACATCACATCCGATGTGCATTTTCATTTAGGTCAATAGCCAGTGGGATAGGCTTTTTTGAATAATGTCATCAGTTTTGCCAGCGGGCAAAGACCAGACTGCCATTTGTACCACCAAAACCAAAGCTGTTGCTAATGGCGTAGTTGAGATTGTTTACTTGTCTGGCTGTATGAGCGATGTAGTCTAGTGTACAGCGTTCATCAGGATTATCTAAGTTGATGGTGGGTGGCAAGGTTTGGTTTTGTAGGGCAAGCACCGTAAAGATTGCTTCAACCGCCCCTGCTGCACCGAGCAGATGCCCTGTCATGGATTTGGTAGAGCTTACCAAGATGTCATCGCCAAAGACGGCTTGAATGGCGGCACTTTCAGCGACATCGCCAGCAGGCGTGCTGGTGCCATGGGCATTAACATATCCAACTTGGTTAGCATCAATACCTGCATCATTTAGGGTATTTTTCATGGCACGCTGTGCTCCTTCACCATTCTCTGGTGGGGAAGTAATGTGGCTTGCATCATCGCTCATGCCAAAGCCAATCAGTTCTGCCAAGATGGTCGCTCCACGAGCCTTAGCGTGAGCTAGACTTTCAAGTACCAACGCACCAGCACCATCACCAAGAACGAAGCCATCACGGTCCTTATCAAAAGGGCGACTGGCTTTAGTTGGTTCGTCATTGCGAGTGGATAGGGCATGCATCGCTCCAAAGCCTGACATGCCAAGAGGTGTAGAGGCTTTTTCGCTACCACCGACCAGTACCGCATCCAGATCGCCATAAGCGATAAGACGAGCTCCAAGTCCGATGGCGTGTGTTGAGGTGGTGCAGGCGGTTGCGGTGGCAAGGTTTGCCCCTTTTAATCCGTGGCGAATCGCAATCAGACCTGCTGGCATATTAACAATTGCACCAGGAATGATAAAAGGTGAGACCTTTTTTACTCCATGTGTTTTTAAGGTGTCTCGGCTGCTTTCAATGGTGCCAATTCCACCGATTCCAGAACCCATCACGACGCCAAAACGCTCACCACCAACATTGATGGGTAGGCGATCGCCTTTGGTGCTGTCAATCAGACCTGCATGATGCAGTGCCTGTGCAGAGGCAACCTGTGCATAGCACATGAACTCATCATAACGGCGGACTTCTTTGGGGTTTAGATGCTCTTTGGCATCAAAGTCTTTCACCATTCCTGCAATTTGTGAGCGTAGTTCTTCAACAGGTGTGCCATCAAAAAAAGCATCAATCTTAGTAATGCCACTGATACCATGAGTAAGGTTATGCCAAATGGTGTCAAGGTCATTGCCCACTGGTGTGATAGCCCCCATGCCAGTGATGACGACACGCTGATGGTCTGGACGCTGGGAGTAAATGATTTTTTGTGTCATGGCGATATTCCATTAAAAATTGACTTGGCATCAAGTGCCAAGAGTGCATTCATGTTTTGTTACAAATTGCCTTATCTTAGCATGATTTTTTAGTGATGAAAAGTTTACAAGTGTATTTTTATGCTAATGGGTTTTATTGATGTTATTTGTTTGGTTGCATAAAATATCGTAGGTCTGTGCCGTGCTTTATCCGAAAACAAGACAATAAGCTATTGAGTTATTTAGAAGATGCTGAATTGATAGGGCTAATGGGTATCTGCTAATGAGTACTTGACTTGCTTTTACCCCTGATTGTTTGAGCTGTTTTGACTGTATTTAACAAACTGAGATAGCCCATAAGTTTGATGAATGCTCTTTATTATCAGATGATGGCTTGTTCAACGCTCACTGCATTAAGAATCATGTTTAATCCAGTGAATATAGGCTTATTTATTGGTAAAGTTGTCATCATGCCTTAAAAATAAAAACCGCAATTTATGTTATGCGGTTTTTGTTTTATGAAACGATAAGTTATTTAAGGAAAGCACACCTGACCTAGCACCACACTTTGACTTGCACCTGTTACACTTGGCAAATTGCCAGTACGCAAGAGCATGGTTTGGCGAGCTAGCCAAGCAAAGGCTAAACTTTCAACAAGCATGGGCGGAACACCCATGTCATCACTCAAATGAATCTGCCAATTAGGCAGATGAGTGGCAAGTCGTTCTATGAGATAGTCGTTTAACGCACCGCCACCACAAACGACCAGCTTGCCGTGCTTGGCGATTTGTAGTAGTGCATGAGCAACGCTGACGGCAGTCAAATCAATGAGCGTGGCTTGAACATCAGCGGCGGTGTAGGGAGTAGGATTTGTCTTGTCAAAGATACTTAGTTCTTGGTCAAGCCATGATAAGTTAAACTCTTCTCGTCCTGTGCTTTTTGGATAAGGTTGCCCAAAAAATGGGTGGGTTAATAGCTGACCAAGTAAATCGGGGATAATTTGCCCAGTTTTTGCCCAGTTGCCATCTTTATCAAAATCTTTCCCAGTATGGCGTTTACACCAGCCATCAAGCAATAGATTGGCACAACCTGTATCAAAGCCAATGGTTGCACGCTCGCCGTTAGATAATAAAGTAATGTTGGCAATACCGCCTAGATTTAGCACGGCTTTTTCGCCGTGTTCGTCAAAGTTGTTAAAAATTGCTTCGTGAAATGCAGGAGTAAGTGGTGCTCCTTGACCACCCACCGCCATATCACGGCGACGAAAATCACTGACGACAGCGATGCCGGTGCGTTCAGTCAATACATTTGGGTCGAGCAATTGGAGGCTAAAATGCCATTTTGGGCGATGACGCACCGTTTGTCCATGACAACCAATCGCACAGACGCTCTCGGCCTCTACTTTTGCCTTATGAAGCAGCTCCAGCACCACAGATGCCGCCAACTCACCATAAAACACACTCGCCCAGCCAAATACATCAAGCTCGCTTTCAAAAGCAAGACAATTTTTCTGAATGTAGTCGCTCACACCATTAGGTACAGTAAGAGCCAGTAGGGCGGCTTTTAGGTCGTCAGGAAAACGAACGCTATGGCTTTCAATGACCACAGGACGCTCATCATCGAATCGACACAAGACCGCATCCAAAGCATCTAAGCTTGTGCCGCTCATCATGCCGATGAAATAAGGCTGATTGTCTATGTTTGCCCAGTCTAAGGATTCGTGTTGTAGAAACTCGTTCATCATGATTTGCCATCGCAAAAAGTCAAAGCATAGCAAATTTTCCAAGAAATTGTAATCATCGTCGTAAAATGTAATGATTTTTTGCAAAAAAGGGATTTTTGGGGTCCAATATTGCTTGGTAGCAATAAATTTTAACCATATTGTGCTACAAACCCTCGCTTTTTAGACCTATAGTTTCATCATGGAACAGTAAGGCTCCATATTCTGTGTATTGTCACTATAAGGAACAATAATGAAAGCTCTAAAAACAATCGCCCCAGTTCTTGCCCTTGGTTTGGCTTTTGCAGGTACTGCACACGCACAAACGATGGACGCTCGTCAAGCCGATGCGACAGCAACCAAAGTTCGCCAAGTAACTTACCAATGCAACGCAGGTGGCAGAGTTACGGTCAATTTTGGCTTTAATAAGCACAATCTGCCAACTTTCGCCGAAGCTCGTTTGGGCGGTAAGACTCGGTTCTTGCCAATCAACTTGTCAGCATCGGATAATGTAGACACCAATTTTGGCGACGAGAACAGCTGGAACATCAGCACCGATGCTTTGACATTGAACAACTACCACAAGTCTAGCTTGATGGTACAAGATTCAGACTCAAGCATCGCTTACAAAAATTGCCGAGTCGTCAGCACTAAGAGAATTAAAGGCTGACAGTCAAAAGCCGATGTTGATTCTACAAAAAACAGCCCACACCCGGGCTGCCCCCCTTAAAAAACCCCATAAAAACCAACCACCTACAAACTTTCTACCACATTCTTAAAAAAACCTCTTTACAACCAAAAAAATCAAGGTATAATACCCACCACTCAAGCACAGCAAGTCATAAAAAACTTATTTAAATTCAATAAGTTAAAAAATTTGAGACGAGAATTAACAAATCTCAAAAAAAACTTTAAAATTTTTAAAAAAAGCTTGACACCAAATAAAAACAGCGTATAATACGCACTCATTCGCTGGACGACAACGAATGACACTATTTAAAATCCAAACTAAAGAACAACTTGTGTGGATTTTTGCTAATACAAGATAATACAAAAATTATCATTTATCAAGCAAAAATACTCAAAGTTAATTCATTTACACGATGAGCAAATTTGCTAGTAATAAATGAGCCAAGATTGACCCACTTAATGGGTTACTTAGAAAGATTAAACTGAAGAGTTTGATCATGGCTCAGATTGAACGCTGGCGGCAGGCTTAACACATGCAAGTCGAACGATGACGCTCTAGCTTGCTAGAGAAGATTAGTGGCGAACGGGTGAGTAATGCTTAGGAATCTGCCTAGTAGTGGGGGATAACGTAGGGAAACTTACGCTAATACCGCATACGTCTTACGAGAGAAAGGGGGCTTTTAGCTCTCGCTATTAGATGAGCCTAAGTCGGATTAGCTAGTTGGTGGGGTAAAGGCCTACCAAGGCGACGATCTGTAGCTGGTCTGAGAGGATGATCAGCCACACTGGGACTGAGACACGGCCCAGACTCCTACGGGAGGCAGCAGTGGGGAATATTGGACAATGGGCGAAAGCCTGATCCAGCCATGCCGCGTGTGTGAAGAAGGCCTTTTGGTTGTAAAGCACTTTAAGTGGGGAGGAAAAGCTAGTTGCTAATACCAGCTAGCCCTGACGTTACCCACAGAATAAGCACCGGCTAACTCTGTGCCAGCAGCCGCGGTAATACAGAGGGTGCAAGCGTTAATCGGAATTACTGGGCGTAAAGCGAGCGTAGGTGGCTGCTTAAGTCAGATGTGAAATCCCCGGGCTTAACTTGGGAACTGCATCTGATACTGGGTGGCTAGAGTAGGTGAGAGGGAAGTAGAATTCCAGGTGTAGCGGTGAAATGCGTAGAGATCTGGAGGAATACCGATGGCGAAGGCAGCTTCCTGGCATCATACTGACACTGAGGTTCGAAAGCGTGGGTAGCAAACAGGATTAGATACCCTGGTAGTCCACGCCGTAAACGATGTCTACCAGTCGTTGGGTCTCTTGAAGACTTAGTGACGCAGTTAACGCAATAAGTAGACCGCCTGGGGAGTACGGCCGCAAGGTTAAAACTCAAATGAATTGACGGGGGCCCGCACAAGCGGTGGAGCATGTGGTTTAATTCGATGCAACGCGAAGAACCTTACCTGGTCTTGACATACAGAGAATTCGCTAGAGATAGCTTAGTGCCTTCGGGAACTCTGATACAGGTGCTGCATGGCTGTCGTCAGCTCGTGTCGTGAGATGTTGGGTTAAGTCCCGCAACGAGCGCAACCCTTTTCCTTAGTTACCAGCGATTTAAGTCGGGAACTCTAAGGATACTGCCAGTGACAAACTGGAGGAAGGCGGGGACGACGTCAAGTCATCATGGCCCTTACGACCAGGGCTACACACGTGCTACAATGGTTGGTACAAAGGGTTGCTACACAGCGATGTGATGCTAATCTCAAAAAGCCAATCGTAGTCCGGATTGGAGTCTGCAACTCGACTCCATGAAGTCGGAATCGCTAGTAATCGCAGATCAGAATGCTGCGGTGAATACGTTCCCGGGCCTTGTACACACCGCCCGTCACACCATGGGAGTTGATCTCACCAGAAGTGGTTAGCCTAACGCAAGAGGGCGATCACCACGGTGGGGTCGATGACTGGGGTGAAGTCGTAACAAGGTAGCCGTAGGGGAACCTGCGGCTGGATCACCTCCTTAACGATATTATCTGATTAGCAAGAATTCACAACAAGTTGTTCTTTAGTAAGATGTTTAAAACGGGTCTATAGCTCAGTTGGTTAGAGCACCGTGTTGATAACGCGGGGGTCATAAGTTCAAGTCTTATTAGACCCACCATATTGGGGTTATAGCTCAGTTGGTAGAGCGCCTGCCTTGCACGCAGGAGGTCAGGAGTTCGACTCTCCTTAACTCCACCATATTTAAACATCAAAAGCATACATAAGCAATTTGATAAGAGATTTCTTATTTATGCTTTAACTTTATGAACTGACGAAGTTCATATCATTATTTAACAACGAAAATATGAGTCTGGGTTAATTATTTAATTCCAACAAATAATTAACCATTCCAATCACACTCCACTTCTTTTATAGAAGGTGATTGGATAAAGTAAAGAGAACTGAATCAAGCGTAAACATAGGTAAATCGTTACACATTACCCATAAGACCCCTTGGGGTTGTATGGTCAAGTAATGAAGTGCACATGGTGGATGCCTTGGCAGTCAGAGGCGATGAAAGACGTGATAGCCTGCGATAAGCGTCGGTGAGGTGGCAATATCCTGTGACCCGGCGATTTCTGAATGGGGAAACCCACTTATCATAAGATAGGTATTCTATTCTTTGGATAGAAGGCAAACCGGGAGAAGTGAAACATCTCAGTACCCCGAGGAAAAGACATCAATTGAGATTCCCCAAGTAGCGGCGAGCGAACGGGGAGGAGCCGATCAAATTTACAGTAGCAAAATGGCGTGGGAAAGCCAACCATAGTAGGTGATAGTCCTGTATGCGAAACTGTTTATGAGACATATTAAGTAGGGCGAGACACGTGAAATCTTGTCTGAAGATGGGGGGACCATCCTCCAAGGCTAAATACTCCTGACTGACCGATAGTGAACCAGTACCGTGAGGGAAAGGCGAAAAGAACCCCTGTTAGGGGAGTGAAATAGAACCTGAAACCGTGTGCATACAAGCAGTCGGAGCGGACTTGTTCCGTGACGGCGTACCTTTTGTATAATGGGTCAGCGACTTATATTCTGTAGCAAGGTTAACCGTTTAGGGGAGCCGTAGGGAAACCGAGTCTTAATAGGGCGTCTTAGTTGCAGGGTATAGACCCGAAACCGAGTGATCTATCCATGAGCAGGTTGAAAGTGCCGTAACAGGCACCGGAGGACCGAACCCACTGTCGTTGAAAAGCCAGGGGATGACTTGTGGATAGGGGTGAAAGGCTAATCAAACTCGGTGATAGCTGGTTCTCCCCGAAAGCTATTTAGGTAGCGCCTCGGACGAATACCATTGGGGGTAGAGCACTGTTTCGGCTAGGGGGTCACACCGACTTACCAAACCGATGCAAACTCCGAATACCGATGAGTACTATCCGGGAGACAGACGGCGGGTGCTAACGTCCGTCGTCAAGAGGGAAACAACCCAGACCGCCAGCTAAGGCCCCAAATTCCTAGTTAAGTGGGAAACGATGTGGGAAGGCACAGACAGCTAGGATGTTGGCTTAGAAGCAGCCATCATTTAAAGAAAGCGTAATAGCTCACTAGTCGAGTCGGCCTGCGCGGAAGATGTAACGGGGCTCAAACTAGGAGCCGAAGCTGCGGATTTAATTGTTTCAATTAAGTGGTAGGGGAGCGTTGTGTAAGCCTGTGAAGGTGTATCGTAAGGTATGCTGGAGGTATCACAAGAGCGAATGCTGACGTGAGTAACGACAATGCGAGTGAAAAGCTCGCACGCCGGAAGACCAAGGGTTCCAGTCCAACGTTAATCGGGGCTGGGTGAGTCGACCCCTAAGGCGAGGCCGAAAGGCGTAGTCGATGGGAAATTGGTTAATATTCCAATACTTGTTTATGATGCGATGGAGGGACGGAGAAGGTTATGTCAGCCTGGCGTTGGTTGTCCAGGTGGAAGGATGTAGGTAGGTTTAGTAGGCAAATCCGCTAGACTATTACTGAGATCTGATAGCAAGCCAGTTTACTGGCAAAGTGGCAAATACCATGCTTCCAGGAAAAGCTTCTAAGCGATAGTCATAAACAAATCGTACCCGAAACCGACACAGGTGGTCAGGTAGAGAATACCAAGGCGCTTGAGAGAACTCTGCTGAAGGAACTAGGCAAAATGGTACCGTAACTTCGGGAGAAGGTACGCTGCCGATGGTGATAAGACTTGCTCTTTGAGCTGTTGGCAGTCGCAGATACCAGGCTGCTGCAACTGTTTATTAAAAACACAGCACTCTGCAAACACGAAAGTGGACGTATAGGGTGTGATGCCTGCCCGGTGCTGGAAGGTTAATTGATGGGGTTAGCGTAAGCGAAGCTCTTGATCGAAGCCCCAGTAAACGGCGGCCGTAACTATAACGGTCCTAAGGTAGCGAAATTCCTTGTCGGGTAAGTTCCGACCTGCACGAATGGCATAATGATGGCAGCGCTGTCTCCAGCAGAGACTCAGTGAAATCGAAATCGCAGTGAAGATGCTGTGTACCCGCGGCTAGACGGAAAGACCCCGTGAACCTTTACTACAGCTTTACATTGAACTTTGACCTAACTTGTGTAGGATAGGTGGGAGGCTTTGAAGTGGTGACGCCAGTTGCCATGGAGCCAACCTTGAAATACCACCCTGGTTATGTTGGGGTTCTAACTTAGATATAACAGTATCGAGGACAATGTATGGTGGGTAGTTTGACTGGGGCGGTCTCCTCCTAAAGAGTAACGGAGGAGTACGAAGGTGCGCTCAGAACGGTCGGAAATCGTTCAAAGAGTATAAAGGCAAAAGCGCGCTTAACTGCGAGACCCACAAGTCGAGCAGGTACGAAAGTAGGTCTTAGTGATCCGGTGGTTCTGTATGGAAGGGCCATCGCTCAACGGATAAAAGGTACTCTGGGGATAACAGGCTGATACCGCCCAAGAGTTCATATCGACGGCGGTGTTTGGCACCTCGATGTCGGCTCATCTCATCCTGGGGCTGAAGCAGGTCCCAAGGGTATGGCTGTTCGCCATTTAAAGAGGTACGCGAGCTGGGTTTAGAACGTCGTGAGACAGTTCGGTCCCTATCTACCGTGGGCGTTGGAAATTTGAGAGGATCTGCTCCTAGTACGAGAGGACCAGAGTGGACGAACCTCTGGTGTTCCGGTTGTTTCGCCAGAAGCATTGCCGGGTAGCTACGTTCGGATGGGATAACCGCTGAAAGCATCTAAGCGGGAAGCCCACCTCAAGATAAGATTTCCCTAAAGAGCCGTTGTAGACTACGACGTTGATAGGTTGGGTGTGGAAGCATGGTGACATGTGTAGCTAACCAATACTAATTGCTCGTTTGGCTTGACCATACAACACCCAAGTGGTTTAAAACCATTTCATGTGTTGTATAAGTAAGTGTAAAGATTTTACCTAACAAGCTTGAATCAATCTTGAATAAAAATAAAAAAACAGACTCATACAGCGTTGTTAATCCTTTTACGCTGACGACAATAGCAAGATGGAACCACCTGATCCCTTCCCGAACTCAGAAGTGAAATGTCTTAGCGCCGATGGTAGTGTGGTTCGCCCATGTGAGAGTAGGTCATCGTCAGCACCTTATTTCAAACCCCTCACATTGGAAAATGTGGGGGGTTTATGTTTGGGGTTGGGTTTCATATTGTTACTTTAAGTGTACTAAAGGCATACTGAAAATTCATGAGAAATCATTTACAATGAATTAAATACTAAGGTATTGTTTTTATTCACTTTTTATAGGTTTTAGTAATTATGAAAATTCATACAACAGTGGCTAGACGCCCATCTTGGCGTGGTATTCTTGCAGGACTTTTGATGGGTCTTGTGGTTTCTATGATGATGTTAGCCTTAGCATTGGTGCTAAGCTCATTTTTATCGCTAGATCTTCGCGGTGCAGGTATTACAGCGGGCATTTATGCTGCCGTAACCGCTTTATTGAGTGCATTTGTGGCTGGCTTCTTTGCTGTCAAAGCCTCCGCACCAGAAGCCTTATTTGGTGATGGTACTGACATTCTACCAAAAGATGCAACATTGACAGGCATTCTGACCGCAGCTGCGATCGTGGTGATTACTTCTGTTTTTGCAATGAACAGCGTATCAGGTATTGTAAGAACTGCAGGAAATGCGGTTGGTACGACAGCAAATGCTATAGGTGGAGCCGCTAGTGCTGTAACCTCAACAGCTGCTACCGTTGCCGGTGCTGGTGCGGTAGCTGCTAATTCAGATGGCAATCTTGCAGGTCGTGCAGAAGAGCTGTATCAAAAAGCAACTGGTAACATCAATCGTCAAGATATTGAAGCATGGGTTGCCAAGAATAATGATACTTTTAATCAATCGCAAGTACATGCAACGGTGAATGTACTAGAAGATATGTTAAACAAAACTCGCAATGATGTCGCTCAAATGGATTTTACCAATCTTGATACTTGGAAAAATATTGATGAGTATGCTAAACAGCGTGCAGATGAGATTGAGACTGTATTGACTGGCGATGAATTGATTGACCGTTTACAAGCAGAAGGTCTAAATCAAGCTCAAGCTGTTGAAGTTCAACAAGAAACATTAGCTTCTTATCACGAATATCTTGATAATACTAAGCAAGCCGTTGCTGATGCTCGTGCAACCATGGAACAAGCATTGCAAGTTGCCGAAGATACTGCTCGTAAAGCAGCTCTATACTCTGGTCTTTTCTGGTTGATAAGCACGCTATTAACTTTCTTGGCAAGCATCATTGGTGCAAGAACAGCTGCCGCTAATTATAGACTGTCTGTCTCACCAGTAGTATTGCGTGATGAGCGTAAATAATTCATGATTAAATCAATAAAACCTGCAAGTTAGCAGGTTTTATTTTTGATCTAAATTTGACTAAAAATCGCCTTAAATTGAAAAAGACGATCCGCAACCACAAGTGGTGGTGGCATTAGGGTTGTTAACCACAAAACGAGAACCTTCTAGCCCTTCAATATAGTCAATGGTCGAGCCATGCAAGTACTGATAACTTAGACTGTCTACAACTAAAATTGCATCGCCATTTAAAAAAGTGGCATCATCTTCTTCAACTTCTTCAGCAAAGTCAAAGCCATAAGAAAAACCTGAGCAGCCACCACCTGTAACATAGACTCGTAGCATGAGCGAATCATTATTTTCGGCCATCTTTAGTTTTGCTAACTTTTTGGCGGCATTGTCCGTGAGTGTCATGAGATTGTTCATTGTCGTCTCTGATTGTTTTTGTGTTGGTATTATATCATAATCGGCAAGATTTTAATTATACAAGGAATGTCTCTGTTATAATAGATGGCAAACTGTTTGGAAGTATTTTATGATTGATTTTAAAAATGTGTCGGTTCGCCGTGATGGCAGGTTGCTGTTTAGCGATGTCAATTTACAGCTGCACAAATCGCAAAAAATTGGTCTGACAGGCAATAATGGCACAGGTAAATCCACCTTGTTTGCTACTTTATTGGGCGAGCATCAGACGGATGTGGGCAGTGTTGAGATGCCAAGTGATTGGCAGATTGCTCACATGGCACAAGAAGTGCACGCAACTAAGATACAAGCGATGGATTATGTGCTGTCTGGTGATGGTGAATGGTATGAGTTAAATCAAAAATTACAAAATCAATCGGCATTGTCCGCCGAAGAGATTGCTCCTATTTATGGGCGGTTTGAGGAGATTGATGGCTTTCGTATACCGACTAAGGCTGCACAGATTCTCTCAGGTCTTGGCTTTAGCGATGGTGATCACACTAGAGAAGTGGCAACTTTCTCTGGTGGCTGGAGGATGCGACTCAATCTTGCTCGTACACTCATGCACCGTGCTGATGTTTTGCTACTTGATGAGCCGACCAACCATTTGGATTTGGATGCGATTTTGTGGTTGGAAGAGTGGCTTGCTAAGTTTGATGGCTTGATATTGTTAATTAGTCATGATAAGGATTTTTTGGATGCGGTGGTGGGACATATTTTGCACATTGAGCAGGGCAAGATTACGCTGTACTCAGGCAATTATAGTCAATTTATTCGTACTCGTGCCGAACGCCTTTCTCAGCAAGCACAAGCCTATGAAAAACAGCAAGCAATAAAAGCACATTTGGAGAATTTTATCCGCCGTTTTGGGGCAAAAGCAACCAAAGCCAAACAAGCCCAAAGTCGTGCCAAACAGCTAGAGCGTATGGCTGATATTGCCCCCGTGATGGCGGATTCAGCTTTTAGTTTTGAGTTTTATCCGCCAAGTCATATGGCAAGCCCATTGATTGTACTGGATAATGCCACCATCGGTTATGACAAACCGCTCATGACAAAGGTAAATTTACAAATCACGCCTGAAGTGCGTTTGGGTATCTTGGGGGCAAATGGTGCGGGAAAATCAACCCTAATTAAGGCGTTGGTTGGCGATTTGCCATTGCTTGGTGGTGCATACAAGGTGTCAGAAACTGTAAAACTTGGGTATTTTAATCAGCATCAGATGGATGCGTTAGATGGCAATGCCACGCCGATGATTCTGCTTCGTAGGCTAGCAGGGGCAACCTCAGATGCTGATTTACGGGCATTTTTAGGGAGTTTTGATTTTCGTGGCGAGAAGATTGATACGCCGTGCTATCTTTTCTCAGGTGGTGAGCGTGCCAGATTGACCCTAGCACTCATCGTTTGGCAGCGTCCGAATGTACTGGTGCTTGATGAGCCAACCAACCATTTGGATTTGCAGATGCGAGATGCACTCATGCTTGCTCTACAAAATTTTGAAGGGGCGTTAATTTTGGTATCGCATGACCGTGGATTGATTACTTCAGTTTGTGATTCTCTCATCTTGGTAGCTGATGGGCGAGCAGAAGAATTCGCTGGCGATATGGTTGATTATGCTGAGCATCTAAGACACGCAAGATTACAAAGACAAGCTAAGACGGTCAGTTTAAATACGCAAAACAAAGTTGCCAATCAGACATTAGGGCTGTCCAAAGAAGAAAAGCGTAAACTGGCGGCTCAAAATCGTGCCAAGACTGCACCACTGCGTAAAGAAATAGAAAGGCTGGAAAAACAGCTAGACAAACTTTCTGATGAGCTGAGTCGTGTTGAAGAAACCTTGTCCGACCAAAGCCTATATGATGATGCTAATAAAGAGAGGTTGTTGTCTTTGTTATCTGAGCAATCTAATTTACAATCTGAGCTTGGCGAGGTAGAAGAGTTACTACTTTTGGCGATGGATAAGCTTGAGTGCTTAGAGCAGTCATTAGAACAAGGTGGCTAGTGATGAAACATGATGTACCTGTTGATTATTATGCGGTTTTGGGTGTGTCAAAGTCAGCAAGCAAAGATGAGATAAAGCGTGCTTATCGCAAACTTGCCACACGCCATCATCCTGATAGAGTGGGAGAGGGTGGTGAGATTGTGCTTATCAATGAAGCCTATGCCACTTTAAAAGATGTGGAGAGTCGTGCCAGATATGATGCTTATCACACCATTTATTGTAGTGTGATGGGCAAGGCGGTTCATCAAATTGGAAAAAAACTGCAACAATCGCCCACAGCTATGGCAAATCTACAAAAAGCCCAAATCAAGGTGCATCAGCTGATGCGTGCCACCGAGCGGCGTTGGCAGACATTGGAGTATGATTGGCAGCATGATAAGGGTGCTTTTAAAAATGCTAAAATCTTAATAGATAAAGCATGGACGATGTTCAAGCAAGCCCAAAGCCACACCAAACAACAAGCACTGCCTGTACTTGTCATTAGTGCTGATGTCGCTATGCATGGCGGACAAGTTGGCTTTGTGCATTTTGGTAGGAATATTCGCACCACGCTACCTAAGGGGTTATCAGATGGCTTGCAGGTTAAACTTGTCATTGATGGTGCGGAGGCATGGTTTGTAATCAAGGTGTCTGATGTATCATGTTGATATGGACGGCTGTGGTTAGGTGCGTATTGAAATTTAGCAAAACCTTGCCTTGATGGATTTATAGATTTGTTTTTTAAGGAATGATAAGAGAGATGATGAATACAACTTTTGCTCCGCCTTTTTGGCTAAAAAACCCACACATTCAAACAATCCTACCAAAATTTTTGGTGAAAGATACACTTGATTATGAACGCCATCTTTACAAAGACAGTTTGGATGAGAGTGATGTGGCATTTGATTATCTACTGGCGGATGATGTCTTGGTAGATGGTAAATACCAAAAACCGTTGGTTGTACTGTTTCATGGCATGGAGGGTTCAAGCCAAAGTCATTATGCACGAACGCTTGCTAAGCAGGTGCAGACGGCAGGTTTTCATTTTGTGGTGCCTCATTTTCGCTCGTGTGGCGGCGTGGCGGTATCTGGCAAGATATTTTATAATGCAGGCGATACTGCAGAGTTACACCATTATTTAGGCATCTTAAAACAGCAATATCAGACCATCTATGCGATGGGCGTGTCTTTAGGTGGTAATGCCCTTGCCAAATACATGGGCGAGTATGGCACTGATGCCATCTGTGAGTGTGCGGTGGTGGTGTCTGCTCCTGTGGACTTGGCGAGTGCGTCGATTGCGATGGATCGACTGCTTGGCAAGAAAATCTATACGCCATATCTGTTAAATCCTATTATTAAAAAAGCACTGGACAATCAGATTACTGCTGATGAAATCACTGCTCTAAAGCGTGCTAAATGTATGGGTGATTTTGATAATATATTTACCGCACCTCGCCATGGTTTTGTCTCTAAAAATGATTATTATCGTCAAGCGTCCGCTTTGCCTTATTTAAAGGAAATAGTCAAGCCGACACTCATCATCACCGCTAAAGACGATCCGTTTTTGGGGGTAACGGCGGAGCGTGGCGATGTTTCATCACAAGTTGTTCTGCTAACTACCGAGCATGGCGGTCATATTGGCTTTATTGATTATGATTATGCTACTCGTGCATTTTGTATGGATTATATTCCAAAGCGGGCATTGGCATTCTTTGAGGGTTGTGTGTGATGCGAATGCTATTTTTGGTGGTCATTGTCATTTTATTTCAGCTGTTTACTTTTATTGTCGGTCGTGGGCTTGAGTGGTTGGTGCGCCCGTATGTCGCCAAGCCTAGACGATGGATCACGCCGGCGTTCTTTGTGGTGAGTAATGTGTTTTTGGCGGTGTTGTTCTTCGGTCAATTTCGCCTTGGTGTGGGCTATCTGGCGGTGTTGTGGCTTGGCGTGCTAACCGTGATGATGGTGGTTTTGGCATCGTTTATCTTGCGTAGGTTATCGCTTGATGGGCGGTTTTCTACCGTGATTAGGGTATTTGCTGTTTTGGTGTTTGGTGTGTTGGTGGGGTTGTCAGTTTATAATGCCTATACACCGACCGTGCGATATCTGTCGGTGCAAATTGATAAACCGATGGCAAAGCCTGTACGCATTGGGTTGGTATCAGATTTACATTTGGGCAGTCTGTTTGGTGCAAATCAACTAGATAGACTATCTGAGTTATTAAAAGATGAGCGAGTTGACCTGTTACTCATGGCAGGCGACATCATGGACGATGATACAAAAGCCTATGACGAACAGAATATGGCGGCGGCGTTTGCACGAGTGGTTACAGCTACCACAGATGGCGTAGTAGCAAGTTTGGGCAATCATGATTTGTATGATACCGATGCTTACCTTGATATTGTTCAGGCGATCCGTGAGGCAGGAGCGACTTTGCTTGATGATAAGGTTGCGACCATTTATGCAGGCGGTGTACCGCTTTCTATTATTGGTCGCTTTGATGATCATGTGCTTAATAGACAAAGCAGTGATGAGTTGTATGGTCAGCTTAGTCAGCAACAACAGTTACAGCCTGTAATCCTGCTTGATCATCGTCCCAGTCAGATCGATGAGAATGTCAAGTTGCCCATAGATTTGCAGGTGTCGGGACATACGCATAATGGGCAGTTGTTTCCTGCCAATTTTATTGTAAAAATGCTAAACCGTGTTGCTTATGGGTATAGACTCATCAATGGCACACACATCGTGGTATCATCAGGCTATGGTTTTTGGGGCATACCTTTGCGTTTGGGCAGTCAGTCAGAGCTATGGGTGATTGAATTGTCAGGTAAGTAGGTCTTATTCATCAACCGCAAAAAATTAAAGAGTAAATAAAAAAGCGTTTTGATAATGAACGCTTTTTTATTTACTTGATAACCTAGTCAAAGCTGTGCAAGCCAGTATTTAACTGGCTTTTAAACCTAAGACATCTTGCATGTCGTACAGACCTGCTGGTTGCTTGCTTGCCCAAATGGCAGCACGCACTGCCCCTGCAGCGAAAGTTAGGCGACTCATTGCTTTGTGTGTGATTTCGATGATTTCGCCATTCATGATGAACTCGACCGTATGCTCACCGACAATCTCACCGCCACGAATGGCGTGCATACCAATCTCGCCTTGACTGCGTTTGGTCGCACCTTGACGACCATGAACAAGGGCGGTTTTTAGGCTTTGCCCACGAGCGGTGGCAACCGAATTTGCCATCATTAGGGCTGTGCCAGACGGTGCATCAATCTTATGTTTGTGGTGATGCTCAATAATCTCAACATCAGCATCTAACCCCAATACCTTGGCTGTGGTGGCAAGTAGATTTAGGCTTAGGTTGACACCTGTTGAGAAGTTGCCTGCATAGACGATGGGAATGGTTTTGCTTGCTTCTTGTAATTTGGCTTCTTGTTCATCACTAAGACCAGTTACACCCATCACAAGGGCGGTCTTATGGGTAGTGCATTGAGCGAGTACTTCATCTAGTGCTTCAGGTAAGCTAAAGTCAATGAGTGCGTTAATTCCTGACACATCCAGCGTGCTTAGAGCAACGCCATTTTTGCCTGTCCCAATAAACTCACCGGCATCTACCCCAATGAGACTTGAGATACCACGCACAAATGCACCTTTTAGGGTGGTGTTTGGATTGTCTTGGGTGGCTTGTAGTAGCATTCGCCCCATGCGACCTGACGCACCCATGATGCCGATATTTAGGCTATTCATGCTTTGTCCTTATATTAGATGATTTGATGTGTTTTGATTATAACAAACCTTGTGTGGTTTTTCATCAGTATCTGTAAAGAAAAAACCGATGAAAAACCAAAAAATCTCGCCAAAATTGATGTTTTGGTGAGATAATGGCAATTACCAAGTATAGCCCAATCGGATACCTGCTTTGGTTTGCTTATCTGTTTCGTCACCATAATGCTGTTCAACCTGCACGCTGGCATTTAACAATCCTCGTTGCACCATCACACCAACATTGGCATATTTATCATCGCCAAAGTGTTGTGCAAAGCGATGATTATTGACCGATACCACACCCATGCCTTGATTATGCTGATAACCCAAGCCGATACTTGGGGTGATGGTCAATGTGCCATAACTTAGGGCGGTTTGTAGCTGGATATCGCCACCAATTTGGTTGATATGCGTGCGGTCTAGTGCGATATTTGCCCCATTGAGATGATAATTTGCCCCATCAAGTTTGTGATGGCGAGCATAGACGCTTGGTAAGATTACGATTTTTTCGCCAAATTGATGATTAATGCCTATGCCAACGCTTGAAAAATGACGCTTGTTATGATTGCTTGCCACTACAGCATTGGTGCGACCAAAGCCTAAATCCAACATAAAGGCAGTATCATGCCAATGATATTTGGCAAAAATATTAGCAAGCATGCTGTTTTGTTCAGTATGCATACTATCAGCCAGTTGAGCGGTACTGTTTTGTTTCGTGATGGCGACGCCGTAGCGTAGATTGTCCGTTTGGCGACTTAAGCCAAGCTGTTGACTGTTGGTTTTGCGGTCATATGGACGGTATAAATTGCTTTGATGCGTGCCTTGACTATGATCAGCTTGCAACCAGATACCGCTCAAATTACCATGTAAAGTCTGACTTAGGCGATGACTCAGCGATAAAATATCGTACGCCTGCAATGATAAATCTGACAACGCAGCATTGGTATAACGGCTGATGATGTCAGCTTGTTTTTGTTGAGCTAAACGCTCACGCTCTGCTTGTTCAGCCTTAGCCTTTTCTTCTGCTTCACGAGCTAAACGCTCTTTCTCTGCTTGCTCTTTTGCTAAGCGTTCCGCTTCTAGTCTTTCTTTTTCAAGTTGAGCTAAACGCTCACGCTCTGCTTGTTCAGCCTTAGCCTTTTCTTCTGCTTCACGAGCTAAACGCTCTTTCTCTGCTTGCTCTTTTGCTAAGCGTTCCGCTTCTAGTCTTTCTTTTTCAAGTTGAGCTAAACGCTCACGCTCTGCTTGTTCAGCCTTAGCCTTTTCTTCTGCTTCACGAGCTAAACGCTCTTTCTCTGCTTGCTCTTTTGCTAAGCGTTCCGCTTCTAGTCTTTCTTTTTCGGCTTGTTTGTCCAATTCTGGATTGTACAAATAGAACGCTTGTGCGTCATTGCCCAGCGTATAACGGTACGCTCCCAAATCCACAGCACTGTTCGCTAGTGTTATGGTCGGGTTGTTTTGGTTGCCCAGTGTCTTGATGAGTGTGAGCTTGCTGTTTGGGGCGGCAGGTTCTGCACCGTCATTGGCAATGTGCAAAGTGTGCTGACCTGCGGTCGTGCCATGCACCACAATCTGATCGCCCAGTAGGTCTTTGATGCGGGTGCGATAATAAATCTGGCTACTGCCTGTCAAATCGCCCAAAACATTTAGGGTGTGAAAGTCGCCATCTTGGCTGAGTTTGATGGCACTACTGTTGAGTGTCAAATTGCCAATCGTGCCATTTTGATTCATCTGCCATTGACTATGATTGAGTTTTAGATTGGTGTTTTGAGAACCCAAGATAGAACCTGTCCAATCGGTGGCGGTCAAGGTTGCCCCAGCGTTGCCATCAAGATGGACATCGCCTTTCAAGACGGTATCTACTCGATGAGTTTGCTGGTCGGTAGGCGACAGCGTTTGGCAGTCAATCAAGCCGTTATAGTCTGAGCGAACGCACAGTTTGCCCTGACTGTTTGGCAAAAATCCAATGTCAAATTTGGCATTGTTTTTCCCCACCAAATTGGCATAGATGGCATTTGCCCCTCGTGCCGACATGACGGTGGCGTGATTATTGGCGTTGATGGTTTTGGCAGTATATTGTGTCTCTACCCAAGTGTTTTTATTGGGGTCAAAATCTTTTTGGCTAAGATGGTCAAACGCCTTTGGTGTGGGTCTGCCTGCCAAAATAAGTGTGCCATCTTGGGCGGTCAAGTCATTGACAAAACTACCGCCTGTCAGTAGCCATTTTGCCTGTTTATTTGTGGGATTAAAGACGACATTAAGCTCGCCTTGTTGTTCTGTATTGCCCAACTGACCTGCAAAAGCGGTCATCACGCCTTGACTGTCCAGCAAGGCTTGTTTGGCATTTTGGGCTTGCGTGGCATCACTGCCCAAATCGATGTAGTTGGCGGTATTTGCCCCAGATTGTCTGTCCAGATGGGCATTGCCAATGACGGCATAATGTCCGTTTTCATCCTTGCCAAAGACAAAATCACGAGACGAACGCCATGTCAAAGTAGAAGCCGCTTGGGTGTTGTTATTGATGATTTTGGCACCGTCGTCAACATTGTGCAGGTAGTTGGTGGTGATGGATTGACCGTTCAAATCCAGCACACCGCCTTTGTGTCCAAAACGAAAATCGTTGTTTTTGACTTGGTTGGCACGGTTGAGAATGACTTGACCACGACCGCTGGCCAGCTCTACATATTTGGCAGCTTGCCCGTCTTTATCCAAGATGACTGTGCCATCGCCCACGCTGATGCCGCCTTGATTGTTGCCTTGCCCACTGATGGTCAGTGTGCCAGCACCCAGCTTGGCAAGATATTCGTCGGTTTGCCCAAGCTGGCTGTACACGGTGATCTTTTCTTTGATACCAACTTGGTAATCCACATGACTACCATCGCCCACATAGATACCGCCGCCTGTGTGCGTCTTGTTATCGCCTGTGATGAGCAGGTTGGTTGGTGCGTCTGTACCAATATAAAGTGAGCCGCTTTTTTGGTCAATGTCGCTGGCAAGTGTTAGTGTACCACTGGTGTCAATGTACACATCTTTGTGTTTTTCTACCAAAGTCTCGTCAAGCTGTGTGTCATCCTCTTTTTGTTGCCAGACCAGCGCGTCCGATGTAAGGGGGGGGGCTATGGCATTATTGTATTCGGTCAGTTGTTTGAAATATGGGTCAAACAGGGTGTATTGGTCGCTATACGCATTGACTCGGTTGATGCGGTCTTGGTTGGTCGCACCGCCATTGCCACTTTGTACAAAACCGATTAATTCCCATTGCTGGGTCAGTTTGTTAAAACCATAAAGACCGCTGCCGCTATCACCCGGCTGAATGGCAGCGGCTAGGGGTAGACGCTCGCCATCTGGTGTGACGATAGGGGTGTCATTGGCATCATAAAATTTGCGATAATCGGTGTCTTCGCCAATCAGATAAAAGGACAGATTGTTGGCATCGGTGTTGTTTTTGCTGTAATTGACAGAAAGTTCTGGTTTTAGGGCAGGGGGCAGACCTGCGGTCAAAAATTCATGCACAAAAGTATTTGTGCCCAAGTCTGTATGATGTGGGTACACGCCTTGGAATGATACAGGATCACCTGTGTTTGGGTCTACCATTTCTAGCACGCCAGCACCCACATGAACAAAAGCACTGTAATTTTCTACCTTAAAGTTGCCCATGTCATCTAGGCTTGGTGTTGGTGCGGTTTCGGTAACTAGCTTGTGTAAGCGTGGTAGGGCAATGTCATACACAGAGCCCATACTATAATATGTCCAAAAATCGCTATTGGCATCGCTTGCGGTTGCTTCATCTTCGGTCTTGATGATTTTGTGGGCATCAAGCCCTACTGGATAGCGACCTGCGTGTGAAACATGGACATCGAGATCTTTTTCCATGTCGTTGCGTTTGACGACAAAATAGTGATTTTTTGGGGCGTGATGACTGTCATTTGCCCCAAAGCTCAGTCCATCGTACACCAGTTGCAAATTGCTAGCGGCGGTGTTGGAACGATCTTTGGCAAATTGTTGATGGTCTTGCCCAAGCAGTACATAGGTCGGATTGTGCTGTACTGTCCCTGTTAGCTGTGGTGAGATGAGCGTAACCACGCCAGATTTGGTATTGGCGGCACTAAAATCAGGCACGGGCACACCTGCTGGCAGTAGCGTACCGATGATGTCGCCATTTTTGTTGCGAATCACAATGTCGGTTGCACCAGCTACAAATTCGCCTTTATTTTCGGCAAAATCTCGATAGGTTTGCAAATCAATGTCATCACGAATACTAGAAGCATGGGCAATATGGCTGGCAATGGCGGTGGCAAGAAGGGTGCGTTTTAGCATAAAAAATCCTTTGTTGAATCTTATTAGGGAAAATTTTTTGTTATTATTCAATAAAAAATACCCAAAAGCAAGACAGACAATCTGTAAAACTTCACTTTTTTGCAAAGATTGGGTAAAAAACCCCAACGATTGCTGGGGCTTGAAGTGATGGGGTCTGTTAGCTCGACAAAAAGATGATACAAACAATTTTAACTTTTACAAGTTAGAATTGATATAGACGGCGTTGTAAAAATTATTTAATCACTGTTGCATAAAGTGCGGTTACCAAAGCTACCTAAGGATATAATGTTGTTTTCTTATTAATATTTGTTTGGCTTGTATTTTAGTAATTCTTGCCTTGCGTTCTTTAGCTTCGACCTCCAAGTGTTCAACAATATTTTTCTAAGCCACCTATGCGGTGTGCTACTAGATATTTTATATAAAATATCTTATGTAATCAAGGTTTATGGTGTGATATATTAAAAATACCAATATTTTTTTGTTTATTGATAAACCCTTGATTTTATTTTTAAAAATTATAAACAATAAGTGTCTACATATTGATTTTTGGTGAGTGATGGACTGATTGCAAAATTGAAAAAAGCACGGCTTGTTACCGTGCTTTTTTCAATAGATTAGTCAAACAAATCTTTGACATCATCTTTTATTTTATCAAAAAAGCCTTTTTTCTTGGCATTGGCAATATTTTCCTTGCCGAGACTTGCTTTGAATTGACGCAACAGCTCTTTTTGTTCATCACTTAGGTTGGTTGGGGTCTCAACGATGATACGACAAATTAAATCGCCCACCATGCCACTGCGTACAGTCGTAACACCTTTGCCACGCACTCGTAGCAGTTTGCCAGTTTGAGTGCCTTCAGCAACTTTGATTTTTAGGCGACCATCTAGGGTTGGTATCTCAACTTCATCACCTAAGGCGGCGGTGGCTATATCTACAGGAATATCCATGTGCAAATCCGCACCGTTGCGGGTAAATATTTCATGATCTTTGACATGAATCTCTACATACAGATCGCCATTTGGCATACCAGTATCGCCTGCCTCACCTTTGCCTGCTAGACGCACACGGTCGCCATTGTCCACACCAGCGGGAATGGATACCTCTAGAGTCTGAGATTTTTGTTGTTTGCCTTCGCCATGACAGTCTGGGCAAGGGTTCTTGATGGTTTTGCCAGTTCCATGACAGTTAGGGCAGGTCTGTTGCATAACAAAAAAGCCTTGCTGTACACGCACTTGACCATGACCGCCACAACTGGTACAAGTAACGATGTCGGCGTCTGATTTCGCCCCTTTGCCATGACAGGTGGTACAGCTGACCGATGCACTAAAGTTGATTTCTTTTTTACAGCCTTTAACCGCTTCTTCGAGTGTTAAAGCCAGTCGGTATAATAGGTCATTGCCCTTGCTAGCACGAGAGCTACGAGAACCACCAAAAAAGTCGCCAAAACCACCACCGCCGAACTGTCCAAAAATATCGCCAAAGATGTCGCTAAAATCGCCACTAAAGCCACCTGCACCACCAAATCCGCCATTATTCATGCCTTGTTCAAAGGCGGTATGACCCATGCGGTCATAACTGGCACGCTTTTGGGCATCGGATAATACCTCATATGCCATCGTGGCTTCTTTGAATTTTTCTTCGGCACTGGGGTCGTCTGGGTTTTTATCGGGGTGGTATTTCATTGCCAGACGGCGATAGGCTTTTTTGATTTCTTTCTCGTCTGCTGATTTATCCACACCTAGGACGGTATAAAAATCTCTACTCATGTTAATTCCACAATATCAAGATAGTTTTGCCTTTAATGGTGGTTGTGTCTGTTTTATCAAGGCAGATGATAAGAAAAATTAAGAAAATTATGAAAATGAAGCAAAGCGGGTAGATGTGTCATTCACCAACACAGGCTGAGTTGGTGAATGACTAAGTTGAACCAAGCAGTAAAACCACAAAAGGATAATCAACCGGGCTGTTGTGAATAGGTTGCTTGTTTATCAGCCATATTAAAAAATATGCCCAATTCATCAATGGTTCGTTGGATGATTGATGACATCACCAATCGTTAGCTACTGGGCATTGACAAAATCAATCAGCTCGCTTGTGTCAATCTGTCCTTCAAAGAGTGTGCCGTTTTCATGAAAAATGGCAGGCGTGGCAAAAATGGCTAAGGCGTGGGCGATCTGTTGGTTACTGGCAAGTTTGTTGTCTAAACTTTGACAATCTTGGGCGGTGTGAATGTCTTTCATGGCAGCACTTAATAGTGCAGCTCGCTTGTCATTATCAGATTCGCACCAGATTCTAGCCATAGGAACATGCGACTCATCATAGATGGGGTAGCCGATGGCCTTGACGGTGATGCCTTGACTATTTAGTTCATGGATTTTTTCATGAAAAATCCTGCAATACGGACAATGAATGTCAGTGGCCACATATAAAGTAGCATGGCGTTGACCTTTGGCAGGGTAGGTGGTTAAGGCTTGCTCATCAAGTTGGGTAAAAACATGGCGGTTTTTGGTGAGTTCAAACTCATCATCAAGACCTGCTAAGCGACCATTTTTGATGACAGAAATCTCTGAATTGATGAAATATTTGCCATCACTACTCACCAAAAAGGTCGTGCCACTACCTGACACGCCCCACAGTAGCCCATCAACATTTGTGTGATAAAACATACTTTGCTCATTGATGTTTTTTAGAGCGGTCATGTTGTTCAGTAAGGCGGTTTTATGGGTGTTGCTGATGGGTGTACCTGCCTTTCCTGAGCTGATTTGTCCATTGATGGGGGTGATTGGGCTTGGGTTTGGTTCGATGTTGCCACCAATGATGTAGCTTAGGTCATCAGTGATGAGTAGTGGTTCTTGATCACCTGCCAAACGAATCTGTGTGAGTGATGTGATGGGGCTTGGGCTAATATCTGCAATCGGTACAATCAGCCCTGCATCAAAGAGCGTACGGCGGATATCGTCATGCGTTGGTGCGGCGTTGGCGGTGTGAATGCTTGCCATGATAATGAGACTTGCAAGTATAGACTTGATGATGTTCATAGATTTCATATGTGTCACTAATAAATATTGTGCGTAAGTGTTTAATTGATGATATTGACTATTAAAACTGAGCCACTTCTTCTGCTGTCAAAAATCGGCATTCGCCCATCTCTAGACCGTCTAGGTTGATTGCACCGATACTGGCTCGGTGAAGTTTGATGACTTTATTACCAAAATACGCCATCATGCGTTTGACCTGATGATACTTGCCTTCGGTGAGTATCAAGGTAGCGTGTGTCTCATCGCTAAAAGACAGCTGAGCAGGACGAGTTTTAACATCATCACCTGCTAATAAGATGCCATTTGCCACCTGCTTAATGGCGTTCGCTTGTTCATCGGCAGTCATGGGGTCGGCAAGGGTGAGTTCATAGCGTTTGGGCTGATGGCGTTTGGGGCTAGTAACTCGGTGTAGCCACGCCCCATCGTCTGATAGGAGCAATGCTCCTGTGGTATCAACATCAAGCCGTCCTGCGATGCGTAAACTTGATACTTCTGGCACAGCGATCAGCTCGGTTACGATGGGGTATTCTTTGGCTTTTAGGGTGCATTCAAATCCATCTGGTTTGTATAGCAGAATGTAGCGGTTGCCGTCCGCCACGGATAAGGGTTCGCCCGCCCACAACACTTCATCATCTACGCCAATGTGCGTGCTACCATTTTTGTTGATTTCGTCATTGATGGTAACCTCGCCTCGGTGGAGTATCTTTTTGCACTCACTACGAGACAGCCCAGTCGCTTTGCTTAGAAATTTATCAAGTCTCATGATTTTTATCACTTAAATAAAGTAAAATAATGGGTTAAAATAGCCTTAGTCTATCATATTTACCCAGATTAACAAATAAAAAATGACCTATCACACTCCTGCTATCCCCTGCCAAGCTGTCTATGAAATCAAAAAGAGCGAATTTCTCGCCTTTGCTTATCCCATTAACAATAAAAGCGATATCATGTTTCATGTGGAACATTTACGCCAGACCTATCCTGATGCTCGCCATCATTGCACCGCTTATATCATCGGTGATCCACATAACACCACATCGGCAGGCTTTGATGATGATGGTGAGCCAAATGGTACGGCAGGAAGACCGATTTTAAATGTTTTGCAACATAAGGGCATTGGTAATGTGTTGGTCGTGGTGGTGCGATATTTTGGGGGGATTAAGCTTGGGGCAGGGGGGTTGACTCGAGCCTATGCGACCGCAACACAACTGGTGGTAGATGAGATGGCACTGACCATCTTTGTGCCTAAATCTGTGCTGACCGTTGCCACCACCTTTGCTCACGAAGCCCAAGTTCGTTATTTGGTTGGGCAAATGGACGGTGAGATTTTATCGGTGGATTATGGTGCTGATGTCGTGATGAGTGTGCAGATGGATAGCGAAAAAGTGAGTGAATTTGGCGGTGGTCTTGGGGTTTATGGGTTGCTTTTGGACGAAGAGAGCGAAGAATAAAAAAATCCTTTAAAATTCGCATCTTAAAGGATTTTTTGGTGGGGTTATTGATTAGATTTTACATGCACCGCCTTCACAATCATCAATAGCGGTGTCGCTGTCAAAACCGCCACTGACTGCACTGTCGGCAAAGTCGCCTAGCATGACATCAAAGTCTAGTTCATCAAAATTGACATCAAGTTCATCGGATTGGGTTTGTGCGTTCATAACATACCTTTAATGTTTGGTCAAATCTAAGAGAGTGATTAGTGAGCCATTATATCAAAAATGACATCAAAAAACTGCCAAAATTAGCAAGGTGTGCAGATATTGGCGGTTGTGCGATTGTTTATCATCATTTTATAATTAAACATAAAGCCACAGAGAAAACCCTGTGGCTTTATGTTATCTTACTTTTCCATCTACTCCATGTTTGTAATCCATCACTTATCAGCGTTCATCCATGTGGCGTATCCATTTGCCATCTCCTTGCTGATGTGCGTATTATGCCAATTTCTGATATGTATGAAAATACGCTAATATCGTAAAGTTGTGTAAGAAAATGCTTACAAGAAGTTTACCACATCGGTGGTATCTATCTTGGCAAGCCTGCTTGCCCTTGCCATAAATATAGCTAAAAGCTGATGCCAGATGCTAAGCATTGCCAAGCTCGTTGCCCAAAATAGATAAAACACTTTATAATACCCCCATGATGACCACTGGTTCAACTCTTTATTACTCATGCTAAAGCCAAAAACTAAACCAACATTAGAAACAAAATGACAGCCAAGCCCAAAGACTTGCCCATGCTAGACGGTGTATCCGCCAGTATGATTTATCTAGAGAAAATGGATGCTGTGGTGCAACCAAAGCGTCTTTTTGATTTTTTGTGCCAAAAGTTCGCCCACATTGCTGTTGATGAATGGCGACAGCGGTTTGTTGATGGGTTGGTGTTTTGGGATGATGGTGTGCCTGTTTGTATTGATGATGAGTATGACTATGGGCGGACGATTTATTATTATCGGTTTTTAAAACATGAAATCATTGTGCCGTTTTCTCATGAAATTATCTTTGAAAACCAAGAATTGATGGTGGTGGATAAGCCACATTTTTTGACCATAACACCCAGTGGTCAATATGTACAACAGACACTACTGACTCGCCTAAAAAAAGACAGTGGCAATTCCAAGTTATCGCCCATTCATCGACTGGATAAAGAAACGGCAGGGCTGATACTCATCAGTAAAAATCCTGCCACTCGTGGGCTTTATCAATCCTTATTTAAAAGCCAAAACATCAAAAAAATCTATCATGCCATAGCACCTGTTAGGCATGATTTAATGTTTCCGCTGGATTTGCACTTACATCTGGTGCGAAAAGAGCCATTTTATACCATGAAAGTGGCAGACGGCACGCCCAATTCTCACACGCACATCACCCATCTTCAGACAAGGGGCGACTGGGCAAAGTATGAACTATATCCCACCACAGGCAAGTTACATCAGTTGCGTGTGTATCTAAGTCATCTGGGCATTCCCATCAAAAACGACCCATATTACCCTACGGTACGCCATAAAGCACCTGATGATTTTGGTTCACCGTTGCAACTGCTAGCAAAGTCGTTGTCTTTTATTGATCCTATTACTGGCGAGCTGATGGCTTTTGAGTCGAAGCGTCAGTTGGAATTCTAGCTTGCAGGTATGATTGACAAAGGTGTTAGGAGATGCTAATGTGGCAAAATCCGCACAGCTGATGGCAAGATTGGCAGGTGGATGATTGATGAGACATAGATTGTTATCAAGGAGTGTGCGATGAGCGAATTTGTTACTTGTGATTTATTGGACGAAAATGAGGATAAGGATATTGGGGTTGTCAGCCCAAGCATTGACGGTCAGTGTTTTAGGAATTTTGGTGGTAAGTTGGCATTTGGCGGGCAAGCCGTTACTGTAAAATGCTTTGAGGATAATTCTCGTGTTAAAGAGCTGTTGGCAACCAAAGGTGAGGGCAGAGTGCTTGTTGTTGATGGCGGTGCTTCCATGCGTTGTGCATTGCTTGGCGATATGATTGCAAAAGGGGCAGTAGAGCAGGGTTGGGCAGGCGTGATTGTCTATGGGTGCGTGCGTGATGTTGATGAATTGGCTGTGCTTGATTTGGGTGTGCAGGCATTAGGATGTATTCCCAAAAAATCCACCAGAAAAGGTGTGGGTGAGACGGGCATTACCCTAAATTTTGGGGGTGTGAGTATCTGTGAGGGCGACTATGTCTATGCGGATAATAATGGCGTTTTGGTTTCTAAGATCAAACTATTATGATTGCCCAGATTGATGCTTTACTGTTCCTTAAAACCTATCTAAACTTACCCAAAGGCAAATTTAGCGTTTAATTTCTACTTCATCACCCATTGCTCTTGTCATTTGACTTAAGACTTACATAAACTCCATAGACTAACACGGTAGAACCTACCGCTTGTTGAAATTAAGATAAAGTTAAGACTTTATCCGCCTGTTTTAAAATGTTTAAGCTTGCATTGACATCACGGTCATGATTTGCCTTACAATTTGGACAAGTCCAATGACGTGTTGCTAATGTCAAGTTTTCTTTAGTTACTACAAAACCACAACATGAACAGGTTTTACTACTTGGATAAAATCTGCCCACTTCTTTGACGGTTTTATTGTGTATATTGGCTTTATAAATCAGTTGTCTTTTAAACTCATAAAAACCCAAATCGCTGATAGCAAGGCTTAGTTTACGGTTTTTACCATACCTTTGACATTTAAGTTTTCTATACAAATCACATCAAATTGTTTAACAAGCTTGCTTGTTAATTTGTGCAAAAAGTCTTTTCTGACACAACTGATTTTATGGTGCAATCGTGATAGCTTGGTTTTCGCTTTTTCACGGTTGTTACTGCCTTTTTGTTTTCTTGATAAAGATTTTGACAATCTTTGTAGTTTTTTAAGTTTGCTTTTTAAAGGTTTTGGTGCTTTAACTTTTTCGCCATTGGATAATACCGCCAAGTCTGTAACCCCTAAATCAATGCCAACACTTTTGTGTGTTTTGGTATTTAATTTTGGTAGATTGTTGATTTCTACGCCAACAGACACAAACCATTTACCGCCTTTTTTAAAAACGGTAGCATTCATCAATTTACCCATAAAACGCAAGTTTTCTGTTAATTTTACAAAGCCTAGATTTGGGATTTTTATCTTTTTGCCAATGATTTTGAACTGGTCATTGGTTAGGCTAAATCTGTCATTCACGCCTTTGGTTCTAAATTGTGGGTATTTGGCTCGCCCTTTAAAAAAGTTGTCAAATGCCTTGCCTAGCTGAATAATGGCTTCTTGTGGGGAGCATTTGGTAACTTCGCTCATAAAGGGGAATGCTTGCTTTTTTATGCTATTAAGCTGTTTTCTTAGTTTAAATTGGCTTGGGTTTTTAAGTTTGCTGTTGTCAACTTGTATGCCATTTTTTAAGCAATCATTACGGTATTTTTTATCGGCTTCGTATTGTGTTTGCCATTCATTTAACGCCCAGTTATAGGCAAAGCGAGCCACTCCGCAAGCTTTTTTAAAATATGTCGCTTGTTTGTTATTTGGAGCAAGCTCTATGATGTGTCCTAATATCATGGCTGTTCTTTGACCATTTGCTTGACTTGTTTTTTGTATTTTCTAAGCCCATACAATCGGCTACTAAAGCTATGAATGATGGCAAGCATATCTTCAACCAGCTCTTGTTGTGGCGATAGTTTTTCTTGATTGGCAACCACAATTTGACAGTTATGGCGGTTTGCCATGTGTTAAAATAATTAAATCCAAAACGTGCAAGACGGTCTTTGTGAGCGACATACAAAGTTTTTATCTCACCAATTTCTTTCTGTCCATAAGTGATAAAAAAATTTTGCGTTTAAAGTTTAAGCCGCCACCGACTTCACTATGCCATTCATCAACGGCGATGCCTTGTGCTAAACAAAAGGTTTACATGGCTTCTAGTTGTGATTGCAAATCGTCTTTTTGAGCATGGCTTGACACTCGGCAATAAACAACGATTTTACCTTGATTGTTTGGCTTTTCAAGATTTAAGACTTTAAATATATCATCATCAGTATAAACACGGTGGTTGGTTTCCGTTCTAAGTGGTACAAGGCGTTTTTCTCTATCCCAACGCCTCAATGTAGATACTGACACACCGTTTTTTAGCAAATTCTTTGGGTTTATACATGATTAATAACCTATCTATTTTATAGTATTATAGATAGTTTAGATATATTTTCAATGCCTAGTTAATTGCTCTAAAAACGCCTAAATAAGGGCGTTTTTTGGTTGTAGGCGGTCATTCATGACGATTAGTTTGGCTAAGGTGAGTATTTTTGTATCAATGTATCAAAGAAAATTAGGTATAATTATGGTGTTTTTTGTCAAATGACCATCGGTATGCCTAACACGATGTTTTTTGTTCAGAATTTTCTCAATGATGGAAAACGCAGTGGATGACGATTGATGTGGTAGAATGTTGGGTTTTTTGAATCTTTAAATACTTAAAAGTAAATGAGTACATGTTGGCTCATTGATCAATATTAAGCAGGAGTTTGTATGCGTGCTTTGGTAAACGCCTATCTAAAAGCAGGACTAGTACCCATGATTATTTTAGGGTTGGTGCTTGGGGCGATTGTGGGGGCGGTGTTGCCTTCGGTTGGTGCGGCTGTCGGCATTTTGGGGTCAATTTTTGTGGGTGCGTTAAAGGCAGTTGCTCCGATTTTGGTATTCTTCTTGGTGATTGCAGCGGTAACTTCTCATCGTGGCGGTGGCGATTTACGCATCAAACCTGTGTTTATTCTGTATTTGGTAGGGACATTTACTGCGGCATTGACAGCGGTTGTGGCAAGTTTTGCTTTTCCAACAGAGCTTGCACTCGTAGCGGCAGAGGGCATGGAGCAGACGCCACCACAGCATCTGAAGGAAGTCTTGACTACGCTACTGATGAATCTGGTGGCAAACCCTGTCAAATCATTGGCAGAGGCGAACTACATGGGTATCTTGACTTGGGCGATACTCATTGGCTTGGCACTGCGTCATGTCAGTGAGGCTACTCGCCAAGTGGCAACCAGTCTAAGCAGTGCCATCACAAGCGTGGTCAAGTGGATCATCGCCTTTGCTCCGATTGGTATCTTTGGATTGGTGGCGGTAACCGTCGCTGAAACAGGACTTGAAGCATTGTTTGGCTATGCTCATTTGCTAGCGGTGTTGGTGGGTTGTATGTTATTCATCGCTTTGGTGATAAACCCCATCATTGTCTTTGCCATGACTCGAAGCAATCCTTATCCGCTGGTGTTGGCGTGTCTGCGTGAATCAGGTGTAACGGCGTTTTTTACTCGTTCATCGGCGGCAAACATTCCTGTGAATATGAATCTTGCACGCAAACTTGGACTCAATGAGGAGACCTACTCAGTAACCATTCCTTTGGGGGCGACCATCAACATGGCAGGTGCTGCCATTACCATCAATGTGCTGACCTTGGCGGCAGCTCATACACTAGGTATTGATGTGTCATTTGGTTCGGCATTGTTGCTTGCCATCATTGGTAGCTTGGCGGCTTGTGGTGCATCGGGTGTGGCAGGTGGCTCACTGCTACTGATTCCGATGGCGAGCAATTTATTTAGCATTCCTAATGACATTGCCATGCAGGTGGTAGCGATTGGCTTTATTATTGGTGTGGTGCAAGACTCGGCAGAAACGGCGTTAAATTCATCAACCGATGTGCTGTTCACGGCGGCGGCTGACCCCAAATACCACTATAAGGGCTAAAAAGCCAATCATAAGAAAACCGACCATCATCAGGTCGGTTTTTGTTTTTGTGCTTGTGCATTGTATGGGTAGGTAGTGATTAACATTCAAAATAAATTGATATTATTTTTTTGTGTAACTGCTTGTATCTTGGTGATTATGATTTATAATAATAACTTATACATATATTACTAGGATTGATAATCGTGAGTACCACACTGCGTCAGCTACGAGCTTTTGTCTTGGTTGCTGAACAAAATAGCTTTACTAAGGCCGCTGAAACTTTGTGTTTGACTCAGTCTGCTCTAAGCGGTTTGATTAAAGAGCTTGAACAAAATCTAGATGTCAAGCTCTTTGACCGTACGACTCGCAAGCTAAACCTATCTGATGCAGGAATGCGACTACTGCCACAGGCTCGCCGTGTGCTAAACGAAATGTCTGTGCTAAATGAAAAAGTCTCCAATCTTAAATCCTTGCATCAAGGTCATGTGCGTTTGGCGGTCTCGCAGCAGCTTTCAGCATCTACGATGCCCAAGTTCATCGCTAAGTTTTGTGAGTTGCATCCACACATTCAAGTAACTTTGACGGATTGTTCGGTTGATGATGTGGTTGACCACATTGAGAATTTGGAAGCGGATTTGGGTGTTGCTCCTGAGCGAGCCTATTCTAACGACTTGCAGACGGATACATTATTTCGCTCACCATTTTATTTGGTACTGCCCAAGTCGCACCCTTTTGCCAATAAAGACAGCGTTCGTTGGACGGATTTGCTCAATGAACGACTAATTACCCTAAACGGACCTTTTATCAAGTCGCTACAAAATGAGCTACCTGCCCCGATTTCTAGCCGTATTTTTAATCCTGACTTTGAGGTGAATTTCTTGTCCACGGCACTAGGCATGACCAGAATGGGCTTAGGTGTTACCTTGTGTCTTTTATATGCTGCCGAATGGGTGGAACAAAACGGTCTGGTCATGCGACCCATTGCCGAACCTGTGGTAGAGAGAAATTTTTTGTTGTACACGCACAAAAACCGTTCGCTATCCCCTGCTGCGATGGCGTTTAAGGCATTTTTGATTGAAAATGCTCATGAGTTTTTGGTCAGCCACCCTAAGTAGCAAGGCTAGATGATTAAATGATGGCAGATGCGTATTGATTATACCAATTTAACTGCACAAAGTGCGTATTTTCAGTTATACTGTATCTGCTGTTATTGCTTGATGGTTTTAATGACAATTTTTTATTATTTTTTGTTTGATAACTTTGCCAATCGGCTTTTAACTCAAGGAAATTGATATGTTTAATCATGTTGAGCGTTATGCAGGCGACCCAATTTTGGGTTTGATGGATAAATTTGCACAAGACTCTCGTACCGACATTAAGGTAAATTTGGGTGTTGGCGTGTACTATACAGAAGATGGCAAGCTACCTGTGCTTGAGTGTGTCAAGACAGCCGAAGCACAAATCGCCAATCCACCACGCCCACGAGGTTATCTGCCGATGGATGGTCTGACAGGTTATAAAAAAGCCTGTCAAGAACTACTGTTTGGTAAAGACAGTCAGGCGGTAGCAGAAGGTCGAGTGGCGACGATTGCTACGCTGGGCGGTTCTGGTGCATTGAAAGTAGGTGCAGACTTTATACATCAATGGTTTCCGACTGCTAAGTGCTATGTGTCAAATCCAACTTGGGGCAATCACATCAGCATCTTTGAGGGGGCTGGCATTGAGGTGGATAAATATCCTTACTATGATGCTGCCACCATTGGTGTCAAATTTGATAAGATGTGTGAGTTCTTTAAGGGCTTAAATGAAAATGATGTGGTGCTACTGCATCCGTGTTGCCACAATCCAACAGGCGTGGATTTATCAAATGAGCAATGGGACATTGTGCTTGACATCGTCAAAGACAAGAAACTCATCGCCTTTATGGATATTGCTTATCAAGGCTTTGGCGATGACATGAATGGTGATGTGTACGCCATTCGCCGTGCTGTTGAGTTGGGCTTGCCGATTTTTGTGTCAAATTCATTCTCAAAAAACCTATCTCTTTATGGTGAGCGTGTCGGTGGCTTGTCGGTGGTTGCACCATCAGCCGAAGAAGCACAACGAGTGCTAGGTCAATTAAAATTCACCGTACGCCGTATCTACTCAAGCCCACCATCACACGGTAACGCAGTGGTTGATATCGTCATGAATGATGATACTTTGTTTGCCCAGTGGGTGAGTGAAGTTTATGAAATGCGTGATCGCATTCGTGAGATGCGTCAAAAATTACAAGATACTTTGACCGCCAAATTACCTGAGCGAGATTTTAGCTACTTTACCAAACAGCGTGGTATGTTTAGCTTTACAGGGCTGACGGCTGAACAGGTGGTGCGTCTGCGTGAAGAATTTGCCGTATATATGGTAGAAAACGGTCGTATGTGCATCGCAGGCTTGAACAATAAGAATGTTGAGTATGTCGCCAATGCAATGGCAGAAGTACTAAAATAAATAAGCGATAACTTAACCTAATCAAAAAAACCGCTCAAATTAGAGCGGTTTTTTTGATGGTTGTGCAGGAATGATGTTTGTTTTTAATTGTTATTGATAATTGTTATTGTTTTTTTATTTATTATCAAATATAATGATATTTGAGAAAGTTAATGTCAATCTTGTATTTTTTATTACATAGGATAACAAAATGATAAGGTTGTCGTAAGTATTGACTGAATTCTGGTTTATTTTATTGCTTGGAGCTTGATATGTCTGACCCAACTTATACGCTAAAATTTACCCCATTACCTTTGGTGCTTGCCATCAGTACAGCCTTATTAACTGCCTGTGGCGGTGGCAGTTTTGGTAATCCTAATCATATTGAATCGGGCGTTAACCCACTGGTCGCACCTAAGTCTGACAAAACCCCAGATGCGTCAGACAAGAAAGAAGTTGAGAAATTATCGCCTGAAAAGACACTGATTCAACCCACAGTGGGCAGTGTCGCAGCCATTCCAAAACGAAATGTGTACTCTGATGCCGAAAAGGGAGAAGAAGAGCGAAAAGCCATTGGTGTCGCTGACATCAGCGGTGCAGATGCTGACACCATCAAAGCACTCAAAGAGAAGCTGGCTAAGCAGTACCCTAATAAAAAAATCTATGAGAATACTAAGACTAATGAAAATTATAAGTTTGTCAAGGCTGGTTGGTTATTCTCTGAATTTTATGCCACAGATCTTAATGCAGAAACAACAGACAAGCCAAACACCAGATACCACATCGGTGATGGCTATGTCTATTATTATGGCGAACAGCCAACCATGGGCGTTGCCAAAGGCAAGGCGAAATATACAGGACATTGGGATTTTTCAACCGATGCCAAAAGAGTGCGACTTACAAAGACAGATAGTGGTGATGGCAAAAAGGCAGAATTTATTGGCGGTGGTTCTGCATATGGCATGGATGGAAAGTTTGGCGACCATCTTGGTGCCACCAGTTTTGCTGAGACCTATCCTTCAGAATATGCACCGAGAGAGGGTCATCATAAAGCAGAATTTGAGGCAGATTTTGATAACAAAAAACTTACAGGCAAGCTAAGCACTCAAAAGAAAGATGCCACCAATAAGGATGCAAAGCCGTACTATGTGGACAGATACACCATCGATGCCACCATCAAAGGCAACCGCTTTACTGGTAGTGCGACTGTACCACAAGGTCAAAAGGACGATAATCTTACCTTGTTTAATAAAGATGCGACCAATCGCTTAGAAGGTGGCTTCTATGGGGATAAGGCTCAAGAACTGGCAGGTAAATTCTTAACCGATGATAATTCGGTGTTTGGGGTATTTGCTGCCAAGCAAACAGGCGATGCTGAGGAGCTTGCCAAGCACTATGATTCACTGTATGTGGATATTACCAAAGACGAAAAATTCAACCCAAGAAAGGTAAGTAGTATCAATGACTTGCTTGTCTTGGGTGATATCAGTCAGCTTGTGGTTAATTCGCAGGTCATTGATTTATTACCACAACAAGGTGGTAAGAAAGTCTCACAAAAAACGGTTGCACTGCCCACAGGTCAAAAAGCGGTCATCACTAATTTTGGCACATTAGATGGCGTGCTAAATGTCGGGCATATCGCCAAGACAGGAATAAGTAACCAAAAAACACTGTCTCAGGTCATCGAAGAGAACAAAGCACAGACAGAAGAAAGAAAAAAAGCACTGGAAGAGAAAATCGCCGCTGCTAAACAAAAAGCCAAAGAGCAGTTTATGGATAAAGTAGAGAGCTTAAAAGATGAATTGCGTAATATTTTGAGTGAATATATTTTGGCGGAAGAAGAGGGGCAAGAGAAAGAAGCTTTGAGCAAAACCATCTTGAAGCAGGTGTTGTCAGGTTATGGCAAGCAAGATGGGTCGCAAGAAGAGCAACAAATTATGAAGTTGTTGGGCGAGCTGGTTGAAAATAGCGATTTTGATGAAGAAGATGGTTCAGGTGATGAAGCATTTGATAAAAGTCAAGCAGTGATTGATAAAATTATTTCCATATTCGAGAAGGGTGAAAAACACAATCCGAATGATGAGAAAAACTGGCAACACCTGATTAAAGCAGATAAAGAAGTCCTAGCTTTGGCAGAGACCGACAAAAAGAATGCAGATGATTATAGTCCTGGTGCGATTCGACTCGCACAAGACCAGTTGCGTGCTAAGATTCACCAAGATCAACAGGAGTTGAGCGACATATTGAGTGAGCATCATGCATTTGCTTTGTTAGAGGATGGTCTAGCTGATGCTTCGGAAGCACAAGACATACCTGCTCGCATCAAAGCTAAGATTCTAACTTATTATAGTAATACTCACCATACTAGCATTGAAGAGAAAATTAAGACTTTTATAGATGCTATTGATAAAAAAGTCAAAGTAGCAAAAGAAGAGTTGGCAAAGGTAAGTGGGGTTGAAACTCAGAAACAGCAAATCTTGAAAAAACTCGAGCATGATATTGAGGATCCACAAAAAGCACTGGTTGGGCTGATTGCGTCAGGTGATAAGGCTGATGTTGATAATAAGGATAATCTGATGGTTTATCTGCTCAAGATGCCACAGGTAAGAGACATGACCATTGATGATTCGCTAAATGGTTTTTATGTTCTAGGTGAGCAGACAGTAGCCAGTGAGATTCCGAAGACAGGGCAGGCTCAGTATCAAGGTGCATGGTATGGCAGAATCCATAATAATCGCAGTTGGAGCGTTACACCAGCTGAGAGTAAGGCGAAGTTTGATGTGAACTTTAATGACAAAACATTAACAGGAAGTCTGACGGAGAAGAGTTCTAGCGATCCAACCTTCACCATTAACGCTAAGATTGAGGGCAATACCTTCTCTGGTACAGCAATCGCCAATGAAAAAGGTATTTATGTAGATAAATATCTTGATATTGCAGGGGGCGTGATTAAACAAAATCCAGTGCTGAGTGATAATTTACAAGGCAGTTTTTATGGTAAAGATGCTAAGCATTTAGCAGGTGGTTTTTCTTTTGATGGCGTATTAACCAAATATGATGGTACGAACACTTCTGAAGATGCAACAGATACTTTAGAAACTGTGATTGGTGGCGGTGTGTTCTATGGCACCCAAGACGATAAAAAGAAAGTAACCCAATAACCCAATAGCAATCATCAAATAAAGATAAGAGGAAAAACATGAAAACTGTTAATTGTCGTTTGACTCATCTGAGTTTGGCGGTGTGTGCGGTGTTGTTCGGCGGCATCACACCGGCAATCGCTGATGATGATAAGAAAAATGAACACACCAATGTGAATGTGAACACGCCAAACATCGTGCTAGATGAGATTGCTGCGGTCATTAAAAAACGCCCAACCAAAAGAAGCGAAGAGGTAACAGGGCTTGGTAAGACGGTCAAGACCGCAGAAGAAATCAGCGAAAAACAAATCCTATCGATTCGTGATCTGGTACGAGACACCCCTGGCGTGGCTGTTGTTGAACAGGGTCGTGGAGCCAGTTCTGGATACACCGTGCGAGGCATGGATAAAAACCGTGTGGCGGTTACGGTAGATGGTCTAAACCAAGCACAGTCTTATTTGGTACAAAAACGGCAGGACGATGATGGTCGTGAAGGCAGTGGTGCGATTAACGAGATTGAGCTTGAGAATGTCAGTGCGGTGCAAATCAGCCAAGGGGCGAGCGGTACAGAATCTGGTAGTGGTGCACTAGGTGGTGCGGTGAGTTTTCGTACCAAAAGTGTCGATGATGTGCTAGATGGCGACCAAAAGTTCACTACTTTTTATAAAGGGGCGTATGCCAACCGTGATAAGCAAATCATGCACTCGGTAGGTGCTGCCTTTCGTAGCGACAAAGTAGATGCACTGGTGCAATACACCGACCGCACCAAAGATTCGGTGCAACCACACAAAGACATTCTTAAAACCCGGTATCGTGTCTGGCGTTGGGCAAGCACGCCTGAGGATTTTAAAAACGGTGGCATTGAATTTGATAAATACAAATTCGTCATTGCTGAGGAATGTGCAGACTATCAAAATAACATCGATGGCTGCCAAGCCAAACCAACCGTCTCTAGTAAGCCAGTCTCAGAGGACATGAGTGCCAAAGACTACACCGGTAAAAGCCGTGTGATGGGTGATCCGATGGACTATGAGTCGGGGTCTTATTTGGCAAAATTTGGCTATAACATCACCGATGGTCAAAGATTAGAAGCCATCTATGAAAACACCAAACAGCAGTACGATACCAGAGACATGACCAAAGAGGCGTATCATTTGGTGGACCACCCAAATCTCAAAGGCGGTCCGTTAAACGCCAGTGCGAACAGTAAAAAAGTCTATACAGGTCAAAACTATCATGAAGGCTTTGTCAAAGCAGACTTCATAGGGGCTCAATATGCTCAAGCCAGATTCATCAATGAGCGACACAACAAGACTCGTTGGGGTCTAGACTATCAGCTTAAAGGTGGTGATGTTCTGGGCGTGTTTGATGAGGCAAACATCAGCTTTGACCGTCAGTCGGTCAATATTGACAACTTTGCCATCACGAAAGCCTGCTCGGTTTATCCAAATGTGGACAAAGATTGCAAGCCAAGTCCTGATAAGCCAAATTCTAGTGAATCGACCAACCGTACGACTTACAATGAATTGCACAATTTGATTCGTGCTAATTTTGCCAAAAGCTGGCATGGCGAAAAAATCACGCACAATATCCAAGGCGGTGTCGGTTTTGATAAATTCAAATCGACTCGTGGCATTAGTGATTTGCATACCAGAAGATACCTGCAAAACTTCAAATTCCTAGCTGACAAAAAGAACAAAGACGGCGAATTTATCCAAGTGTGGTCAGCAGACAAACCCATACTAGACCACCTTGATATCTGCCGAGACATGCCAGAGAGACTGGGTGAGGCTCGCAAATGTGGCGACAGTGTCATCACAGGTTATAATGCCTATGCTAGCTTAAAAGACACGATTCACTTTGGTGAGCGCACTGACTTAAGTATTGGGCTACGCCATGATAAGCACAAGTTCAACACTGATGATGACTGGACTGGTACTGGCAAATATAGTAATACTTCTTGGAATGTTGGCTTGGCGTTTAGACCGACTGACCGTATCGAACTGCTGTATCGCATCTCATCAGGCTATCGTGTCCCAAGTTTCAAAGAGCTGTTCGGCTATCGCCTAGATGGGCAAACCAAAGAACAAACAAAAACGCCACCATTTGATAGAATTTTCCGTCATGAGGTAACCAATGTGCGTCCAGAGAAAGCCTTGAACCAAGAGATTGGGGTGGTATTTGGTGGTAATTTGGGTAATTTAGAGGTCAGCTACTTTGACAACCGTTATGAGGATTTGATTGACCTAACGCTCAAAAGTTTCCCTGGTGCGACACCACTGCTGCCGAGCAACAACATTTGGGCATATCGTAACTACCAAGATGTGCATTTAAATGGCTTTACGCTGGGCGGTAAGCTGTATTTTGATGCGTTGTCGGACAAACTGCCATCAGGATTGACAGGACGATTGGCTTATCTAAGAACCAATGTCAAATCTAACAAGCTAAAAGATGTGTTTGTTAATGCAGATGGATATTTCTTAGATACCATCACGCCCACCCGTTATGTCTTGGGTCTAGATTATGCTGCTGATAGTGATAAGTGGGGCGTGGGAGCAACTTGGACCTTTACAGGTGCTAAAAATGAGGACGAGCTAAAAACAAAAGCTTTCGTCCCAAGTGGAGAAAGTTATGAGCGACGGGCAACGAACGCTCGTAGTGGCAAATGGCAGACGCTAGATTTATCGGCGTTCTACCGCCCCAACCAGTATATTACTGTGCGTGGTAGCATTCAAAACGCATTGAACCATCGCTATAGCACTTGGGAATCGTTGCGTCAGACTTCTATCACTTCTGGCAATGCACACGAGCAAGGTTCGTTCAATCAGTATGCCGCCCCTGGTCGCAACTTTGTTGTATCGCTAGAGATGAAATACTAATCGCTGTAGAGCTTAGGCTTAATTCATCGTATCAGAGATTAAGCCTAAACAATAAGGCTCTTACGCTTATGATATGACCTATGTACGCCCACCATATCATCAATACGATACTAAAGTGGGCGTATTTTTTTTGTGGCATAAGACGATGGGTGTTAGATGTATTTTATTGTTCATGGTTACTGCTAATCAAGATTGAACCATCAATATAATTTTGCCAATGCGTAAGTTTACTGTTGGTTGTAGACTAAGTCTATTAGGTGGCTTTAGCGTTATTTGCTTTTAGGTAATATCAGATAAAAATGTGAGAAACTATCATGTGTATAAAATTTGTTGGAAAAAAAACATCTGTGAAGGTGTTATCAGGTTTGATGCTGTCATTGATGATGCAGGCTCATGCCAGTCAGATTGACGAGCAAAGCCAAGATGACAGAAGGCGACAATCTGCCGATCAGCCTTTTGTTCTGCCTGCCGTACCTGCCGATCCAGAGTTGCCTATCGCCAACCCAAAAACGCAGGCGATGATGGTTGATGAACAAGCATTGTTAGAGCAATCAGAGCTATTAGCAAGAGCGATGCTGTCAGCATTGGTATATCATCAGGCTGATGGCGTAGAGGTGCTATTGCCCATCTATGAAGCACAGCCGAAAACGCTGATAGAAGCACCAATGATTATCTGGGCGAGAGCGACCTTAGCAACCAAGAAGCAAGACCATCGGACGGCCACTGCCTTATATCAAGAGCTTGTTAAGGACTATCCTGATAACCAACTTTTTAAAGCACGACTGGTTCAAAGCCTAGTTGCCCATCGTCAGTATAAAGAAGCACACGACATCATCACGACCGACCCCATCTTAGCGGTGCAGATGGCACCTTATGTTAGGGCGATTGATGAGATGGGCAAAACAAACATTCGTATCGGAGGCAATCTGATTATTGATAAAAACATTAATAATGCACCTAGGAGTCGTGATTTGGGTGGTGGTTGGACAGCAAACGAACCCATCTCGGCACATGGCTTGGCGTCAAATGTTGGTATCTCCAAGCGATTCTTGCTAGAGCAGGGTGTATCAATCACGCCAGAGCTTGGTGTTCGCAGTAAGTTATACCGTGATGCCAAGCAGTATAATGAAGTTGCAGTACGCTCATCTTTTGGGATTGGTCTGCGTGATGATAAAGGTGGTCTTAGCATCTCACCTTTTCATGAAATCACTTATTATGCAGGGGGAGGTAAGGATAATCACAAGCTGACGCATTTTTCTGATAGTCTGGGTGTGCGTGTTAGGGCTGATAAGATGCTTGATAATGGTGGGCAATTCTCAACCCAAGCAGAAATTGCCAAAAATCGCTATCAGACTCGTAAGCATCTAGATGGGCATAGTGCGAGCATTTCTCCTAGTTTTAGCAAGCGATACGCCGCTTTGGGTAATGCTTGGCTTAGTGTGGGGGCGGATTTTAACTATGTCAAAACCAAAGATAAAGATGATTCGTACCGCAGGTTTGGGCTGACAGGTGGACTCACCAAGCAGTGGCAAGATGTCGGCATGAGTGCCAATGTCAGCTATGCCAAAAGACGCTATCTAGCACCCATGCCTATTTTTAAGCAAACGCAGGTCAATGATGAATATGGTGCTGGGGTCAGCTTTTGGCATGATAAGTTAAAATACAAGAACTTTATGCCACGCCTAACTTGGCAATACCAAAAAACTGACAGTAGTATCGCCTTGTATCGCCATGATAAGAACCGAGTGTTTGTTGAAATCACAGGCAGTTTTTAGATGGTTGATGACTGTTTTTGTCAAAAATAAAACGCCCACATGAGGCGTTTTATTTATTTAGCTTGTTTGTTCAACACTCATCAATCAGCTGACTTGTGATTTTAGGTATTGCATCAACATTGGCACAGGACGACCTGTCGCCCCTTTATTGCTACCGCTAATCCATGCAGTACCTGCGATGTCAAGGTGTGCCCACGCTTGACCTTCTTTGATGAAATGCTTCAAAAAACACGCTGCGGTGATAGAGCCACCTTCACGACTGCCGATGTTTTGTAAGTCGGCGAACTTTGATTTTAGTTGGGCGGCATAACCATCATCTAGTGGCATTTGCCAAATTAGGTCGCCTGCGTATTCGCCTGCTGACTCTAGGGCAAATAGTGTGTCTTCGTCATTACTAAATACGCCTGAACGCACGCCACCTAGTGCGATGACGCACGCACCTGTCAAGGTGGCAGCATCAATGATGGTGCGTGGCTCATAGTTGTCTTGGACATAGCACAGAGCATCGCACAGTACCAGACGACCTTCGGCATCGGTGTTTAGGATTTCAACACTGGTGCCGTTCATTGCAGTAACGATGTCGCCTGGGCGAGTGGCAGTGCCTGATGGCATATTCTCAGCACAAGCAAGTACGGTAACAATATCAAGTTTAAGACCTGCTTCACACACAGCTTTGGTTGTGCCTAACATGGCGGCTGCACCACCCATGTCAAACTTCATCTCATCCATGCCTGCACCTGGTTTTAGTGAGATACCACCTGTATCAAAGGTAATGCCTTTGCCCACTAGGGCGATAGGATTGGATAGTTTGGATTTTTTGTTCTTTTTGGTTTTGCCAAAGTATTCGATGATGACCAATTTGCCTTCTTCGGCAGAACCTTGTGAAACAGCCATGAAACAGCCCATACCCAGTTTGGCGATTTCTTTTTCACCTAAAACGGTAACTTCAACTTTATCGCTGTATTCTTTGGCAAGTTTTTTGGCTTCTTTGGCGATGGCACTTGGGGTTAGGAGATTGGGTGCTTCATTTGCCACATCACGAGCAAGGCTTTGACCGATAAAAGTCGCTTGAGCGTACTCAAGAGCGGCTTTGTAGTCGTTTTCGCTGTCTTTGTTGTTAATGAAGTTGATGGCGGTCAGTTGGTCGGCATCGGCTTTTTGGCTCAAGTGGCGGTCAAAGCGATAACCGGCATTTAGAATGCTCAGCACAAACTGTGTGAAGTGCTTTTGGCAGATTGTATCGCCCCAGATGATGGCGGCGGATTTTTGGTTTTTAATGGCTTTGTAGGTTGCGTCCCCTACCTTTTGAATGTTGGTTGCCAACTTGTCAAGTTTGCCCACGCCGATAATGGTAATGCCGGCACGGTCGCTGTCTAGGGCATAATCACTGACGCTATCGCCCAGTGTTGCTTTAAAGCCAGACTTTGCGATTAAGGCTTTGGCGTGTTCTGTATGTTCGCTGTTGTGATTACCCAGTATTACCCCTTCGCTGTCAGCGAAAAATACCAGTTGCGGTAGTGGGTTGGTTTTGGTGGGTTTTTTTAGGGTGAGTTTTGGATTGACTTGTAGTGTTATTGACATGATGTATCCTTGTTTGATGCCGTTTGTAGTTTAAAGGGGCTGTCAAGCTGATGGAGCAATTAGCATGACAAACGCCCTAGTTTAGCACATTTAACATACATTATGGAATGATATTCATAAAATAATATTCATCAAACAAGGTGTGCATGACATGATGGGTGGTATGAAATAAATCGTTGCGTTTTTATGGCTAAAAATAACAAAATCACGGTACAATCACGCCTTTTTGGTGTGGTTTTTTGCTATAATAACAGGTTATTTTATCTAGATTGGATAATGCTGTGATTCTACGCCGCTACATGATACGAGAAGTTGCTACGACCACCGCCTTAGTTTTGGGGTTTTTGGTGGTGATGCTTTTGGGTGGGCGATTGATTCGTTATTTTGGAATGGCAGCAGAAGGCGGTCTAGATGTTGGTGTATTGTTTGCCTTGATTGGCTATAACTTGCCATATTTTTTGGAGTTGATTTTTCCGCTGTCGTTTTTTATTGGACTTATGCTTGTTTTTGGGCGACTTTATGCTGACCATGAGATGGCGGTCTTCAATGCCAGTGGTATCAGTCGTGGACGAGTGGCAAGATTGCTGATGCCTTTGGTGGTGATTGTATTTTTTGCCCAAAGTGCCATCACCATTTGGGGTAAGCCGTGGGGTGTAGCAAAAGCGACCAACATTTGGCAAGAGCAATCCGCCCTAGAGGTGTTTGATCTCATCACACCAAAAAAATTCATCAGTAGCGGTGATTACCATCTGTATGTGGGCGATGTTGGCAAAAATAGAGAATATCTAAAAGATGTCATCGTCATTCAGATGGCAAGCAATCAAAAAATAGATGCCGCAGCATTTGGCGACATCAGTCGTCAAGATACCAAGACCGCCGCCAAAGCTGAAGCAGCCGTTCAGCAGATTCCAACCAAATTATTAAGCGAAAAAGACAGTATTATCTTTGCCAAATCTGCCACGCAGGTGGCAAGCGATGATGGTGTGGTGCGACTAGACTTACATCAAGGGCGACGCTATGAAGTTGACGCAACCAGCAAAAAATACAGCCAAGTTGGTTTTGAACGCTATCGCATCAGTCTATCAGCGAGCAAGACTGACGACCTAAAATCAATGAAAATTGAAGGTTGGAGTACGCCAGAACTGCTCGCCAATTTAAATAAAAACATCTCAAATCCAAGCGATAGCCAAATCCATGCTGAGCTTGGCTATCGTCTGAGTTTGCCTTGGCTTATCATCATCGCTGTCATGTTAGCACCATCTTTGGCACAGGTGCGACCACGACAGGGGCGGTGGTTGAAGTTGATTCCTGCCATTTTTATTTTTGTGGTCAATGTACTCATTATCATTTCCCTAAAAGAGAGTATTGCCAAAGGCAAGATGGGCGGTTGGGCATATCCTGCGGTGCTTGCGGTACTGTTTTTGATTGCCTTATATATCAATTATCATGAACGCACCATGACACGACTGCGTCTAGGGCGGAGAATTCGCACATGAAGTCTTATATCTTGGCACGCTATGTGATTTATGCCGCCTTATTTGCGATGTTAGGGGCGGTGATTGGGCTATGGCTGTTGCAGATGGTTTTTGCCTACTTGGGGGAGCTTGAGAATCTGAGTGATACTTATACGGTCAAAGACGCATTGACTTTTATTTTGTATCGCTCGCCATATTTTTTGGTGCAGTTCATTCCGACTGGTGCATTGCTGGGGGCGGTGATTGGGCTTGGGCTACTGGCGGGCAATAGTGAGCTGGTGAGTATGCAGGCAGCAGGTGTGAGTAAATATCGCATCATTGGTTGGGCGATGTTACCTGCGAGTATCTTTGTGGTGATTTCGTTGGCGGTGAATCAGTTTGTTCTGCCCATCACCAACCAAAAAGCCGACACCATTACGACACACAACACCCAAGATAGGCTTGTTTCTATCAATGGTTATTGGTCGGTCAGTGAGCATGATACAGGGCAAGATATCGTCTATATTAGTTATGCTGACAGCGAAGGTAAACTGGGCGAGATCAAGCGATACACATTGGATAATAATAGCAATCTGACCGTTGCCATGCGGGCAGTATCAGGCAGTTATGATGGGCAATCAGACACTCGTTATAATTGGACCATGAATGATGTTGATGTGGTGAATATCCAACAAAGTGGCGTCAAACAGCGTCATGACAGTAAAAGACAGCTAACGCTTCCTATCGCTCCGACTGATGTGCATCTGCTGACTCGTGAGCCTGAAGATATGTCATTGACGGACCTATATGCCCACAGACAGCTGATGAATCATCAAGGCATATCATCTGCTCGTCATGAGCTAAAATTTTGGCAAAAACTGTTCTCGCCATTTGCGGTGCTATCTTTGGTATTGGTGGCATCGTCATTTGTTTTTGGTTCACTACGCTCGCACGGTTTGGGGCTTCGTATCGTTGTGTCGTTATTGACAGGACTGTTATTTAGCTATTTGACCGACTTGACAGGTTTTATCGCCTTAGCCACCAAATTTTCACCTTTTATTATGGCACTATTACCCATCATCATTAGTACGGCAGTGGGGATATATCTTTTACAAAAACGCCAGTAGATGGCTTGGTTGGATTAGCATGGCGTGCCTAAAAAATCAGTGCCCTTATCTTTTGTTTAATCTGTCTTTTTGCTTAAACTGAGTGGTTTTTTAAGAAAGTTTTGACGGATGTATTGATTTGATAAATAAAAAAAGAGCAGGTAATCCTGCTCTTTTTTTATTTGCTGTGTCTTAACCTTCTGCTCCATCTGGAACGAATACATAACCTACGCCCCATACGGTCTGAATATAGCGAGCTTGCGATGGATTGTCTTCAATCAAGCGACGCAGGCGAGATACTTGCACATCAATAGAACGCTCCATAGCTCCCCATTCACGACCACGAGCCAAATTCATGAGTTTATCACGAGTCAAAGGCTCTCTTGGGTGCTGTACTAGGGCTTTTAGGACGCTAAATTCACCTGTGGTTAGGGTAACGACATTGCCATCACGCTTTAAGGTGCGAGTAGATAAATCTAATGCCCAAGGACCAAATTCTACGACTTCTACCTGTTGGCTAGGTGCACCAGGCAGTTCTCGGTTTTGTCGGCGTAGTACAGCCTTGATACGAGCCAGTAGCTCTTTTGGGTTAAATGGCTTGGGCAGATAATCATCTGCACCTGATTCTAGTCCTGCGATACGGTCAGTGTCAGAGCCTTTGGCGGTGAGCATGATGATGGGTATGTCTGAATTTTCGGCACGCAGACGCTTACAGATACTGATGCCATCTTTGTCAGGCAACATTAAATCAAGTACGATGAGCGAGAAAATCTCACGAGAGATGAGTTTGTCCATCTGCTTGCCATCGTGTGCCATACGCACCACAAAACCGTCATCTTCTAAGAAACGCTGAAGCAGTGTACGCAAGCGAACATCATCATCAATAACCAAGATGCGATGAGCGATATTTTCGTTCAATTCTGTCATGTCTTATCCTTAGGGTGTGTGAATTTACGATTGTTGTATTTAGTGTACAACATCACACAAAAAAATGTAACAAGTTTTTGGAGACTTTATTAAATTTTTGACAAAAAATTGACACCAACAACTCATCATGCCATACCCAAGCCATAAACAAAGCAATCTTGGCAAACAATCACAAGTTTCGCCAGATATGATGAGACGGTAAACGAAGTTGGATTTTGTGCTTTTTGGAGTGCTATGGCAATGATACTGTGATAAAATAGGGGTATTTTTAGGTTTATTTTAAAGAATTTGCTTATGACAGACTCGGTTTTAACTTCTATCAATCATCAAGCCATCTATGACCAGCTCGCCAAAGAACATGGTATCAAGGCGACTCAAGTGGCGGCATTTGCCCAGTTGTTCGATGATGGTGCAAGCGTACCTTTCATTGCTCGTTATCGTAAAGAGCAGACAGGTGGTTTAGATGATGCGGTACTGCGTTTGCTAGAAAAAGGCTTGGCGACCGAGCGAGATTTGGCGGAGCGACGCCTAAAAATCATTGCTCTGTTGACCGCACAGAACGCCCTAAGCGATGAGCTGACCGCACGCATTGAGACGGCAAGCACGAAACTTGAGCTTGAAGAGATTTATCAGCCGTATCGCCCCCGTCGTCGTTCGGTGGCATCTCGTGCCAGATTGGCTGGACTTGAGACGGTTGCACACGATATCCTAGCAGGCAAAAATCCTGCAGAAGCCCTGACTGGTTTTAGCTGTCCTGATACTTTGACTGATGAGACAGGTGAGACTTTTGAGGCAGATTTTAAGGATTTGGACAAGCAGTTGGCAGGTGTGCAGGCGATTATCCTAGATGCTTGGGCACAGGATTTAGATTTGCTCGATGCGGTGCGTTTAGGTTTTAATAAGACTGCCAGCATTCGCTCAGAGCTTATTGATGAAGATAAACGAGAGGTAGGCGAGAAGTTCAAAGACTACTTTGAGCATAGTGAGCCATTTGCTAAGCTGTCTAATCATCGTTTGCTTGCTATGTTGCGTGGTCGCCAAAAAAATGTACTGGTGTTGCATGTTGATGGCGAAGATGAGCCGTTTGTTGAGCAAATCAAAAAACAATTTAATATCAATGAGACAGCGGATAATGGTGTCTTTTTGGCACAGACGGCAGAGAAGTTGTGGCATGCCAAGTGGCGAGCTCAGATTGAGCATCGTTTGCTGACAGAACGCCGTGTGGCGGCTGAGACAGATGCCATTGATGTCTTTGCTGAGAATCTAAAGCATCTGCTCATGACCGCCCCTGCTGGTCGCAAGGTCATCTTGGGTGTGGATCCAGGCATTCGTCATGGAGTAAAAATGGCAGTCATCGATGCCACAGGCGATGTGCTAGCAACCGAAACGGTGTATCCGTTCGAACCTTATAATAAAGTTGATGAAGCAAAAGATAAGATTGCCAAACTCATCAAAGAGCATGGCGTGGCATTGGTTGCCATCGGTAACGGCACTGCCAGTCGTGAAAGTGAAATGCTGATTAAAGAAGTGATTGGACAACAGCAACTAAACGCCACTGCATTGGTCATCTCAGAGGCAGGGGCGTCGGTGTATTCAGCGAGCGAACTGGCGTCTGCTGAATTGCCAAATCTAGATGTGTCGGTGCGTGGGGCAGTATCGATTGCCCGCCGTCTACAAGACCCCTTGTCCGAGCTGGTCAAGGTAGAACCAAAAGCCATCGGTGTGGGGCAGTATCAGCACGATGTCAACCAAGCCGAGCTTGAGTCCAGTCTTGATAAAGTTACTGAGGACTGTGTGAACGCAGTGGGTGTAGATGTCAATACGGCAAGCCCTGCCATCTTGGCACACATTGCAGGCTTAAACAAAAATGTCGCTCAGCAGATTGTTGATTATCGCCGTGCTAATGGTGCATTTAAAAACCGTGATGAACTAAAAGCCGTGCCACGCTTAGGGGCAAAAACCTTTGAACAAGCGGCAGGTTTCTTACGCATTAAAGATGGTAATGAGCCGTTAGATGCCACAGGTGTGCATCCTGAGAGCTATGGACTGGTGTATGAAATTTTGCGTAAGGCGGACAAATCACTCTCAGAAGTACTGGGTAATGAGACGCTTGCTAAGTCGCTCAACGACAGCAGTGATAATTTTAGTCAGCTTGCCACTGTGTTAAATGAGCTTGCCAAACCTGCACACGACCCACGAGGCGAGTTTAAGACTGCCAAGTTTCGTGATGATGTCAATTCCATCAAAGATTTATCTGTTGGTATGATATTAGAGGGTGTGGTAACCAATGTTACCGCTTTTGGTTGCTTTGTGGATGTGGGTGTGCATCAAGATGGGTTGGTGCATATCTCAGAGTTATCCGATGAGTTCGTAGAAAACCCTGCTTCTGTCGTCAAGCCTCAAGACATCGTGAGTGTGCGTGTGATCTTGGTAGATGAAGCTCGTGGGCGTATCGGCTTTAGCATGAAATCAAAGAGCGAACAAGCCAATGATGATAAGAGCGACAAAGAGAACAAAAACAAGGATAAACCCAATAAAGAGCGTGCAGATAAGCCAAAATCTGGTCGCAAATCCACCAAGTCAGATAAATCTGCTAAAACTCAAGAGAGAGCCGATAAAATGGGTAGTTTTGGGGCATTACTAAAACAAGCAGGACTATAAACTAAATGTTTTAAAATAAACCATCTTAGGGTGGTTTATTTTTTTATCCCACCAATGTTAATCCAAAACTTTATGATTGACCAAAAAAATCCCCCAAGTGGGGGATTTTTTGTACGCAAAATTATTTGCGGTCTTCAATCTTAACAAAAGAACGGTGGGTCTCACCAGTATAACGCTGGCGTGGACGACCGATTTTGAAGGCTTCTGAGTGCATCTCTGTCCAGTGTGCAATCCAACCTGCGGTACGAGCCAGAGCAAAGATTACAGTGAACATTGAGGTTGGGATACCAATCGCTTTTAGAATGATACCAGAATAGAAGTCCACATTCGGATATAGCTTACGCTCGATGAAGTATGGGTCAGATAGAGCGATTTTTTCTAGTTCCATCGCTAACTGTAGTTTTGGATCATTAACACCAAGTGCACCCAATACCGCATCACAAGTTTCTTTCATGACTTTGGCACGAGGGTCAAAGTTCTTATAAACACGGTGACCAAAGCCCATGAGCTTGGCTTCTTTGGTTTTAACTTTTTCCATGAATGGAGCGACATTCTCGATGCTACCAATCTCATCTAGCATGGTAAGAACGGCTTCGTTTGCACCGCCGTGTGATGGTCCCCACAAGGCTGCGATACCAGAAGCGATACACGCATAAGGGTTGGCACCTGTTGAGCCTGCCAGACGCACAGTAGAAGTTGATGCGTTTTGTTCGTGGTCGGCATGCAAGGTGAAAATTTTGTCCATTGCATCAACCAATACAGGATTTGGACGATAATTCACATCACCTGGAGTGGCGAACATCATGTATAGGAAGTTTTCGGCATAGCTGAAGTCTTTTCTTGGATACAAAAATGGCTCGCCAATAGAATATTTGTAGCTCATTGCTGCTAAGGTTGGTACTTTTGCAATCAAATCTACCGCAGTCTCATCACGATGCTTGACATCAGAGATATCTAGGTGATTGTGATAGAATGCAGACAATGCACCAACCACGCCAATCATAATCGCCATTGGGTGAGCATCACGGCGGAAACCTTCAAAAAACTTACGCAGTTGGTCATGTACCGCCATCTTGCTAGAGACGCGTGCATAAAACTCGTCTTTTTGCTCGGCGTTTGGTAGGTCGCCGTATAGTAGGGCGTAGCATACTTCTAGATAATCAGCGTTGTCTGCTAGTTCATCAATGGCATAGCCACGGTGTAGCAACTCACCTTTATCGCCATCAATGTAGGTCAGCTTAGATTCAACTGGGGCAGTCGCCATGAAGCCTGGGTCATAAGTCCAAAAACCTGCTTTATTGACCGCACTGATGTCTAAGACAGGGCGACCTAATGTTGTCTCCAATACTGGCATCTCATATTCTGTGCCATCTACAATTAATTTTACTTGCTTTGACATAATAAACCTCTTTGGTTGTTAGCGTCCATTCTGCATCATACTAGATGAGAGATGACGAGTTGAATCGCATCTTCGTTAATTCGTTTAATCGCAAGATGCGACATCCTTGTTGAGCTTTTTTGTGCATATCTTCTCAAAATACACACCAAACTGGTGTGATGATACAAAAACTTTGCACAACTTACAAGCCCCCATCAGAAAATTTTGCTTGTTTGGCTTGTGCATGAAGCACAATTTCGTTGTGATATTTGGTGCTTGATGGGTATTTGATGATTAAAACTGGATAAACTTTAAGAATAACAAAATAACCATGCTAGTTAAATCAAAGCTAATGACATCTACAGTTTATCTCCATGATTTTAGGGGTAATTCATCGCTTTGACAAGCGTTTTTATCCTTTGGACATTATTTGTAACAATATTGTATGGACGAATTGCATGGGCGAATGATACGACCCGCCACACAATTTGTGATCAAAATAGACATCTCTACTAAGACCACCTAAATTTCATGGCAAAAGCTCAGATAGCAACAATCTTAAGCAGATTTGGCTGTGATATTGCGATTGTTTTTTATTAGTTACAAAAAATTGCTACATTTTTGATAAAAAGATCTAAATTTATTTGTAAAATTTTATCAAGCGTTTTATAATTCCGATATTTACCAACCTACTTTTATAAATGATAACCACTTGCATTGCAAGACTTTTTTGGTATCGGGCTTAATCGCCAATCAGATTGCCAACTCTTGGATAAGCTCATCTTATAAAAGTGTATTTTTTATGGTGTTCGCTGTGTGGCGTTTCAATTTTTAGCTGCATCGTTTTTTATTTAGTTTGGTTAAAATTTGTTTGGCTTGTCTGGTTTATAACAAAAATAAGAGTGATTGATTTTGTTGGACTAATTGCGTTAACTAATTTTACTGAACCAAGAAATAAGAATTTGTATCTAAAATGATGCACCCCGTCAGCCAGCTCTCCTTGCCCTTTGCGGCGTAAATTAGATGAGGATGCCCGCTGTGAAAAGCAACCGACCGATAAATTTACCTCTTAGTCAAGTGATTGCGGTGAACTCAAAATCACCAATCGCCATGGCTTCTATCTTGCACCGTGTTTCTGGCATTGTGCTATTTTTACTTGTTCCTGTGATGCTGTATCTCTTGCAAGTCTCATTGTCCTCTCCTGAGGGTTTCGCCTCAGTGTTTGATAATGTCTTGGTTCGTTTTGTGGCATGGGTTTTTGTGGCGGCGACCGCTTATCATTTTGTGATGGGTGTTAAGCACTTGCTTGCAGACCTTGGCATGAATGAAGAATTTAAGTCTGGGAAGACCGCTGCCATCATCAGCTTTGTGATTGCGGCAATCTTGATTGTAGCTTCGTTTGTATGGGTGATGTTCTAATGTCTAGAAATAATTCAGGTATTAAAAGTGCGACAGGTCTAACTGGTTCAGGCTCTCGTGATTGGATCTTGCAACGCATCAGTGCGGTTGTGCTGGCAGTTTATGCTGTGGTAGTTGTGGGATTTTTCCTATTCAATCAAGTTGATTACACCGCTTGGCACGGCTTTATGACAAGCCTACCAATGAAGCTATTTAGCTTGGTGACGATTTTATCGCTTGTATTCCACGCATGGGTAGGTATGTGGACGGTATTTACTGACTATGTTAAGTCATCAGGTCTGCGTTTGGTGCTACAAGCAGCTGTCATCGTGGCTGTTTTGGTTTACCTGTTTTGGGGTGTGATGATTTTTTGGTAATCTGCCAGTCATCAACTGATACATTGATAACATTTTAGGAATTAACATGGCATCAGCACAAGATAATACAATTAATAACATTCCAACGCTCAACTTTGACGCAGTCATCGTTGGTGGTGGTGGTTCTGGTATGCGTGCATCATTGCAGCTGGTTGAAGGCGGCATGAAAGTGGCGGTACTGACCAAAGTTTTCCCAACTCGTAGCCATACCGTAGCAGCACAAGGCGGTATCGGTGCATCATTGGGTAACATGAGCAATGACAACTGGCATTTCCACTTCTATGACACCGTCAAAGGTTCTGACTGGCTAGGCGACCAAGACGCTATTGAATATATGTGCCGTGAGGCTCCAAAAGTCGTCTATGAGCTAGAGCATATGGGTATGCCGTTTGACCGTAATGCAGACGGCACGATCTATCAGCGTCCATTTGGTGGGCATTCTGCCAACTATGGCGAAAAAGCTGTACCTCGTGCCTGTGCCGCTGCTGACCGTACAGGACACGCTCTACTGCACACCTTATATCAAAAAAACCTTGAAAAAGGCACTCAATTTTTCGTTGAGTGGATTGCTCTTGACCTCATCAAAGATGGCGAAGGTAACATCAACGGTGTGGTGGCTTTAGACCAAGAAACAGGCAATATCTCTGTATTCCAAGCCCAAACAACTGTTCTGGCTACTGGTGGTGCAGGTCGTATCTTTAAAGCCTCTACGAACGCCTATATCAACACAGGCGATGGTTTGGGTATGGCGGTGCGTGCAGGCATTCCACTACAAGACATGGAATTTTGGCAATTCCACCCAACAGGTGTGGCAGGAGCTGGCGTGCTATTGACCGAAGGCTGTCGTGGCGAGGGTGCTATCCTTCGTAACAAGCACGGCGAGGCATTCATGGAGCGTTATGCACCGACCCTAAAAGACCTAGCACCTCGTGATTTCGTTTCTCGTTCTATGGACCAAGAAATCAAAGAAGGTCGTGGCTGTGGTCCTAATGGCGACTATATCGTGATGGACATGACGCATCTGGGTCATGCCGAAATCATGAAGCGTTTGCCATCGGTGTTTGAGATTAGCCATAACTTCGCTAATGTGGACATCACCAAAGAGCCAGTACCAGTTGTACCAACCATTCACTATATGATGGGTGGTATTCCAACCAACATTCACGGTCAAGTAACCGTACCTGTACTAGACGGTCAGGTAGATGAACAAGGTCTATATACTGAAGGTCGCATCATCAAAGGTCTGTATGCCATCGGTGAATGTGCGTGTGTGTCAGTACATGGTGCGAACCGATTGGGTACGAACTCTTTGCTTGACCTTGTGGTGTTTGGTCGTGCAGCAGGTCAACATATCCTAGATGAGTTTGCAAAATCTGACCATGGCTACAAGCCATTAGACCCACGAGTGCTAGACTTCACTCAAGCTCGCCTTGATAAGCTACAAAACTCTACTGAGGGCTATAATGCCCAAGAAGTTGCTGATGAAATCCGCAGTATCATGCAGTCTCACGCAGGCGTATTCCGTACCCAAGCGTTGATGGACGAGGGTGTTGAGAAGATTTTGGCACTTGCACCAAAAGTTGAGCAAATCTATCTAAAAGACAAATCAGCTGTCTTTAACACCGCACGCATTGAAGCACTAGAAGTGGCGAACCTGTATGAAGTTGCTAAGGCGACCATGCTGTCAGCTGCCCTGCGTCATGAGTGCCGTGGTGCCCATTCTGTGCTAGATTACGAGCGTCCTGCTGATGATGAGTATGCGCCACTAGGTCGTAACGACCATGAGTGGATGAAGCATACGCTTTGGTATTCAGAAGGCAACCGTGTGATTTATAAGCCTGTTCGTAAAAAGCCACTGACTGTGGACTATTGTGAACCACGAGTTCGTACTTTCTAATTTCGTTTCATATTCTTAGATGTGTTGAAATAATGACCCATAAAACATAGCATTGTGTCATTATTTCAGCCATCATCAAAAAAAATTTTGTGGAGAAGTACCATGAGTCGAGGCACTCGCATTGTAGAGATTTATCGCTACGATCCAGATAAAGACAATGCCCCTTATATGCAAACTTATGAGATTGAGCTACTAGAATCTGATCGTATGTTGCTAGATGTGTTGTTGCGTCTTAAAAAGATGGACGAAACACTTACTTTCCGTCGCAGCTGCCGTGAGGGTATCTGTGGTTCTGATGGCATGAATATTAACGGCAAAAATGGTTTGGCGTGTTTGATTAACATGAACACCTTGCCAAATAAGATTGTGGTGCGTCCATTACCTGGCTTGCCTGTGATTAAAGATTTGGTTGTGGACATGAACCAATTCTATGCCCAGTACGAAAAAGTACACCCATACCTAATCAACAGCCAACCTGCACCACCAAAAGAGCGTTTGCAGTCGCCCGAAGACCGTGAGAAGCTAAATGGTCTATACGAATGTATTTTGTGTGCATGCTGTTCTACTTCTTGCCCATCGTTCTGGTGGAACCCTGATAAGTTCCTTGGACCATCAGCACTATTGAACGGCTACCGTTTCATCATTGATAGCCGTGATAGCGATACCCAAGCTCGTTTGGCTCGTCTTGATGACCCATTTAGCTTGTTCCGTTGCCGTGGTATCATGAACTGTGTGTCGGTATGTCCAAAAGGTCTAAACCCAACCAAAGCCATCGGTCATATCCGTAATATGTTGCTTGATGTAGCAGGCTAACTGCTCGTTGGGCGGTATCAAAGGTCTTATCTAAAGATAAGACCTTTTGCTTTGCAATAGCTGATGATGAACAGCCAACAGGGTGGTTGTCATGAGTTTAACCAATGACACACAAAATGGCTTAAAGTAGGATATTTTATAAATAAGTGCTGATTATCATCACAAAATGAATAATGATGATGGTTGTTTTGCTGATTTTTACGAAAATTTACGACCATGCACATTTTTAAAAACATTCCAACTTGTTATCTTGCATTAAATGGCGTACACTATACGGTTAATATGCGTCTCATTTGAAAGCATGGACGCATAGGTAGATATTTAGGTCAATATTTAGACGATTGGTTCACTTATTGATGAGATTTTATCCTAAAAATTCACCAAGAAAATGGCGAACATTATGACAAACAGTAAAGACACGGTGGCATATCAAAACACCGAATTAGCAGCAGATGGTGCAGCGTATATTGAGGCGTTGTACGAAGATTATTTGGCAGATAAAAATAATGTTAGCGAAGAATGGCAAGCCTATTTCGCCAATTATCGCACCGATACAGATGCACCGCATAATGCCATCAAAGAGCAGTACCTGCTACTGGCTCGCAACCAAACCAATGCCCGTCCTGTTGCACAAGGTGCAGATAGATGCGACCCTAAACAGATGGCGGTACAACAGCTCATCTCTGCGTATCGTCGCCGTGGTCATCGCAAGGCCAATCTTGATCCATTAAATCTACAAAACCGTCCTGCCATTGAAGAGCTGACTTTGGCATATCACGGCTTATCTGAGGCTGATCTGGATACGGTATTCCCAACCAACTTGATGAGCATTGGCAAAAATGAAGCCACTTTGCGTGAGATCATCGAGATTTGCGAACGCATCTATTGCGGTAGTATCGGCTATGAATATATGCATGTCTTTACTGCTACCGAGAAAAAGTGGTTTGAGGACTATATTGAATCTAATCAAGGTCATATCCGCTTTGATAAAGACAAAAAACTTGAAATCTTTGATCGCTTGACCGCCGCCGAAGGTCTAGAAAAATACCTAGCTCGTAAATACACAGGCGTAAAACGCTTCGGTATAGAAGGTGGCGAAAGTTTTATCCCTGCGGTACACGAGATGATTCAGCGTGTGGGTACTTATGGTGCCAAAGAAGTGGTCATTGGCATGGCTCACCGTGGTCGCTTGAACCTATTGGTTAATATCATGGGTAAAAACCCATCAACATTATTTGATGAATTTGATGGCAAAATTCAGCCAACCGTAGGCTCAGGCGATGTGAAATACCACAACGGCTTTAGCTCAAATGTCATCACCAAAGGTGGTGAGCTACACCTTGCTTTGGCTTATAACCCATCGCATCTAGAAATCGTCTCTCCTGTCATGCTAGGTTCGGTGCGTGCTCGTCAAGCCAGACGCTCGGAAAAATACGGCTATGAGATTGATAACAAGACCGTACTGCCTATCGTGGTGCATGGCGATGCTGCCTTTGCAGGTCAGGGTGTCAACCAAGAGACTTTCCAGATGTCGCAGACTCGTGCCTATAAGACAGGCGGTACTTTGCATATCGTGATTAACAACCAAGTGGGCTTTACCACCAGTCGTCCAGAGGACGCTCGTTCAACCGAGTATTGCACCGATGTGGCGAAGATGGTTCATGCACCGATTTTGCATGTCAATGGCGATGACCCAGAGGCAGTGGTGTTCGCTTCTCAGCTACTGGTGGATTATCGCAACGAGTTCGGTCGTGATATCGTGTTGGATATCGTCTGCTATCGCCGTAACGGACACAATGAGTCAGATGAGCCATCAGCAACCCAGCCACTCATGTACAAAATCATCAAAAAACTGCCAACCGCACGCACGCAGTACGCAGATAAATTGGTGAAAGAGGGTATCATCACCAAAGATGAAAGCACCCAAATTGAAGACAACTACCGTGTGGCACTAGACAACGGTCAAGATGTCGCACAGGGTTTGGCTAAGGAGCCAGATACTAGCTTGTTCGTGGACTGGTCGCCGTATATTGGGCATAAGCTAGAAGATGACTGGGATACAGGCGTTGATATTGAAAAATTAAAGTCCTATGGTCGTGCGATGGCAAAAGTGCCAGAGGGCTTTGAGCTACAACGCCAAGTCGCCAAAGTACTAGAACAACGCCTTGCCATGCAGACAGGCGAAGAGCCACTCAACTGGGGTGCGGCAGAGACTTTGGCATATGCGTCATTGGTTGATGAAGGATTGTTGGTGCGTATCACAGGTGAAGATGTGGGTCGTGGTACTTTCTCTCATCGTCATAGCGAACTGTACAACCAAAAAGATGGCAGTATGTACATTCCGCTACAGCATATCCGTGAAGGTCAAGCTCGTTTTGCTACTTATAACTCACTATTGTCAGAAGAAGCGGTGCTTGCCTTTGAATATGGCTATGCCACCACCATGCCAAATGCTTTGGTGGTATGGGAAGCACAGTTTGGCGACTTTGCTAACGGTGCACAGGTCGTGATTGACCAGTTCATCTGTTCTGGCGAGACCAAGTGGCAGCGTCTGGCAGGTCTTACCATGCTATTGCCACACGGTTTTGAGGGTCAAGGTCCAGAGCATTCTTCAGCTCGCTTGGAGCGTTATTTGCAGTTGTGTGCTGAGGATAATATGCAAGTCATCACCCCAACGACACCTGCACAGATTTTCCATGCGTTGCGTCGTCAAGTGGTGCGTCCTGCTCGTAAGCCACTGATTGTCATGTCGCCAAAATCATTGCTTCGCCACCCACTTGCCACATCCACTCTAGAAGAGCTAGCGAATGGCAAATTTGAAACCGTGCTACCAGAGATTGACGCACTAGATAATCATGCAGTAACTTGTGTGGTGCTGTGTGGTGGTAAGGTGTACTATGAGCTACTTGACCAGCGTCGTAAACTGGGTCTCAATCACATCGCCATTGTGCGTGTGGAGCAGTTGTATCCGTTCCCTGCTGAGCGTGTGAAGGCTGAACTTGCCAAATATCCGAACGCCACATCTGTTGTGTGGACGCAAGAAGAGCCGAAAAATCAAGGAGCGTGCTACTTCATCATGCCAGAGCTGTACGACTTGGATACCAACCTATCCATTGAAATGGCAACTCGCCCTGCGGCGGCTGCCCCTGCGACAGGCTCACCAAAGATTCATAATGCACAGCAAAAAGCCCTGATTGCCGAAGCATTGGGTGTTGATGTTGAAGTGTTACAATGATTGATACACCAAACCGATGCTAAGTCAGTTTGGTCTTTTGCCATATTTTATTGATTATAATTAGGAGTTCATCATGTCTCAAATTAAAGCCCCAGTATTCCCAGAGTCGGTACAAGACGGCACTATCGTTGAATGGCATATCGCCGAAGGCGAGCAGGTCAGCCGTGACCAACTGCTTGCTGAAGTTGAAACTGATAAGGTTGTGCTAGAAGTCGTTGCCCCTGATGATGGCGTGATTACTAGCATCATCAAAGGTGTGGACAGCACGGTGCTATCTGATGAGGTGATTGCCGAGTTTGAAGCAGGTGCAACCGCTGCAGCACCATCAGCACAGACGCCAAGCGAGTCAGAAGCTGCTAAAGGCACGACCATTGACCCTACTTCTGTGGCAGCCCCTGTACAACCAAAAGCGACCAATGAAGGCGATTTTAAAGACCAATCGCCTGCTGTCCGTAAAGCCGCCAAAGAAACAGGTGTTAATCCTGCCGATGTTCAAGGTTCGGGTCGTGGCGGTCGTGTTACCAAATCTGACATGATCAACCCAACGCTAAAAACCACCTCTGGTAGCGTGATTGCCACTGCGGTGGGTGAGCGTGCTGAGACTCGTGTGCCAATGACTCGTCTGCGTAAGCGTATCGCTGAGCGTCTGTTGTCAGCAACCCAAGAAACAGCGATGTTGACCACTTTCAACGAAGTGAACATGAAGCCTTTGATGGACTTGCGTGCTAAGTACAAAGACCAATTTGAGAAGCGTCATGGCGTAAAATTGGGCTTCATGTCGCTATTTGTTAAAGCGGCGACCGAAGCGTTGAAGCGTTTCCCTGCGGTTAATGCTTCTATTGATGGTGATGATATCGTGTATCACGGCTATTATGATGTGGGCGTAGCGGTGTCTTCTGACCGTGGTTTGGTTGTGCCTGTGCTTCGTGATACCGACAACATGGGTCTGGCTGATATTGAAGGCGGTATTCGTGATTATGCCACCAAAGCCCGTGAAGGCAAGCTGTCTATTGATGAGATGACAGGTGGCACATTCACCATCACCAACGGCGGTGTGTTTGGTTCACTACTATCAACCCCAATCATCAACCCACCACAAACTGCTATTTTGGGTATGCACGCCATCAATGAGCGTCCGATGGCGGTTAATGGTCAAGTGGTTATCCTACCGATGATGTATCTGGCTTTATCTTATGACCACCGCTTGATTGATGGTAAAGATGCGGTACAATTCTTGGTAACCATCAAAGAGTTGATCGAAGATCCTGCACGCCTAATTCTTGATATCTAATCTGTTATTTAGATGCCTATCGCAAGGTGGGCATCATTCATTACAAAAGAGAGAATAATAATGAAAACTTCATATGATTTGGTTGTAATCGGTGGTGGTCCTGGTGGTTATGAAGCTGCCATTCGTGCCGCTCAGCTTGGATTTAGCACCGCCTGTATCGAAAAACGCATTCATAAAGGCGAGCCTGCTTTGGGCGGTACTTGCCTAAATGTGGGCTGTATCCCATCAAAGGCTCTGCTAGACAGCTCACACCGCTATGAAGCAACTCGCCACGAGCTAGACGAGCATGGTATCACCACAGGCGATGTCGCCATTGATGTCGCCAAAATGCTAGCACGCAAAGACGGTATCGTCAAAGGCTTGACCGCAGGCGTGGCAGGTCTATTAAAAGGCAATGGTGTGGACTGGCTACAAGGCGTGGGTACTTTGCTTGATGGCAAATCTGCCGAAAAACAAGTCAAATTCACCGCTCATGATGGCACCGAGACCACCATCACTGCTAAGTATGTGATTTTGGCGGCAGGTTCTGTGCCGATTGAGATTCCTGTTGCTAAGACTGATGGCGAGTATATCGTAGATAGCACAGGTGCTTTAGAGTTTAGCGAAGCACCAAAACGCCTAGGCGTGATTGGTGCTGGCGTGATTGGCTTGGAGCTTGGCTCGGTATGGCGTCGCTTGGGTTCAGAAGTGGTTGTGTATGAAGCCATGCCAGAGTTTTTGGCAGTGGCTGATAAAGACATCTCAAAAGAAGCTGCCAAACTCCTTAAAAAACAAGGTCTTGACATTCGTGTGGACACCAAAGTTACGAACGCTGAGGTGGTGAATGGTGAGGTGGTGGTTACGACCGATGTGAAAGGCGAGGTTAAGACCGAGACCTTTGATAAGCTTATCGTCTGCGTGGGTCGCCGTGCGTATAGCGAAGGTCTATTGGCTGATGGCTGTGGCATCGAGCTGACCGAGCGTGGCTTGGTAGCGGTAGATGACCAATGCAAAACCAACCTAGATGGCGTATATGCCATTGGCGATTTGGTGCGTGGTCCGATGCTTGCTCACAAGGCGATGGAAGAAGGCATGATGGCGGTAGAACGCATTCATGGCGAAAAGGCCCAAGTGAACTACGATACCATCATCAGCGTGATTTATACTCACCCTGAGATTGCGTGGGTGGGTCTGACCGAACAAGCCGCCAAAGACAAAGGTCATGAAGTTAAAACAGGCTCATTTAGCCTAGCTGCTAACGGTCGTGCCTTAGCTCAAGGCGAAGGTCAAGGCTTGATTAAAGTTGTGGCAGATGCCAAGACTGACCGTCTGTTGGGCTTGCACATGGTGGGCGTGGGTGCAGGCGATATCGTACATCAAGGCATGATTGCTCTTGAGTTTGTGTCTAGCGTTGAAGATTTGCAGCTGATGACATTTGCTCACCCAACAGTATCAGAAGCCGTGCATGAAGCGGCACTGTCGGCAGATGGTCGAGCGATTCACGCCATTCAGCGTAAAAAACGCTAATCTGAGTCAAAATAGCAAATCCAAAAAACACCCACACAATGGGTGTTTTTTTGTGCTTGACTTTTGTCTGACCTTGTCTTGAATGATACACGGCTTGGTGGCTTTATAGCTTGGTATATGGCTTTATACATGGGCTTGTGTGTGGCTTTTAGGATTGGGTTGGTTGTGATGGTAAGAAGTCATGCTGTCCATCTCAACTACGCAAATCCACAACAAAAAAACCGCTCAAAATCATTTGAGCGGTTTTTATTGCCAGTATTGTTAGACAATACAGTTGCATTATTTCCAGCGATAGCCTGCACCTGCACCGAAAATACCAGAGCCAGATGAGGTCAACGAACCACCCAGCTTGTAGGTGAACTTACCAGTTTCGCTAGCACCAGTAAAACCAAGTGCGATGGCACTTTCGCCATTATAGAAGCCTGTGCCACCAGTGATGTACTGGCTGCCTGCTGCTGGTGCTGGCATCATGGCAAGAGCAACAGAACCTGCAATACCGGCACTTAGGTCTTTGTCCAGTCTGTTGATTTTACCATTAAGGTTTTGATGTCCTGACTGTAGCGTGTTGATTTTGGTGTCAAATGCATCTACTTTATTGCCAAGTGTGTTCACTTGCTCTTGGTCCGCCTTTTTCTTCAAATCGGCTCCAATGGTGCCAACTTCTGTTTGCAATTTAGCGATATTGCCTTGGTTTGTACCTGCGATAGAAGCTAGGTGAGTATCCGCTTGTTTTAGAGCATCAACAGCAGATTGATTTGCTTTGGTTGCGATGGCAGCGGTGTTTTGAGCGATGGCAATGCTGTTGGTGTCTGCAGTTTCAGCAACTGCATTGACATATTTTACTGTATCAACGATGTCATTGGCGTTCTGAGCGATGGCAGTGGTGTTTTCTGCGATTTTACCTTGTTGCTCGTTGTTTACTGAGACAGCATTATCTGCAACCGCTTTGGCTACTCGCGCTTCTTCTTTCAAGGTATTAAAATCAGCTTGGCTTGCTTTGGTTGAGATTTGATTTAATACATCAGCAAAAGTTTCTTGAGTATTCTTCTCTTGGTTGCCTAGTAGCGTCAATACAGTTTCAGTATCTGCTTTGGTTGCGATGGCAGCGGTGTTGGCATCAACATCAACTTTATTTGCTTTGATCGCTAGAGCAGCATCAACATTTTCAGCCATACTTAAGATGTCATGTTGGGTTCTATAAGCCCACTCTGAAAAGTTTTCTAAATCAACATCCACGGCTCCAACAATCTCAGACAAAGCTTCAATACCTTCTTCATGGTCGACAGCGACCTTATAGAGCAGTTTTAAATACTCTTTATGCTCAGCATCGGTGATATTAGGATTAGAAGATTTGAACTGCTCATCTATTAGTGCGTGTAGATCTTCTGGCTCTAACGAAGAATTAGTATCATTTTGAGCAAACGCTTGGGTGGCGGTTGCACTTGCCAATACGGTCAACGCCAATGCTGAGGCAACCACTCGACCTTTAGAACGAGAAGTAGCGATTTCTGAGCAAACCACAGATTGACCAAGCGAGTTGCGTTTGACTTTAAAGATTTTATTCACAAGATAACTCCTATCTGATATCTGATTTGTGATGAAAGGTAAATAAGAACCCAGTGTGTAGCTTTTGGGCACCCATCGCCATATGTTTTAATATTGTTTTGCTTTATGGTAACAAAACATCGCTTTTGTGTCAAATATATTTTAGCATCATTTGAAGCCTTGCTATAAAAAATTTTTTTTGGATTTTTTGGGTGCATAAGATGAGCGGATGTATTATTGGTGAGATGGGTCATTTGCCTGCATTGTCATTATGCGATGTGTGTTATAATCAAACATTGATTGAATGTCATGAGGTTGAATGGTCATGATGGATCATTTGGCTGGTCTGATGCTCAAGGTGTCATGACTTTTTTGAATTGCTGTTATTTAATCATAGTAGCCATTGTAGATGTGATAGGTAGTTTAGATGAAATCAGTAACTTATGCCATCATTCCTTGTGCAGGCTTTGGCACACGGATGCTCCCGCTTTCAAAAGCCATCCCAAAAGAGCTGTTACCACTTGGTAACAAGCCCGCCATTCACTATGTCGTCATGGAGGCGGTGCGTGCTGGCATCAAAAATATCGTGCTTGTCAATCACGCCCAAAAGGGTGCGATAGAAAATTATTTTGACACCAACAGCGAACTAGATACCCAACTTCGCTCAAAAGGCAAAGATGACATGGCAGATGGGCTGACTGTGTTGCCAGATGGTGTGCAAATCATCAGCGTCCGCCAAGGCAAGCCTTTGGGGCTAGGGCACGCTGTGCTTTCGGGGCGTGCGGTGGTGGGCGACCGTCCTTTTGCGGTGCTACTGCCTGATGTGGTCATCGATCCTTATCACACTGACTATGCAATGCACAATCTGGCTTATATGCTTGATCAATTTGCCAGTACAGGTCGCAGCCAGATTTTGGTTGAACCTGTGGCAAAAGAAGACATTCACAAATACGGCATTGCCAAACTCAATAACGCCCAGACCCTACAAAAAGACGAACAAAACCAGTCCTTTGCTGTCATGGGCTTTGTAGAAAAACCAACCGCCGATGTTGCTCCATCAAACTTGGCGGTCGTGGGCAGATATGTGTTTGACCCTAAGATTTTTGAGTATCTTGATGGGGCTGTCCCAAGCGTTGGCGGAGAGATTCAGCTGACCGATGCCATCGATGCGTTGATTGGCAGTCGTGGTGTGGATGTGGCGACCATGGTGGGCGATAGTTTTGATGCCGGCGACATGACCAGTTATATGCGTGCGTTCATGTACTTCGCCAACAAGCAACTCGCCGAGAAGTAAATCACCAAAAAGCAACTGACTAAAAACGGCTTACAAAAAACGGCTTACAAAAAACGGCTTACAAAAAACGGCTTACAAAAAACGGCTTACAAAAAACGGCTTACAAAAAACAGTTTGCAAAAACAGCTCTCTGGGCGGTCATCAAGTCAAGATGGCATTATCTTTTGTGTTGTTTTTTTGTTGGTTTTTGGTGGTAAGTCTTTGGTGGTCTGTTTGAGACACGCTTGTCTTTTGGTTCATGACCTAAAGTTTATGTGGAATTGCAGGATAATATCATGCTCAATACAACACACTCAACAACTTGGCAATCTCTTTGGTCTTATGCCACCACGCCCCTAGATTTGGGCGATTTGTTTTGGTCTGACCCTAAGCGAAGCGAGAGATTTAGTGCCAGTGCTTGCGATATTTTTATGGATTTTAGTAAGCAGGCGATTGATGATGAGATTTTGGCGGATTTATTGACGCTAGCAGATGAGTTTGAATTATCCAGTAGGATTAATGATTTATTGACTGGCAAAAAAATCAACGACACCGAAAACCGCTCAGCCCTGCACACCGCCCTTAGACTGCCTAAAGGCGAGACGCTGATGGTGGACGGCATTGATGTGGGCGGTCAAGTCCACGCCAGTTTAGAAAAATGTGCAACGATGGTGGAGCGTATCCGCACCAAAGTATGGCGTGGCTATTCTGGCAGGGCGATGAGCGATGTGGTCAATATCGGAGTGGGTGGGTCTGATCTTGGACCATTGATGGCAAGTGTCGCTTTAGATGAGTGGGCGGATACCGATACTCGTGTGCATTTTGTCTCTAATATGGACGGCACTCAGCTTGATACTTTGCTAAAAACTCTAAATCCCCAGACCACTTTGTTCATCATCTCTTCAAAATCTTTTGGCACTGCCGATACGCTCGCTAATGCACAGACGGCTTTGTCGTGGCTGTTGTCTTTTTGTGATCATAGACCGACGGTTTTACGCCATCATTTTATTGGCATTTCTACTCGCCCTGACAAGATGAGCGAGTGGGGAATCCATGACGATAACCAACTACTGCTTTGGGACTGGGTGGGTGGACGCTTTTCTATGTGGTCGGCGATTGGGCTTGCCATTGCGATTAAGGTGGGCATGGACAACTTTTATGAGCTGTTGGCAGGGGCAAGCGACATGGACAGACACTTTGCCCAAAGCTCGTTTGAACAAAACCTGCCAGTGTTGTTGGGTCTGCTTGGCGTGTGGAATGCGACATTTTTGGGAATCAATGCCCATGCTGTCTTACCCTACGATGGACGGCTGAAATTTTTTCCCAATTATCTCACTCAGCTTGAAATGGAATCTAATGGCAAATCAGTGGCGCGCAACGGTCAAAAAGTGGCTTATCAGACCTGCCCAATTTTATGGGGAGATATTGGGTCAAATGCTCAGCACGCTTTTTATCAGCTGTTACATCAAGGTACTCAAAGGGTATCGTGCGACTTTATCACGCCCATCAACCGCTACGACAACCACCAAGCACATGACAGACAATTAGACAATCAGCATAAATTATCACTAGCAAACTGCCTTGCCCAGTCGCAGGTGTTGGCGTTCGGCAATCGTGCCTTGCCTGATGAATTAAGAAATCATGATGATCAATTTAGCCAATTTAAACAATATCGAGGCAATCAGCCGTCCACCACCTTGCTACTGAGTGCTTTATCGCCCAAGACGCTAGGTTCGCTCATCGCACTGTATGAGCACAAAGTCTTTGTGATGAGTGTGATTTGGCAAATCAACCCTTTTGACCAATGGGGCGTGGAAGTCGGCAAGGTGATGGCACAAAGCGTGTTTGGCGTGCTAAATGGCAATATGGGTAGCTTTGATGGCTCTACCAATCATTTACTAAAAGTCATTTTGGATAACAAATGAAACAGATTCAAATCATTGGCATCAATCATGAGAGTATCAATACCGCCATATTTTTGGCAAGTCATGCTTGGCAGGTGTCTATTTTGGCAAGCCAACAACAGATAGATGAAGTCTTGATGCCTTATCAGTTTGACCGTCAATTGTCGTTATTGTGGCAGTTTTATGTAACTGATAACAAAATCATCATTCAAGCCGACCTAAAGCCGACCCCTTATTATTGGCTGTTTTTTGATGAGCATCATGATAATGACTGTCTCAATCTTGACCTAAATCCAAGCTCACAGGTCATCTTAAGCGGTGCAAAGCCATTGGGGTTTTTTGATGATTTTGCAGAGCGGTTAGCGACCAACTGGGTGTATTATGTGCCTTTTAATTTTTTAAAAGACGGTAACAATTTTAATGCGTTTTTTCATATTGAATTATTGCTGATTGGCGAGAAATTACAGGGCAGCGTTGATCATTCTGATGTGTTGGCGTCTTTGATAAAAAATAGCGACAAGCACTATTTTGCTGATATTAAGACCGTTGAATTGGCAAGAGCAAGCATCATAGGAATGCTTGCCACACGGCTGTCCTTCATCAATGAGATGGCACGACTGGCTGATGGTGTTGGCGTGAATATCAAGCAGATTGAGACGATGATGGGGCTAGATAAGCGTATCGGCTCGCATTATCTAAAAGCAGGTTGGGGATTTGGTGGTAAAACTTTGCCCAATGAATTGGCACACTTAACCCAAAGTTTCCATGATAATGGCGTGGACACTTCGTTATTAAAAGCAGTGGCAGATGTCAATGGCGACCAAAAAGAGCTGATATTTAGAAAGTTTTGGCAGTATTTTAATGGTGGGATTGAGAATAAGCAGGTAGTGATTTGGGGGGCGGGTTATCGCACCAATACCCCAAAGACCACTGGCAGTGCCATTCATGCCTTACTAAAACTGTGCTGGGCGTATGATATTAAAACTTGCGTTTATGCGGTCAATACTGCCGATGAACTAAAAAGTCTATATGGCGATCAGCCGTTATTCCAACTGCTAAGCGACCCATACACGCTCACAACCGCCCACGCCTTATTCATCATCAACTGGTCGGAGAATGAGCTGATTGATATGGGCAGATTAAATAACTTTACCTTGCCGATATTTGATGCCAAAAATGTCTTTGATGATGAGCAGGTGTTGAGTTATAAAGGGTTTTATACAGGCGTGGGCAAGTAAGTCTGACAAGATGACAAGTGATTGGATGGTGGCACACGCTTAAATGAAGTGGTGGCTGTCTTATGGAGATGACCCAAAAAAACCGCCCAATTATCACAAGGGAATAATTGGGCGGTTTTTTTGATGGGTTTATTTGCTGTGTTGATTGACCTGCTCGATACGCTTGTTGGTGTCAGGGTGGGTGGAGATGATGGACCAATGCCCTTGTTCGCCGTGTTCTTTTTGCATTTTTTCAAAAAAACTGGCGAGATGTTTGGGAGAAATGCCCAAGCGTGTCAGCTCATTGATGGCGAACCTGTCTGCTTCTAGTTCTGCTTTTTGGGAGTAATGACTGCTCGTCAGTAGCGTAGGCAAGGCGAGCAAGATATCAGAGGTGTCGCCTGTGATGATGACGATGAGTACACCCAAACCCAAGCTACTGATGGTTTGTTCTAGACTGTGGCGGTGTACCAGATGCCCTTGTTCGTGGGCAAGCACGGCGAGAATCTCATTATTATCATCACTTAGCTTGATGAGTTCATCGGTGATGACGATGGTGTTGTTGGGAATGGCAAAGGCATTTGCACCAAGAGAGTCGCCATGGCGCACCAGTATTTTGGCTTTTGGGTTGCTATCTAGCTTGTCATATAGGCTGATGATTTCGTCTTGGCGTGCTTGGGGCAGGGTGCTTGGCAAGGTGAGCTCCATGACATAGTCTTCTGCCTGATCACCAAGCCTAACTAGCGTATCTGCAGGTAGGCTCTGGGCGAGATGGTGAGAGGCGGTAGGAATGCCGTAGCGAAATAGCCCAAAGACGAACAGGCACACCGCGATGAGACTTGTTCCTATCCAACTCCAGCGAGTCTCCATCTTTTTGATGTTGCCAAACAGCTTTTTGTTGTCAAGTGTTAGCCAATCAGGAATGACCGCCAACTCAGCCCTTGCCCCATCATGAAACATCAGTACATGGGGCGAGTTGTCAATGGCGGGTAGGTATTCACAGTCTTTGATGAAGTAGCGTTGTTCATGTGAGCCATGCTTATTTTGCCATGTGATGACAAAGCCGTCCGCCTGCCCTTGATAAAAGATGGGGCTTAAGCGTGCTAAATGAGGCTTGCTGATTTTGCCATCAAAATAACGAATGTTAATCGCTTCTGCCATGATTACCACGAGACATCAAAATCAAATACATCACTAATCTCTTCGCCAATCGGTGAGACATGGTCTGCACTTGGCGTGGTGAGCATTTCAAAGTCATCATAAGCGACCAGTGAGAGCGTCTCTGTCTTATAGCGGTGCAAACGCACGCTCGCCCATGGATAAAGCAGACCCAGACTTATGATGATGGCGATGTAATTGGTTAGGTTGATTAGGGCAAATTTCATCACACTAAAATTCACCAACTCAAAGCGATTATCCCCCAAAGTCAGCTTGCCCCAGATGGCTTTATGTAGATAGCCTTGCACGAGCGGTATGATGAGTAGTATGCCCACATAGAACAGCCCAATCATTATCGCAAATATAGATGCCATCGTATCGTTATCCATATCAGAGATGATATCCATATAGCCACCAAAACCAATAATAGCAGAGATGACCATCATCAAGATGAATAGTACTATTGGCAATAGCATGGCTTTATAATAATCCAGTACGCTGGTGTTAAAGTTGAATTTGAGCTGTCCAAAATAGGTGTTATCAAATTGATAGTGTTTAAACAACCAAAGACTAAATGGCATGAGCAGACCAAAACTGACAAGGTTTAATAATACAATGGCGATACACATCATATATAAAGTGCCAAGCGTACCCCCAAAGCCAAAGCGAATGTTGTTGTACTGACTGTTTCTTGCCATAAAACGCATGGTAGAACGAATGAGCCATGGAAATAAAACAAACAAAACAAGAAAGCCGGCGATGGCAAGCTCTGGCGAAAAATTACTAAAAATATTGATTACTAAATAAACCACAATGGCAATCATTCGTCCAATTAAAATCCGTTTTGGGCTGGCGGTAAAGTCAAAAATCTCTCCGCCGATTTCAGTATTGCCATAAAAATACCGCAGACGACGCACTTTCGCCCACGGCGAATAGATACCTAAGGTAATGATGGTCAAAAACAAATTGACAATCCAAATCTTAAAATAAGCCGACCCACTGCCATAAAAGGTAAAGCGATGTGTGCTGGGTGTCGCTGATGATCTGGGTGTGATAGAGGTCTGTGCCGTCAGTAAGGTATTGTCGTCATGCATAATCTGTCCTATTGATGTGAAGTCTATTATTGCAAATGCTAAACTAACAACTGTTGGGCGGTATGTATTGTTGATTAACATATAAAAGATATTGTAGCAATGTTATTCCAAAAGATAAATGCTTATTTTGGGGTATGCGTGTGTAACTTTGACCTATTCAGCGGTCATTGGGTGAGCTTTTGTGCCAGTGTTATCAAGGTTTTTGTGCTACAATGGTGCATGATGTCAGTTATCATAAGTCATCGCAGGTCATCATCAGGTGAGACAGCCCAAAAATGAACAAGTTAACTATTTTTTTAGGTTTTGTGGAGTGAAGTCATGTTGGATAGTCAAAAAATCGTCTTAGCCAGTAATAATCAAGGCAAACTTGCTGAGTTTCAGGGGTTGTTTGATGAGACAAATTTGGGGCTGACCATCGTCCCACAAGGCGAGCTTGGCATTGATGACGCCATTGAAGATGGTCTGTCGTTCGTGGAGAATGCGTTGATTAAAGCACGCCATGCAAGCAGTAAGAGCGGACTGCCTGCCATCGCTGATGACAGTGGGCTGTGTGTGCCTATTTTGGGGAATTTTCCAGGGATTTATTCGGCACGATTTGCAGGCGAGCATGGCAATGACTTGGCGAATAATAACAAGCTACTTTGTGAGCTAGCACCTTTTTTTGAAAAGGGCGAGACGGTGGAGGCTTTTTTTGTTTGTGTGCTTGCCCTTGTTCGCCATCAAGATGACCCATTGCCAATCATCGCACAAGGTCTGTGGCGTGGGCAGATTTTGCCACAGCCACAAGGCGAGCATGGTTTTGGCTATGACCCGCTTTTTTGGCTACCAGAATTACAAAAAACTTCAGCACAGTTAGACAAAGCCAAGAAAAATAAAATCAGTCATCGAGGTCAAGCATTGCAATCACTGATATCAATGCTAAAAAGTTAAGCTAAAGCCAAACTGCTCGACCGATTGGTTATCAAGGGTTTGATGGGTTGTGGTTTGATGTCCACAAGCCACCTGCTACCACAGATACAGCATGATGTTTATCGCTCTTGGTGCGATGCAATCTTGATAAACTGGGGGCCTGTCTTTTGCTTGTTATTTTTATGGAAAAAAGCTATAATGGCTATCTTTTAAGAATTTTATGGCATCTGTTGCCTGTTTGGATTTGTATTTTTTTGTTTTAAGCTATTGATTTTTAATAATTTTTTTAAGGTAATTACCATGAGCAATTTAGACATCACAGTCAATGTACTGTCGGACAAAGAGACTCAACTGACTGTAAAAGTCCCTGTCGCTACCATTCAAAGCCGTGTTGAAAGCCGTATCCGTTCTGTGGCAAAGACTGCCAAGATTGACGGTTTCCGCAAGGGCAAAGTGCCAGTTAGCCACATTCGTGCCCAGTATGGTGCAGGCATTCAACAAGAAGTCATCAACGATGTGATTCGTGATACGGTATTTGAAGCCATGAGTGAGCAAAAAGTGCGTGCTGTTGGCGTACCAAATATTGATGATGTGAAACTTGAAGATGACTTTTTGGTTTATCAAGCCACTGTTGAGACTTTCCCAGCGGTAGAAGTTCAAGGCATTAGCGAGATTGAAGTAGAACGCCAAACTGCCACCGTATCTGATGAAGATGTAGATACGATGATTGAAAACCTACAAAAGCAACGCCAAACTTACGAGACCAAAGACGGTGTGCTAGAAGATGGCGATGAAGCGACTTTTGATTTTGAAGGTACGATTGACGGCGAGAAGTTTGAAGGTGGTGCAGCTGAAGATTATCGCTTGGTCATCGGTTCAGGTCGCATGATTCCTGGTTTTGAAGATGGCATGAAAGGCATGAAAGCTGGCGAAGAAAAAACCATCAAGGTAACTTTCCCTGCAGACTACCAAGCTGAAAACCTACAAGGCAAAGAAGCAGATTTTAAAATCAGCGTTAAAGAAGTTAAAACACCAAAACTACCAGAGCTAAACGAAGAGTTCTTTGAGCTGTTTGGTGTTAAAGAAGGTGGTCTTGATAAGCTAAAAGCCGATGTTCGCAAGAACATGGAGCGTGAAATCAAGAATGCAGCTCGTAACCAAGTCAAGCAAGCTGCTTTTGACGCATTGCTTGAAAAGAATGAATTTGATGTGCCAAAAGCAATGCTAGAGCAAGAGATTAACCGTCAGCGTGAACAAATGCTACAACGCTTCGCTCAGCAGTTCGGTACTAATCCAAACAGCTTTGGTGCAGATATGCTACCAAATGAGTTGTTTGAAGACCAAGCAATTCGTGCGGTGCGTTTGGGCGTATTGGCTAGCCAAATCATTGAAAAACAAGGTCTTGAAGTTGACCAAGAGCGAGTTACTGCATTCATTGCAGAAGCAGCAGAGAACTATGAAGATCCGTCTGAAGTCATCGAATACTACACCAACGACAAGCAGCAGCGTGCCGGTATCGAGGCTGTGGTACTAGAAGATCAAGTGGTTGACTATCTGCTTTCACAAGCAAAAGTAACCGATAAAGAAGTGAAATACCAAGATTTATTGGCAGCTGCACAGCAAGCACAGCTATAATCTCTTTGGGTTTACAATAAATCCATAAAAATACCCCAAACAGTGTTTGGGGTATTTTTTAATTAGTGGTAGAATAGCAGAAATTTTTCGTTTTTAATTTAGTGAATGATTAGTCAATAATGGGAAAATCAATGAACCACATGAAACATAATCCGTATTATGATCAACTGATGGATACTTACCACGCACCACGCTCCGCCCTTGTACCCATGGTGATTGAGCAGTCAGGGCGTGGCGAGCGTTCGTTTGACATTTTCTCTCGCCTACTGCGTGAGCGAGTGATTTTCTTGACAGGTCAAGTAGAAGACCACATGGCGAATTTGATTGTCGCTCAGCTTTTGTTCCTAGAAGCAGAGAATCCTGAAAAAGACATTCATCTATATATCAACTCCCCTGGTGGTGTCGTAACAGCAGGCATGGCGATGTTTGATACCATGAATTTTATCAAGCCTGATGTATCGACCATCTGCATGGGGCAGGCGTGTAGCATGGGGTCGTTTTTATTGGCGGCAGGGGCGAAGGGTAAACGCTATGCCTTAGCGAACAGCCGTGTCATGATTCATCAGCCATCAGGTGGAGCACAAGGTCAAGCAACCGACATTGAGATTAGTGCGCGTGAAATCCTAAAAATCCGTGAACGCCTAAATCGCATACTTGCCGAGCGTACAGGTCAGCCACTTGAAAAGGTTGAGCGAGATGTAGAGCGAGATTATTGGCTAGATGCGTACGAAGCACAAGAATACGGCTTGGTTGATAGCGTCCTTGATAGACGCCCAGCACAGCTGTAAGGGGGCGTCATGACTGATACACTAAATACTTGCTCATTTTGTGGTAAGAAAAAAACCGAAGTCAAAAAACTAATTGCAGGCGATGGTGCTAGCATTTGTAATGAATGCGTAGCACAATGTGGGGATATGCTTGCAGGTGCCGGCATTGACGCTGAGCCGTTGAATGACTCATCAGCCAAAGATGCCGATGCGTGGGAAAATGCCAAGCTACCAACCCCAAAAGAGCTACGAGCTCATCTGGATGAATATGTCATCGGTCAAGACACGGCAAAAAAAGCCTTATCGGTAGCGGTCTATAACCACTACAAGCGACTAAAATCCGCCAAAAAAGATGAAGCGACAAGCAAAGAGAAAGTTGAGCTTGCCAAAAGTAACATTCTGCTAATCGGACCGACAGGGTCAGGCAAGACGCTACTGGCTCAGACTTTAGCACGCCTACTAGATGTGCCATTTGCCATGGCAGATGCCACAACCTTGACCGAGGCAGGCTATGTGGGCGAAGATGTGGAAAACATCGTCCAAAAGCTACTACAAGCCGCCGATTATGATATCGAGCGTACCCAAAAAGGCATTATTTATATTGATGAGATTGATAAAATCACCAAAAAAAGTGAAAATGTCTCCATCACTCGAGATGTTTCAGGTGAGGGTGTGCAACAAGCACTCTTAAAAATCATCGAAGGCACAGTAGCGAATATTCCGCCACAAGGTGGACGCAAGCACCCACGCCAAGAGATGATTCAGGTGGATACAAGCAATATTCTCATCATCGTTGGTGGGGCGTTTGCAGGGCTTGACCGTATCATTCAACAGCGTACTGAGACGACAGGCATGGGCTTTAATGCCACCGTCAAGGCAAAAAAAGAGGCGAAAATCAGCGAGCTGTTCCGTGAGGTTGAGCCTGAGGATTTGGTGAGATTTGGTATTATTCCAGAGTTCATCGGTCGTCTGCCTGTCATCGCTACGCTAGATGAGCTTGATGAAGAGGCGTTGGTTCAGATTTTGACCGAACCAAAAAATGCCCTAACCAAACAATATCAGTACCTGTTTGAGATGGAAGGGGCGAAGCTGAACTTTGATGAAGAAGCCCTAACCGCCATCGCCAAAAAAGCCATGAAGCGAAAAACAGGGGCGAGGGGTCTTCGTTCTATCATTGAAAATGCCCTGCTTGATACCATGTACGAATTACCAAGCATGGAGGGTGTCAATGAAGTATCGGTTACTCGTGAGGTCATTGACGAGGGTAAAGAGCCTGTGATTTCTTAAGCATAAGCCCTAGTTGGTGATTTTCAACTGGGACTTTGAACTATTCCTTGAAATCTAACTAAATCTATCTTATAATATCCAAATGAATAGATTAATTAGCATCAACGAAGCTTCCAAACAACTTGGCGTGTCCATCTCAACATTACGCAGATGGGACGAAAGTGGTGTGCTTGTTGCCGAAAGAACACCTAAAGGACACAGACGGTACGATATTAGTACAATCAACCCAAACCTACTGCATGGCATAGGCAACAAAGACCGAAAAACCATTGCCTATGCACGAGTATCAAGCCACGACCAAAAGGACGATTTAGAGCGTCAAATCCAAGTTTTAGAACTCTACTGTGCCAAACAAGGCTGGACTTATGAGGTCATCAATGATTTAGGTTCTGGCATGAGCTACCATAAAAAAGGACTTAAACAACTGCTTGACGGTATATTAAACAATGAAATCGGCAGATTGGTTTTAACCCATCAAGACCGCCTATTACGCTTTGGTGCAGAACTTGTCTTTGCTATCTGTGAAGCAAGAAATGTTGAAGTTATCATCATCAATCAAGGCGAAAACCTATCCTTTGAAGAAGAGCTTGCTCAAGATGTGCTAGAAATCATTACGGTATTTTCAGCAAGACTATATGGCTCACGAAGTAAAAAGAATAAAAAACTGCTTGAAGCCGTTAAGGTAGCATTGGAATGACGATTATTCGTGGACACATCATCCGACTTGACCCAACCAATAAACAAGCCACACATTTTAGCAAGGCGTGCGGTATCGCACGTCTAGCCTATAATTGGGCGTTGGCAGAATGGAAAAAGCAATATGAACAAGACAAAAACTACCGTGATGACTGTCAAGCAAACGGCATAACCATTGACGAAAACCGACTTAACAAACCATCACAAGGTAAACTAAGAAAACAACTTAACGCCATAAAACATGAAAAATACCCATTCATGCTAGAAGTAACCAAGTGCAGTCCACAACTTGCTATTATGCAACTAGGCGATGCCTTTAAACGCTTTTTTAAAGGCGAAAGCAAATATCCCCAATTTCGCAAAAAAGGTGTAAATGACCGTTTTAGCCTATCCAACGACCAATTTAAACTCAAAACCATCAATAACAAACCATACATTCAAATCCCAAATTTAGGTTTGGTAAGAATGCGTGAAAACTTACGCCATCAAGGGAAAATTTTATCCGCCAAAGTCTTTAAACAAGGCGAAAAATGGTTTGTCTCAGTTGCCGTTGAACTTGGTGAAATGAACAAACCATTAAACAAAACAGGCGAACAAGTTGGCATAGACTTAGGCATAAGTGATTTAGCCGTATTATCAGACGGCACAAAAGCACAAGCTCCCAAGCCATTAAAAACCAAACTCAAACAATTAAAACGACTAAGCAAACAGCTCAGCCGAAAACAAAAAGGCTCTAAAAATCGTGAAAAAGCGAAAACCAAGCTATCACGATTGCATGACAAAATCAGTTGTATCAGAAAAGACTTTACTCATAAGCTCACAACACAACTTGTCAAAAGTTATGGCGTGATTTGCATTGAAAACCTTAACGTTAAAGGTATGGTTAAAAACCGTCACTTAAGCCGAGCCATTAGCGATTTAGGGTTTTATGAGTTTAAGCGACAGCTGATTTATAAAGCCAACCAATGGGGTAAGACCATCAAAGAATTGGACAGGTTTTATCCAAGCTCTAAAACTTGTTCAAATTGCGGTTTTATGATGACAAAAGAAAACTTGACACTTGCGGTTAGACATTGGATTTGTCCTAGTTGCCATACCAATCATGACCGTGATATTAATGCAAGTATCAATATTTTAAATCAGGCAGATAAGGTTTTAACTTTATCTTAATATTAATCGTTGGTGGGTAAGTTCTATCCCCAACTAAAAACGCCTATGGAGTTGATGTCAGTCCAAGTTCAAACGAATAAGGCAAACAACATTGAAGTAGGAATTAAACGCTAAATTTGCCTTTGGGTAGGTTTAGGTAGGTTTTAAGGAACGGTTTATTGTGGCACTCATGGGTTGGATGCCAGCTCCTATTGAGATTTCTGCCATTACTTCCTTATGGACCATACAAAAACGCCGTGAGAATCCTAAGCTGACCCATGAGCAAGGATTGCTTGATTTTAATGTGGGTTTTTTGGCATCGGCGATACTTGCCATCGTGTTTTTGGCACTTGGGGCGTTGGTGCAGTATGGTTCAGGTCAAGAGATTCAGTTGGTGGGTGGTAAATATGTTGGGCAACTGATTGGTATGTACACCCAAACCATCGGCGAGTGGTCTGGGCTACTTGTGGCGTCCATTGCGTTTTTGTGTATGTTTGGCTCGACCATCACGGTGATTGATGGCTACGCTCGTCTTAATGCTGAGTCGGTACGATTGATTCGCAAGAAGCATCATTTTGGTAAACACACCTTGCGTGCATGGCTGAGCTTTTTTAGTGTGGCAGGCTTGGTGCTGATTTTATATTTTGGGTCGGCATTGACCAGTATGCTAAAATTTGCCATGATTATGGCGTTCGTTTCTGCTCCTGTATTTGCATGGCTAAACTTTGCATTGGCTCGTGAACAAGAGCATCTCCCTAGATGGCTAAGGGTGCTGTCTTGGGCAGGGTTGGTGTTTTTGACGGGCTTTGCATTGTTGTTTTTATCACACTTTTTTGGCATATTAAGCTAAATCGCTTAAAAGCCCTGACGCTTAGATGGTGGCAGGGCTTTTTTCATGACTTGTCAGTCAATTTTTTAAAAAATCCTACCGCAAATGACAAAAAGTTTGTTATATTAAATAACTTTCTAGTAAAACCCATCAGTAAATTCATCAACAAAGGACCATGATAATGACTGAAATTTTTAAAGGCAATAGCCTAACATTGACTTTAGTGAATGGTATCGCCAACTTGTGTTTTGATAATCAATCACAAAGCGTCAATAAATTTGACGCCAAGACCAATGCTGAATTTACCCAAGTGGTTGAACTGCTTGAGGGGCGAGATGACATACAAGGTCTTGTTGTAACATCTGGCAAAAAAGTATTCATTGCAGGGGCGGACATCACCGAGTTCGTTGGTCATTTTCAGCGTTCAGCAGGCGAGATTGAATCATGGCTACTTGATATCAACCGCACCTTTAACCGCTTTGAGGATTTGCCGTTTCCAAAAGTCTGTGCTATCAATGGTGCGGCGTTAGGCGGTGGTTGTGAGATGACTTTGGTGTGCGAGTATCGTGTCATTGGTGCATCAGGTCAGGTGGGTTTTCCTGAGACCAAGTTGGGTATTTTTCCAGGATTTGGCGGTTCGGTACGAGCCCCCCGTATCATTGGGGTGGATAATGCCCTAGAGCTGATTGCCAAAGGCAATGCCCTAAAGCCTGCCGATGCCATCAAAGCGGGCTTGGTTGATGCGGTGGTGTCAGATGAGCATCTTGAACAATCGGCACAAGATTTGGTCAAAAAGTGTATTCAAGGTGAGCTTGATTGGCAGGCAAAACGAGCGGAGAAACTGGAGCCTGTTAAGCTAAATGCGACCGAACAAATCATGGCGTTTAATTCTGCCAAAGGGGCGATTTTTGCCAAAGCCAACCCTAAGCATTATCCTGCCATTGCTCTTGCCTTAGAAGCGGTAGAAAAGCACGCCAATCTTAACCGTGATGAGGCGATTAAGGTGGAGGCGGCCAATTTTGTCAAAGCTGCCAAGACACCACAAGCACAGGCACTTGTGGGGGTGTTCTTAAATGATCAGCTTGTCAAAAAGCGTGCCAAAGAGCAATCTAAAGATGCCCATGATATCAATGAGATGGCAGTGCTTGGTGCAGGCATTATGGGTGGTGGTATTGCTTATCAAGCGGCGGTTAAAGGGCTACCCATCATCATGAAAGACATCAAGAGTGAACAGCTTGATTTGGGCATGAATGAGGCGAGCAAACTGCTTTCTAAAGAAGTTGAGCGAGGTAAAATCAATGCCACCAAGATGGGTGCGACACTATCAAAAATCCGCCCAACGCTCAATTATGGCGACTTTGCTACCCCTGATATCATCATTGAGGCGGTGGTTGAAAATGAGAAAGTAAAAAAATCAGTGCTTGCCGAGACCGAAAGCCTGATTAAAGATGAGGCGATTTTGGCATCTAATACTTCCACCATCAGCATTACTGAGCTTGCCACTGCACTAAAACGCCCAGAGAATTTTGTGGGTATGCACTTTTTTAATCCTGTGCATCGTATGCCACTTGTTGAGGTGATTCGTGGCGAAAAGACAAGCGATGAAGCGATTGCCACTACTGTTGCTCTTGCCCAAAAAATGGGCAAAACGCCGATTGTGGTTAATGACTGCCCAGGATTTTTGGTGAATCGTGTGTTATTCCCTTATTTTGGGGCGTTTGATTTGCTCATCAAGCACGGTGCAGACTTTGTGAAGATTGATAAAGTCATGGAAAAATTTGGCTGGCCTATGGGTCCTGCCTACCTGCTTGATGTGGTGGGAATTGATACAGGGGTACACGCCAGTGAAGTGATGGCGAACGGTTTTCCTGACCGCATGAAACCAGAGTATCAAACTGCTACGAGCGTGATGTTTGCCAACAATCGTTTGGGTCAAAAAAATGGCTTTGGTTTTTATCGGTATGAGCTTGATAAAAAAGGCAAGCAAAAAAAATCAGTTGATGCGACCGTTTATGAGTTGCTACAACCTATGCAAGATACAAATGGCGTGTCATTTGATGACCAAGAGATTATTGACCGCTTGATGGTGGCGTTTTGTAATGAGACGGTGCGTTGCCTAGAGGAGGGCATTGTCGCCAGTGCTGGTGAGGCAGACATGGCGATGTTGATGGGGTTGGGATTTCCACCGTTTCGTGGTGGACCGTGCCGTTATATCGACCAAGTTGGTGTAAGCGAGTTTGTCGCTCTTTGTGATAAATATGCACATCTTGGTCGTGCGTATGAAGCCCCAGAGTTGCTTAAGCAAATGGCAAAAGACAAAAAAACATTTTACGCTTAATGATGAATCAAGAAGAATTTAAGGAAAAATTATGACAACTCTATCTCCAAAAGATGTGGTGATTGTTGATGGTGTACGCACCGCCATGGGCAAATCCAAAAATGGTATGTTTCGTCATGTACGAGCTGAAACCTTGTCAGCTGAGTTGATGAAGGCATTGATTAAAAGAAATAATCTGGACCCTAATGAGCTTGAAGATGTCATCTGGGGTTGTGTGAACCAAACCTTAGAACAAGGTTGGAATATCGCCCGCCATGCAAGTCTATTGGCAGGCATTCCTAAGCATGTATCAGCCCAGACTGTGAACCGTCTGTGTGGCTCGTCCATGCAAGCATTGCATACTGCCGCCGCTCAAATCATGACCAATCAAGGCGAGGTGTTCATCATCGGTGGGGTTGAGCATATGGGTCATGTGGCGATGATGCATGGTGTGGACTTAAACCCAAGCAGTTCAAAGCAAATCGCCAAAGCGTCAAACATGATGGGTCTGACCGCAGAGCTGTTGGGTCGCATGAATGGTATTAGCCGAGAAGAGCAAGACAAATTTGCTCTAAATTCGCACCTAAAAGCCGCCAAAGCCACCGCTGAAGGACGATTTGACCGTGAGATTGTGGGCGTGGAAGGGCATGATGAAGCAGGTAATTTGCAGTTATGTACAAAAGATGAGGTCATTCGTTTTGATGCCAGTTTAGAAAGTTTACAAAAACTACGACCTGTCTTTGACCCTGCCAATGGCACAGTAACGGCAGGTTCGGCATCGGCACTCTCAGATGGTGCGTCTGCCATGTTGGTGATGTCCGCCCAAAAGGCCAAAGCATTGGGATTAACCCCAAGAGCTCGCCTTCGTGGCATGGCAGTGGCAGGCTGTGATGCTGCCATCATGGGCTATGGTCCTGTACCTGCCACCCAAAAAGCATTAAAGCGTGCAGGCGTGAATATCTCTGACATTCAGACGATTGAGCTGAATGAAGCCTTTGCCGCTCAGGGCCTATCGGTATTAAAAGGTTTGGATCTTTACGACCGCCAAGACATTGTCAATCATCATGGCGGTGCAATCGCTCTAGGGCATCCGCTTGGTTGTTCAGGTGCACGAATCACCACCACTTTATTAAATGTGATGGAACAGCAAGATACCGAGTTGGGGCTTGCAACGATGTGTATCGGTCTGGGTCAAGGTATCGCCACCATCATTGAGCGAGTATGATGATTTTGGCTTTCTTAAAATCCAAGCAGTCGCTTGGATTTTTTTATGAGCTTAAGTTTGGTGTTACTGTCTATAAAGAGATGGTTTGTAAAAAATTATCAATCTATCATCTTAGGCTTAATGATTGGTGTATGCAAAAAAAGGAGCAATGGTGAAAAAAATCATACATGATTGTTTTATTTAGGATACAATTTGACGGACTTTCAAGTGCAATTCATGGTATGATAATACCAATTTTTTATGATACTTTTTTTGAGGGGAGAAATGATGAAATTACGCAATGCCATGTTTAACACCATGTTCGCTGTTGCCTTGACAACAATGGGTATCTCTGCCCATGCCATGTTGCCTACGCCAAAAAACGCACAGCAGGCATCTGATGTCTTACAGATTGACCAAAGAGTGAATGCGTTCTTGGTTCGTCAAGATGCAACAGGAAAAGAAGTCTTGCAACCATTGACCGCAAGTGACAATGTGGCTCGTGGCGAGATTGTGGAATATCAAGGGCTATTCACCAATCAAGACACCAACCGTGTGCGTAGCATGATAGCGACACTAAACATTCCTGAGGGGGTGGAGCTTGTTGGTGCGGTTGAGCCTGCCATTGTGAAGGCAAGCACTGATGGTCAGCGTTTTGTTCATATGCCGATTCGTGCTAACATCAACGGACAGGTTCGAGAGTTACCGCTGAGCTACTACAAGGCATTACGCTGGACGGTTGAGGATTTGGGTATTGGTGCGACAGCGGTCGTCAAATATCGTGTGCGTGTCAAATAACGCACGATTTGAACTAGCAATCTAAAATCTTGCCAATAGAGTCTTAAAGTTGGCGTTGTGATTAACCAAATCAAGATTGCAACGCCACTTGTATTTTTAGGTTAACAATTAACAGTAGTTTTAAGTTGAGCCAATCGTTTTTTGTCATCACTCAATAGTGGCTGATACTTTTTGATGAGTTGATGGACGATGAACCGACCGCCATGTTAGGCTATTGCCTTGATGATCAATCAATAGCCACCCAATTTTTTATCATTATTCTCCTAGTTTATTGCCCACCAAAAATGCCACAAGCCCAATGATGAGTGCAGGCACTACAGCGTGCAAATCCCAAAAGCTGATTTTAAAATAAGCAAAGATAATGTAGCAGGTCAGCCCTGATAGCATGGAGGCAATAGCTCCTATGGCATTGGCTTTTTTGTAATACAACCCAAAAACCAACACCCACAAGAAAGTTGCTTCAAGCCCACCAAAGGATAAAAGATTTAGCCAAATGAGCATATCGGGCGGATTGAACATGGCGACAGCTGCCAAAATCACGGTAAAGATGAGCGTCAGAAAAGTGGAATAGCGTTTGATTTTCGCTTCATGTTGCACCGCTTTAGGTCTGATAGATAAGTATAAATCCTTGATGAGTGTGCTTGATGACTGAATCAGCATGGAGTCAATTGATGACATGATTGCTGCCATGGGGGCTGCTAAAAACACCCCTGCCACAAAGGGTGGTAATACCGTCATCATGAGAGTTGGAATGACCTTGTCAGGTACATCAAGCTCTGGTATGACAGCCCGAGCCAACACCCCTGCTAGGTGCATACCTAAGACCAGTACACCCATGACCATCGTGCCAACCAATATCCCACGATGGAGCGAGCGACTGTCCTTATATGCCATTGCACGAATGGCGGTGTGAGGTAGCCCAATCAAACCAAAACACACAAGCACCCAAAACGAGAGCATAAAGGTCGCTGATAGTTTATCATCAACGCCTGTGGGCATAAGCAGGCGTGGGTCAATGCTATGTAAGGTTGTCATGGCACTATCAATACCGCCTGTTGCCATCACTGTACCACCCAGCAGCAGCACCGTACCAATCATCATCACCAGACCTTGCACGGTGTCAGTTAAGACCACCGCTCTAAATCCACCAATAAAGGTATAAAGCCCAATCACGAAGGCGAACACACCAATGGATAGTTCATAAGGTAGTCCTAGTGTGGCTTCCAAGAGACGACCTGCACCAATAAACTGTACCACCATCATGCCAAAGAATGCAAGCAATAAGGATAGGCAAGCCAGCCATACCACAACTTTGTTTTGGTAGCGAGCATAGAGCAGGTCGTTAATCGTGATACTGCCTGTCTTGCGAGCCAAGATGGCAAATTTTTTGCCTAGCGTGCCAAGAGTTAGCCATATCGCTGGGACTTGTATCATAGATAGTAGCACCCAGCCTAGACCATATTTATATGCTGCACCAGGTCCTCCAATGAATGAGCTTGCCGAGATGTAAGTCGCCACTGTCGTCATCGCCAGTACGAAACCACCCATAGAGCGAGAGCCAACATAGTACTCACTCAAAAATTCGCCTGATAAGCGTTTTTGATAAGCGTGCCACGCCACCGCAAAGACAAAAAACAAATACAGACCAAAAGGTATCAGAATATGAATGTTGATGTTCATACATGACCCCCTAAATCATTATCATCATTGAGTTTGTCATGACCTTCCAAATCCATCTCTTTATATACTGTCTTTAAGACAGCAAGGCTAATCAAGACAAATAAGATGGGTAGGACAATACAGCTTAGCTCAAACCATAATGGAAAACCTAAAAATCCTATGCCATCAGGCATGAAATAGCCAAAAACAACCCACCCAATAAGATATAAAAGGGTGAGATAAACTGACCATTTGGCTTCACGGTTTAGCTGGTGGGTTGGGGAGGGTGTGTGCTGTGGCATGGCAATGATTTGTCTGATAAATCAAGATGTTGGGGTTCATTTGAAAAAAGGTCGTTAGTGTACCATAAAATGTGATGGCAAATTGTAAAAAATTTGACTAGAATAGATGCAGTCTTAGAGCATCGTATTGATGTAAGCCTTATGATATTGGAGATAAGATGAGTCTGCATGATATTTTGACATATCGCCGTTCTGTTCGTGATTATTTGCCTGTGGATATTGACGATGCGATGGTTAAGCATTGCCTTGAGCTTGCCACCTTAGCACCCACCAGTTCAAATATGCAGTTGTATGAGTTTTATCACATTACAGATAAAGCCATGCTCGGTCAAATTGCCAAAGCCTGCTTATCACAAGGAGCAGCAACCACCGCCAATCAATTGGTGGTTTTTGTTATTCGTCCTGATTTGCACCGAGTACGAGCTAAGACGGTGTTTGATTTTGAAAAACAAAATATTCAAAACTACAGCCCTGTCGATAAAGTCGCCTCTAGGATTAAGCGGTTTGATACTTATTATAATCGCTTGATGCCACTGTTGTACAACCAAAGCCGATTTATCCCAAAAGCTCGTGAGGCGCTGGCTCGTACGGTTGGTAAGTTTCGCCCCATTCAGTCGGAAATCTCGTTTGATGATATGCGTATCGTCATGCACAAAAGCTGTGGTCTTGTTGCTCAGACTTTCATGCTGGCGATGAGCGAGAAGGGCTTGGATACTTGTCCGATGGAAGGCTTTGATGGTCGTGTGATTAAGGAGCTACTAAACCTACCAAAAAGTAGCGAGATTAACATGGTGGTTTCTTGTGGTGTGCGGAGCGATAAGGGCGTTTGGGGAGATAGGTTTCGTGTGCCATTTGCTGAAGTTTATCACAAGATTTAGCTGAAGCGTAATCAATACTGCCGTCAAGGCGGTATTTTTTTGTTAATGTTGTAAATATTGGTGTGGTTTTAAGGTTTATAAATACCGCTTGATATAAGCGGTATTTTAACTTACCTACCTAAGGAGCTGTTATTTTTTCTTTTTGCCACCTTGCACGGCTTTAAAGCGAGGATTTGATTTGCAAATCACAAAGGTGCGTCCACGACGACGGACGACTTGGCAGTCTTCGTGGCGATTTTTGGCGGATTTTAGTGAAGATAGCACTTGCATGATGTTTCCTTATAAATGTTATAACATAACCTTCAAAAAGCATTATACGCCCATTTTCCTGTTTTGACAAGAGCATATGGGCGGATTTTAATTTTGGGGGACGAGTAGTCAGTCAGATGTATTGCGACTTGTTGTTAGAGCGTCAATGATGGTGTCTTTATTTTTTAGGCGTTTGATGGTGTGCCACAGCGTTTCTGCTTCAAGATAGCCTTTGGTGAGCATGCCAAGCCATTGCTTATAGCGACCAATTAAGCCTGATTGATTGTCTGTGTCGTCATCTAAAAATTCAATTTGAGCGTCAACGAGTGCCTGCCAGCTTAGTTCAATGTTTTGATTATGAATCTGGGCAATCAAATCAGGACGAGTAACCGCACCACGACCAAGCATAAGATGGGGTGTATTAGAGCGAATCATACAGCGGTGAGCATCATCTGCTGTCCAAATCTCACCGTTGGCGATGATGGGTAAGTCTAAAGTGGTAAAAGGTTCAATAAGCTCCCAATAGGCAGGTGGTTTATATCCTTGTGTTTTGGTGCGGGCATGAATGGTTAGCCAGCTGGCACCAGCACTGCGGACGGCGTCGCCAATTTCTTTCATCTTGGAGGTGTCGGTATAGCCTAGCCGAATCTTGGCAGAAACAGGCGTAAAGGAAGGCGTGCTGTGGCGTACAGCATGGATGATGCGATGAATACTCTCTGGCTCATCTAGTAGCACCGCACCGCCTTTGTGGTTATTGACTGTCTTGGCAGGACAGCCAAAATTCAGGTCAATGGCGTGTGCCCCAAGTGAGATGGCGGTGGCAGCACTTTGGCTCATGGTGTCAGGGTTGTTGCCCAGTAGCTGTACATGAATGGGTGTGCCACTTGCTGTTTTTCCATCGGTGTGTAACTCTGGCACATATTTGTAGAACACATGAGCAGGCAAAGGATAATGCGTTACCCGAATGAACTCACTGACAGACCAGTCATAGGGTGTGCCAAGTCGTGTGGCGATGTCAGTTAATATCCGCCGCATGAGTGGGTCGGTCAGCCCTTCCATTGGTGCAAGTAGGCGAACAGGGTGGGTGAATAGGTGTGAAAATGTGTTCATGGGGTCGGCTAAAATTATTTATAAATCAATTTTTTATCATCAAGTGCTAAACTTGCCATCAAATCACCAATATGGTGTATGTCTAGGACTTCTTTGGCACGAGTGCAGGCGACATACAGTAAGCGTAATTCTTCAGGAGAGATTTTGATGGTGTGGCGATTGATGTCGTACAAAAAATCATCGCTAATTTGTACACGAGACCATTCAAGCCCCTTTGCTTTGTGGGCGGTGGAAACCACATAATCTGCGTGGCTTTGGGTGGTTAGACTTTTAATGGCACTGGAGATTGTCTGTGTGCCATGCTCTTCGATGAGCTTTACCCAAGTTTTTAAATCAGACCCTTCGCCTGTCTCGCTAAATTCTTGCACTTCTCCCCAATGCTTAAAAAAAGCAAGCTCAGGCACGCCATAGGCAGATTTACCTGTTTTTAGGCTCTCGGCGGCATGACAAAACCGTAAAATTCGCTCACTATCAGCTTGTAGGGCGACTTTATGCCCTGCTTTTAGCCCTGTTAGTAAATGGCTGATAGCAGTGGCGTTGGTACGACACAAAATCGCATCTTTTTTCCCCTGAGCAAGCAGTTTGGCAATACGGCTTGAGATGGCAGGGTTGCCTTTTAGGGGGGTTTCTTCTTGTAGGGCGGTCAAAAATATATTTGCAACTTTGGCAATCTCATCACCAAAGCGAAACGATTGCGTTAGTAGGGTCTGTGGATAGGGTAGGCGTTTCATGGCATTTAATGCCCCACGCCATTCATAAATTTGTTGATGGGCATCGCCTACATAAATGGTTTGTTTGTCTTGGCGAATGAGTGCACCCATCATCAAGGGATCTGCGTCTTGTGCTTCATCAAATAAAATAAAGTCAGCAGGAATGATGGGGTTAGATAGTGTCCATAGTTTTAGGTAAATGTCGTGTCCGATGCCTGACTGATGGCGTGGGTCAATAGATTGCAACCATCGCATTTCTAGGGCAGGGTATAGTAGCTCTTGTAAGTGTTCACCATCAGCTTGGCTTAGCCATGATGGTGGAGTGATGTGGCGTGGGGCAGGATAGGCACTCGATGTTTTACAAAAATTGGTCAAGCCTTCATTGACGATATTGGCAAGTTTGGCGGGGGTGAGCGTAACTGATTTGTTAACACCGTCTATCTTTCTTTCCACTTGAATGGCGGATAAATTTAGCTCGCTAGCCAGTCGGCTGGGCGTTAGGCGTGGTAGACTAACCTTGGCGGTTACATCACGATTAACATGGCGATAAGCAAGAGAGTGGAAGGTCTGGCAGCGTACATTTCTTGGGAATTTGCTCTGAGCTTCGTTGGCGATGGACTTGTTGAATGCTAGGTACAGCCCCCGACCATTCATGTGGTCGCTGATGAGTTTTAAGGTGGTGGTTTTACCTGCACCTGCATAGGCAACGATTTTGAATGATTGTCCTGTCATTGCCATCTGTAAGGCAGCAAGCTGCTCATCGGTGGGTGCGTAGGTGGTGGCTGAACTCATGGGCAGATTAACTGATGACAAAACCGCATCATTATAGCATAGTTTTGTAAGGTTGTCGGCTTGACTTATGGTGTCAAGATTGACAAAGATTATGGCTTAGCGTTTGCTTGAGAAATAGCGTCTTTAGGGGAGGGTTCTTTGACCAAAATCTTTGCCATCAATAGACCAAACTCAAACAGTAGGCACATTGGAATGGCAAGCATGAGCATACTTGCTCCATCAGGTGGTGTAACGATGGCAGCAATAAAAAAACAACCAACGATGATATAGCGTCGTTTATCCGCCAACGCTTTTGGGCTGATGATACGCATTAGCACCAATAGTAAGGTTGCCACAGGTATCTCAAACATCACTCCAAATACAGCAAAAAGCTTAATCACAAAATCAAGATAGCTTTGAATGTCTGTCATTGGTAGGACATTATCAGGTGCAAACATCACAAAAAATTTGAGTGCAGGAACAAGCACCACAAAATAAGCAAACGCCACACCCACATAAAATAGTATGATGGCAGATAATAGTAATGGTAAGGCGGCTCGTTTTTCGTGCTTATAAAGAGCAGGTGAAACAAAGCCCCAAATCTGTGCAAGAATAAACGGCACAGTCAAAAATAGCGACACAAAAAAGGTTAGTTTAATTGGTGCTAAAAACCCAGATGCGACATCAGTGGCGATGAGACTGGCTTCTTTGGGCAATAGAGCAACCAGTGGGTTTGAGATAAAATCATATAATTCTCGGCTAAATCCAATCAATGCCAAGAACACCACGATGACCACCAAAAACATACGAATAAAGCGAGTCCGTAGCTCAGCAAAGTGTGCCATGAATGGCATATCGCCTTCATGACTGGGTGTGTGTTGCTTGGAGATGTTGATATCAGGGGTTAAATCGCTCACGCACCCCCCTGATGTAGCAGTTTATCTGCTTGATGATTGGGTAAAAAAGGCGGTGGTGGCAGACGGCGTTTTTTGTCATACTCGCCCAATAAGAACCAGCGGTTCACCATTGGCATATTAAATGCGGTTTCAAGTACTGCTGTTTTTTGGGCGTTGTGATGGTGGATTGGTGATTCATCATCATTTGTGCTTGTCTGCCAGCTTTCTAGAATGTGGTATTTGTTGGTGTGAGCGGTTTGTTCGGTCTGATCTATGGTGCGTTGGAGCTTGACTACTTGCTGTTTCATTGCCGCTTCTGACTCTTTGATTTTGGCAAGCTCGGCTTTGAGTTCTTCTTGAACTTCTAAAAGCTGCATTTCGCTGACAAACTCACTTTGCAGGCGTGCTGACATACGGCGAAATTTGCCGTACCATTTGCCCAGTGTGCGTGCTGCCAATGGCAGTTTTTCAGGACCAAGCACGATGAGTGCAATGATGCCAAATAAAGTCAGCTCAAAAAAACCAAGATTTGCCACAAATAAATCCTAAGTGATCAGCTGTCGCTTGGCTTGTCGTTTTTGATTTCTTTGATTTCAGCGATGATGGGTTTATTGTCGCTGTCAGAAAGTTTAGGTTTGTCTTCATCTTTAACAGCATCCTTAAAACCTTTAACAGCAGAACCTAAATCTTTGCCTGCATTTTTAAGTTTGCTTGTGCCAAAGATTACCACCACTACCAATAATAAAATGATCCAATGCGTGATTGAAAAACTACCCATAACCCATCCTTAAAAGATTACTTTGTTGTTTTAAAAATAGTCTAACACAAAATTTTAATAAAATGATGAAAATTTAGCTCATTTGGCTGTTATGACTGTACTGTACGGCTATTTTTTTCATCAATGCCCGACAACCCAAAGCGTCTGCCTAGCTCATCTAGTACTGCCTGCCCTGATAAGCCCAAGTGGTGCAAGGCGACCAAACCATGAAACCAAGTGTCCGCCACTTCATAGACAAGCTCGGATGCTGCCTTGTCATCATCAACGCCTTGGGTGCGAACAAGTTGCAGTTCTTTGGCAGAGATGATGGATTCAGTTGCTTCTTCGCCTACTTTTTCTAGGATTTTGTTTAATCCTTTGTGGTATAAACTTGCCACATAAGAGCTGTCTTTGTCAGCAAGTTTTCTTTCTGCTAGGATATCATCTAGTTTTGCGATGATGTTATCTATGCAAAGAGTGGCCGTGGTGTTTTTGTTGTGAACATGGTCGGCTTGGTTGCTTGTTGAGCTGTGAGACCTACCATAAATCTCATCAGGATTTTTGATGACCTGATCCACGGTTATCCATCTGCCTTCAGTGGTATCTAGCTTGTCATAAAAGCATGAGCGACGCCCTGTATGGCATGCGATATCACCAATCTGCGTAATGATTAGCACGATGACATCTTTATCACAATCGGTGCGTATTTCATGAACAATTTGAGCATGACCTGAGCTTTCGCCTTTATGCCATAGCTGATTGCGAGAGCGAGAGTAGTACACTGCTTGCCCTGTTTGTGCGGTAAGTGTCAGTGCTTCACGGTTTTGCCATGCCAACATTAGAATTTGCCCTGTATCACGGTCTTGGGCAATGGCAGGAATCAGCCCATCGGCATTAAATCGTAGAGCGTTAAGATAGTTCATCATTATCTCCTATTTTGCGATATTTTAGCACACTATCTAATGATCTGACTAATCTAAATGAGATAAAACATCTGCTGGTTTGTATTATTTGTCATAGTCAAGTCTTGCAATTTATTTTGTTATCTTTTATAATGTTGCTCCCACCTTCCGTTATTTGTTTTGAACAAATTGACAAAAAGGTTCATCGGTTGGGCAACCAACCTTTAACAAAGAGGTTACCATGAAAGTAAAATTAAAAACCAAGCGTGGTGCAGCTAAGCGTTTTAAAAAAACCGCTAATGGTTTTAAGCGTAAGCAAGCCTTCAAACGCCACATCTTGACCAAAAAGTCTCCTAAGCGTATCCGCCAACTTCGTGGTTGCGTGATGGTTCATGTCGCTGATGTTCCATCAATCCGCCGTATGTGCCCATACATTTAATTTAGGAGAATATAATGGCTCGTGTAAAACGTGGTGTACAGGCTAACCGCCGTCATAAAAAAGTTCTGGCTCGTGCAAAAGGTTACTACGGTGCTCGCTCTCGTGTGTATCGTGTTGCTGTACAAGCTGTGATGAAAGCAGGTCAATACGCATACCGTGACCGCCGTAACAAAAAACGCTCTTTCCGCCGTCTGTGGATTGCTCGTATTAATGCAGGTGCTCGTCTAAATGGTTTGTCATACAGCCGTCTTATCAATGGTCTTAAAAAGGCAAGCATTGAGATTGACCGCCGTATTCTAGCAGACATCGCCATGCATGATGCAGCAGCATTCACTGCAATCTGCGAAAAAGCAAAATCTGCTTTGGCATAAGTCTAAGCATATATTTAGTTTCGACTAAATTTAAAAACCGCAATACTCCGTGTTGCGGTTTTTTATTTACCTGCGTTTTGAAAGTGGGTAGTTGCTTATTTGAATGATTGGTCTATAAACAAGCCCACTCAATGAGTGGGCTATTTTCTAACTTTACCTATGGAGATGATGGTAGGGTGTTAGAAGCGATATACTGCACCTAACTCAACACCTTTTTTATCAACTTTGGTTTTATTATATTCTTCTTTAGAAAAACCGACATTAGCAAAACCAAGTAGATTTTTGCTGACATCATAAGAGGCACCCACATTCAGACCAACTACCTCTCCATCACCATAACCTTTATAGTTATCGGTATAAGAGATCTCAGCCCAAGTGGTTACAGAGTCTTTGGGTTTGTAAGCTACACCAGTAAACAATGCAAGCTCGTTATCATTGCTATTGTAGTCGGTGTATTGAGCTGTGCCATGCACCGACCATTGGTCGTTAATTGTATATTCACCAGAACCAAGTAGTGAATTTAGGTCATTGCCTGCACGAGTATAAGCGACATTTAGTGAGGTTTTATCTTTAGTGTATTGAGCACCGACAATGACAAAATCACGATCAACTGATTTTTCCTCTCCATTTTTAAAAGTAATAAAAGAGCGCGAACCTTTTTTACCTTCATCCATGCCATAGTGTATGAATGCGGTAGTAGTGTCGCTGTTGAATTTCGGTGTAGTATATAAAAAGCTATTATTTACCCAGTTACCTGCATGGCCAGAAAATGGACCAATGCCTGTCCCCCATAGCCATGCATTGCCTGTAACAAGATCATCGTCTTTTGAGATGGTGCGACCTGCTTGTAGACGGCCATAATCTGCATGGTTTAAGGCAATCCAACCTTGACGAGCAGAAAAGTTGGCACTAGTACTTTCAGCGACATCAACTCGATACTCTAAGCGATATTCTAGGTCAAGTTTATCTTTGAGCTTTTCTGAACCTTTAAAGCCGATACGAGAGTTACCTGTTGTAAACTTGGGTCGAGCCGAGTCTTTGGTGGTAATACCATTTTTGGTGGTTTCGGCACTTTCACTTGCAAAAGACATACGAATTTGACCATAGATGTCGGGGGCAGCAATGGCGACAGTAGAAAGTGTTGCAATGCTGGCTAGGGTGGCGACTTTGAGAGAAGTAGCTAAAACAGAATGTTTCATAGAAGTGTTTCCTTGTGGCTGATAATCCATGCACCATCAGTGACTTTAGTCCAAAAAGTGTAATAGTGCGACAGCAAAAATTTGCAATTCTACAATAAAGTATCAAAAATGCAATCTAAATATACAAATTTAAGACAATTATGTCAACAGGGTTTTGAAAAATTGTAAAATTTTTTTACATAAAATGATTTTTAAGAGTGGTTGTGCCCATTGGTATTTGTTGATTGGCAGAATAATTATTGTAACCAAAGCAAATCGCTTATTGATATTTGAAAATGAATTATTTACAATAAGTCGTTTATTTTTCTATAAAAAATCTGATAAAAGTTGTACATTTATGACCACAATACCCACCTTGAATCAGCCTTTAGCGAATCTTACAGAGCAGGATTTTGCTACATTTGGCGAATCGGCTTGCTCATTAATCCAGCACGCTCAAAGTGAAACAGAGCTGCAAGAACTTAAAGTTGCCTTGCAAGGCAAAAAAAGCGACATCACCACCTTGTCCAAGCAGATGGGTTCTTTAGATGCTGATGGCAAAAAAACCTACGGTGCATATTTGCATGAGTTACGCACCAAGATAACCGTAGCATTTGATGAGCGTGGACAGCTTTTGGCACAAAACGCCCTAAATGCTAAACTTGCCAGTGAGACAGTTGATGTCAGTTTGCCAGCACGAGGTGTGGCGATTGGTGGACTGCATCCCATTACGCAGGTAACCGAGCGTATGAAGCAGTTCTTTACTCAGGCAGGATTTAGCGTGGCGACAGGTCCTGAGGTGGAGAGTGATTATTATAACTTTGGGGCACTTAATATCCCAGATCATCACCCTGCTCGATCGATGCACGATACTTTTTATTTTGATGCCAATTATCTGTTGCGTACACATACTTCAGGTGTGCAGATTCGCACGATGGAGAAATCGGAGCCACCACTTCGCATCATCTGCCCTGGGCGTGTGTATCGCTCCGATAGCGACCAGACGCATTCACCAATGTTTCATCAGATGGAGGGCTTGATGATTTCTAAATCATCTAACTTTGCTGAGTTAAAAGGTGTGATTCATGAGTTTTTAAATGCTTTTTTTGGCAAACAGATGACCGTTCGTTTTCGCCCATCTTTCTTCCCATTTACCGAACCATCTGCTGAAGTGGATATCTTATCAGACAATGGCAAATGGCTAGAGGTTCTGGGCTGTGGTATGGTTCATCCACAGGTGCTGCGTAACTGTGGCATTGACCCTGACGAGTATACAGGATTTGCTTTTGGTCTTGGGATTGAACGCTTTGCCATGCTGTATTATGGTGTGAATGACTTGCGTTTATTTTTCCAAAATGACATCAGATTTTTAAAGCAATTCGCCTAAGAATTGGGCGACTGATGAATGGAAGCGGTCAAAATGAGTGGCAGGCCCAATCTTGATGAATATTGACACAAAATAGAGTTTTGAGAAATTTATGAAAATCAGCGAAAATTGGCTAAGACAATGGGTAAACCCCACCAACACTTCAGCAGAGCTTGGCGAACAACTGACGATGGCAGGGCTTGAACTTGATGATGCCCAGATGGTTGCACCGCCATTTAGTAGTGTGGTGGTTGGGGAGGTTATTACCTGTGAACAGCATCCAGATGCTGATCGTTTGCGTGTTACGACCGTCAATATCGGTCAACCAGAACTGCTACAAATTGTGTGCGGTGCACCGAATGTGCGAGCAGGGTTAAAAGTAGCGGTAGCGACAGTGGGTGCGGTATTGCCACCGATTGACGGCAAAGAGTTTAAAATTAAAAAAGGCAAACTGCGTGGTGTAGAATCTCAAGGCATGCTATGCGGTGCTTCAGAGATTGGCTTGGTTGATGAAATTGATGGCTTGCTTGAGTTGTCGCCTGATGCACCCATCGGTGTCTGTGTGCGAGAATATTTAAATTTAGATGCCATGATTTTTGACATTGCCATCACACCAAATCGTGGCGACTGTTTTAGTGCATTAGGTATTGCTCGTGAGATTTCGGTGATTAACCGTTTGCCATTAAATCACCCAGTCATCACTCAGGTTGCCCCAAGCATTAGCCAGACTCCCAGCGTTAAGGTGCTCAGCGATGATGCTTGCCCACGCTATTTAGCCCAGTATATTGGTAATATCGACCGCACGGTTAAAAGTCCTGCTTGGTTGATGGAGCATTTGACAGCGTCAGGGGTGCGTACACACAACTTTTTGGTTGATGTTACCAACTATGTGCTATTAGAGCTTGGTCAGCCACTTCACGCCTTTGATGCTGATAAAATCGTAGGCGATATTGTCGTGCGATTGGCACAAAAACAAGAACAGGTGGTGCTACTCAATGAGCAAAGCATTACTTTGACAGGTGATGAGCTGGTCATTGCCGATGATGAAGGTGTGCTTGCCTTGGCAGGTATCATGGGAGGGCTGCGTTCTGCTGTTAGCGATGAGACGACCAATATCGTGCTTGAGTCGGCACATTTTCATCAGCTTGCCATCGCAGCACGAGCCAGACGCTTTGGGCTACATACCGATGCCAGCCAGCGATTTGAACGAGGCGTGGATTTTGAGCTGCCATTGACGGCAATAAACCGTGCCACAGCATTGATTTGTGATATTGCAGGCGGTGAGGCAGGTCAGATTACCACCGTTGAAAACACACAAAAACTGCCTAAGCGTGAGGCAATTCATCTACCGTTAGCTAAGATTGAACAGCTATTGGGCATTAAGCCATCTGCTGATGAAGTGCTAGATATCTTAAATCGCTTGGGAATTGATAGTACAATCAACGGTGATGGTCTTATCTGTCAGCCACCAAGTCATCGTTTTGACATAAGCATTGCCGAAGATGTGGTTGAAGAGGTGGCTCGTATCTATGGTTATGATAAGATTGAGGCGACTTTACCAAGTTTTGCGGTGGACATGAGTCATGACGATACGGCAGATTTGACTTATGCCATCAAGGCAGTATTGGCGACTTCAGGTTATTTTGAGGCAGTGAGTTTTAGCTTTAGCGATGCCAAGATTGAGGCACTATTCAATGATGATCAGTTGGGATCGGTTCTGCCACTTGCCAACCCGATTTCATCAGAGCTTGCGGTGATGCGTCGTACTTTGCTATCTAGTATGTTGCCTGTGGTGTCGTATAATCTAAAACGCCAACAATCTCGTGTGCGTCTGTTTGAAACAGGGTTATCGTTTATTGGTCAAGACATCAAAGATTTGGTACAGACCCCAAGTCTTGCTATCGTTGCTACAGGTCTTGTGGCAGATGAGGGCATTTATGACAAGCGAGAAATGGACTTTTTTGATTTAAAGCGTGATATTGAAAGTCTATTGCCAAAGCGTCTAGATAAGAGTGCAGTTGAATACCAACGAGCGGATTTGGTGTTTTTGCATCCTGGTCAAAGTGCTTATCTGGTAGTGAATGGAGAAAAACTAGGTTGGTTTGGTCAGTTGCACCCAAGTATTGCCAAAGCACTTGATTTGCCTAGTGTATGGGTAGCACAATTTGCTTTAGAGGGTTTGATTGACCTGCATCGTGCAAAAAATACCATTCATTCACCAAGTAAATTCCCAAGCGTTCGCCGTGATTTGGCATTTTTGGCGGATACTTCGGTGGTCTGGCAAGATTTGATTGCGGATATTCGTGGGGCGGCAGGGCAATATTTGAGCGATTTGTGGCTGTTTGATGTCTATCAAGGCGAGCATTTACCAGAGGGTAAAAAATCATTGGCGTTTGCGATGTTATTTCAAAATGCCGATGCCACACTTGAAGACGAAACCATCAAGACCGCAATGGATGATGTCGTCAAGGTTTTAACTGACAGACACGGCGTGCAGCTTCGTGACGGCTGATTAACACATCAACTGAAGGTACAATGGGATAACAAGGAAAAATCATGAGTGCATTAACCAAGGCTGATATGATTGACCGCTTGACCATTCGCCTACGCATCACTCGCCAAGATGCTAGGCAAATTGTCGATAAGTTTTTTGAAGAAATTAGTCAAAATTTGGCAGATGGCAGAGAGGTTAAAATCTCAGGCTTTGGCAATTTTGTACTAAAAGACAAAAAACCAAGACCGGGTAGAAATCCAAAAACTGGCGAAAGCATTCCTGTCAAAGCAAGGCGAGTAGTTACTTTTAAGGCAGGTCAAAAATTTCGTACTCGAGTTGAGATGGAAAGCGACCACCAATAATAATCTGGGCAAAAGCTAGCTTATTTTTAGTTGAAAAGTGGGTATGCCTTTGTTATAATATCGGTTCATTTTTCCCACTTAAGTTGGCTAATAGATGATAAGGCATGGTGCGACATACCAAAGTTGGTTGGTGATGGCGTGGCTATGTTTGATTGCCTAAGAATTGGTTTTGCGGGCAGTTTTTATTAGTGCTTAGGTTTATTGGACAATTATCATGCGTAAAGACATTCACCCAGATTACAAAGAAGTTCTATTTCACGACACCAATGCTGATGTGTACTTCCTAACTCGCTCAACCGTTGCCACTAAAGCAACTCGTGAATACGAAGGTAAAGAGTACCCATATTTCCCGCTTGATATCTCAAGTGCTTCTCACCCATTCTACACTGGTGAGCAACGCAAGGCATCTAACGAAGGTCGTGTTGCCAGCTTCAACAAGCGTTTTGGCGCGTTTGCAAGCCGTGGCAAAAAAGCCTAATCATATTTGTGCTTTACAATGTGCTCAAAAACCGTCCTTATGGGGGCGGTTTTTGGTGTTTGGGAAATGATTATATGAGTTGTGCTAAAATACAATAAAATTGGTTGATTTTCTGAACAAATAGATGACGAATCAAGCACATCGTGATAGACTATGCGTATTTATTGACTGACTTTTTGAGTCTCATCTGAAGACGAATAAACTGGGGTAATTATGGAACAAAGTGTGCAATTGCTCATGACCATACTGGCTATGGTTGCTGGGCTGATTTTGATTGTGCTAGCGGTAGTGCGTCTTATTAAGGCGAAGCAGGTGGGTGATGTTGAAACAGATGTTCAGCACAAGGACGGTTTGCCCATCACACCAAGAGATGAGCGTATGTCGCAAACAGCCACTAAAGCGACGCCACAAGATGATGAAGATACAGATGCACTAAGTAATATGGCGGCGGTCGCTGCATCATCGCCTGTAGTAAATGCCGATAGGACGCCAGAGTCGCCCACTAAGGCGTCAGCAATTTATGAAGCACCAATTGACCAAAACTCCACTCAGGTGAGCGGTCTGGACGAGCAAGTTCATGATTTGGATATGCCAGACTTCCAAGAAGCAACTGAATTGACTCAGCCTGCTAGCGAACAAAAAGCACCGCTAATAGACAGACACCTATCTCAGGAAGTCAGCTCTGATCAAAACAATGGACCATTATTAAACGCTAAAGATACTGTAACCATTGTCATCACGCCACGCAATTTTTTTACGGGCTTGCCAGGTAAGAGTATCTTGGGGCTGGTGCGTGAATATGGGCTAAAATACGGTGTAATGGAGATGTTCCATCGTTACGAACATGAGAATGGCACAGGTGATTTGTGGTTTAGTATGCTTGGGGCGAATGATGCAGGCGTGCAATCTTTTGACCTAAACACTTTATCAGAAAGTCGTTTTAATACCATTTTGTTGTTCTTGTCATTGCCACATCCTTACGCTTTGCGTGGTTTTGATAGCATGGTATCGACCGCACAGATGATTGCTAGCGATATTGACGCAGATTTGTACGATGAGCAAGGCGAGCTGTTAAACGATGAAAGACTTGCTAAATTGCGTGCTGATATCGCCAATTATCAATAATCAATGAATTGATGCAAAACCGTCTTTTAAGGCGGTTTTTGTGTTATTTGCCAAGACAACCCTTGCCACAAACCACCGTCAAAACCTATCAACCCAATATTTGAGTGAGCCATGACAGATTTATTCAGCTTTAATGACCAATCTAACAACCAAGACGCATCTGATGAGATGGGCGTTATTGGGCGGATGCGTCTTTTGATTGACGCCCTAAAAAAACACAATCACGCCTATTATGTACTAGATAATCCAACCATCTTGGATGATGAATATGATAGCCTAAGACAACAGCTGATTAAGCTAGAGACTGATTTTTCTGCCCTAAAACAGCCTGACAGCCCTACAGATAAAGTGGGTGATGCCCCTTTGCCTGCGTTTGTTCAGGTACCACATGACCTTGCCATGTTGTCTTTGGGCAATGTTTTTAGCCTAGATGAGTTATCCGCCTTCATGAATCGTATTAACGATCGCCTAGATGCTAAAAATCAGAATCCTGAATACGAAATGGAGTTGAAATTAGATGGTCTGGCAGTATCCTTAAAATATGTGAATGGTGTGTTTACCCAAGCCATTACTCGTGGCGATGGGCGTATTGGTGAAGACATTACGCACAATGTCCGCACTATTTGTAACTTACCACAGGTATTGCCCGCCTGCCAAGATATTGCTTTGCTTGAGGTGCGTGGTGAGGTGCTAATGCCAAAGGCAGGTTTTGAGAAATTAAACCGCCAAAGCCAAGAGCGTGGAGAAAAAGTCTTTGCCAACCCCAGAAATGCTGCCGCAGGTTCGCTTCGCCAGCTTAATCCTGCCATTGCTGCCGCTCGTCCTTTGGCGTTCTATGCTTACTCGGTAAATCAAGGATTACCCCAGAATATCGCCACTCAAAGCGGGGCTTTGCAATATCTACAGACGCTCGGCTTTGAGACTGCACCTTTTGATACGGCTGCCACGCCCATAGGTGTGCAAGATTTCTATGAACACATTATCAAGACTCGTGCTAGTTTGCCGTTTGAGATTGATGGCGTGGTAGTGAAAGTTAATTCATTGCAGCTACAAAGTGATTTGGGTTTTTTAAGCCGTGAGCCACGCTGGGCAACTGCTTATAAGTTTACGGCTGAAAGTGCCGTAACCAAACTTTTGGCGGTAGAATGGCAAGTGGGGCGTACAGGTCAGCTTACCCCTGTGGGTAAGCTAGAGCCTGTCAATGTGGGTGGTGTTACGGTAAGCAATGTTACTTTACATAACTTTGGCGAGATTGGACGGCTTGGACTGATGGTTGGTGATATGGTTAGCATTCACCGAGCAGGCGATGTCATTCCAAAGGTATCGAGTGTATTGGCTGAGCTTAGGGGTGCTGATGTTAGCCCTGTGTATCTGCCGAAGAGTTGCCCTGTTTGTGAGTCTGAGGTGGTGTTGCCAGAAGGAGAGGCTTTGGCACGCTGTACAGGTGGTTTGTATTGCCCCGCTCAATCAAAAGAGGCTTTGGTGCATTTTGTCTCACGCCGTGCGATGGATATTGATGGTCTAGGGGAGCAGTGGCTGATTAAATTCTTTGAAATGGGATTGATTAAGACGGTGGCGGATATCTACACGCTAAGCAATCACCAAGAGCATCTTGTAACGCTAGAAGGTTTGGGTGAAAAATCCGTTGCTAATATGCTAAATGCCATTGAAAAATCAAAAAATACCACACTGTCTCGCTTTATTTTTGCGTTAGGCATTCGTGGGGTGGGTGAGTCAACAGCACTGAATTTGGCACACTATTTTTGTGATTTTGAGGCACTAAGACAGGCGGATGTTGCTACGCTTGTTGGTGTGCCTGATGTGGGCGACATCACCGCCCATAGTATCAATGATTTTTTTGATAGTGCACACAACAATGAGGTCATTGATGCACTACTAAATTCAGGTGTGGCATGGGAGGCGATGACCAAGAGTGCTTTAAATACACCGCTTGAGGGTCAGACTTGGGTGGTAACAGGTACGCTGTCTGCGATGGGGCGAGATGAGGCAAAAGCTCATTTGCAGGCGTTAGGGGCAAAAGTATCAGGCTCGGTATCTGCTAGGACCGGTGTGCTACTGGCGGGTGAAAAGGCGGGCTCTAAGCTAGCTAAGGCTAACGAGCTTGGCATAAAAATCGTTGATGAAGAGGCGTTCTTGGCTCTGCTTGGTGAACATGGGCGTGTGTGATGCTACTAAGAGCAAATATGGTGTTGTGCTTGACTTTACTAATGGTTATGATGGATTATCAAATATAAATATTAAGTTATGAATAAGGCAAATGATGGGCAATCAGCATACGCAACCTAGAAGCAAAAGTGATGTACTGTCAATGGCTGGACTGTTGATTGGTTGTGTTTTGTTTGGACTTGGGAGTTTGATTGTTGCTCATGTTGATGGTCTAGGTGGCTTTGCGATGGCGTTCTGGCGACTGTTCATCTCAGCCTGTATTTTCTGGGTGCTTTCCATGATTTGTCGTCAAGCCTTTCCCACTAGCAAAAAATCCATTGCTTTGGCTTTGGCATCAGGAGTGGCATTGGGGCTTGACTTGGCATTGTGGCATGAGAGCATCTATGCAGTAGGACCAGGTATCTCTACCTTGTTAAATAGCTTACAAATATTCTTTTTGGCATTTATTGCTTTTTTGTGGTTTGGTGAAAAACAAAACAAAATACAGCTGATGAGCCTTGCCATGGCATCGATTGGTGTGATATTCATTGCTAGCCCTGAGTTTGCAACCAATGATGCGGCATTATGGGGCTTTGTTGCTGGTATTGCTTCAGGCGGTTTTTTGGCGTTATCAATGGCGTATATTCGCCGTGTACATGAAGTAGCCAAAGTTGCCATATTGCCTATGATGACCATCATTGGTACAGGTGGAGCAATGGCACTTTTGCCCATGATGTTTTTGTGGAATGATGGGCAAATTTTGCCAATGACCATGAGTGAGTGGGGCTGGGTTTTGGTTTATGGTGCTGTCATGCAGTGCTTGGCTTGGGGCTTGATTGGTTATTCTATTCCAAAGTTAGCATTATCTTTGACAGGGCTTTTGTTGTTGTCTGAGCCTGTAGCAGCACTACTCATTGATTATTTTTGGTTGGATAAAGCGATCAACGCATGGCAATGGGGTGGGGCATTTTTGGTGATGCTTGCCATTTATTTAGGTTCATTTGGGGCAAAAAACCATTAATGTTGCCATCAGCCAAAAAAGAGATACTCCTTTTTTGGCTGAATTGTTCATTGGATTATTGTTTTGGTGTGATTTTGATGGGTAGCACCAGACCTTCGCCAAATTTATCGGCAAAGATATAGTCTCGTTCATCAGCGATGACATTGTCTGTGGTATGGATAATGAGAGCCATATTTGCTCCATCTACAAGCTCATGACCTAGATAACTGTTCTCAAGTTGGTCAAGTAGTTTGCCTAAGGCTTCAGGGGATGCCATGCTTACGACAATGCTATGCTGTGCTTCGCCATCGCTGATTTTATGGGCAGTGGCGTAGTTTTTGACTGCTTGGCTATCAATGGCGATGGGGTATGGATAGTTTGCTAGGTCGGCTCGGGGTGTTTTTGTATCAATGAGCGACCAGTCGATTTGAATTTTACCATCCGGTGTGGTTATGGGCTGTGACTCGATGGCGTCATCAGCATCAGATAAGATATCAGTTGGTGCTTGGCTACTATGTGCGTTGGTGGTGCTTTTTGTGGTCTGTAATGGTTCAGGTTGTGTGCAGGCAGTCAGATAGCACAATAGACCAAGACTTAGAATTTTTTTCATGATAAACCTTGAGTGATAAGAATGTGAAAATGCGTTTATTTTAGCGTAATTTTTGTACCAGATTTAATAAAATTCATGACGAATTGACTATTAAAATGATTAACATTGTTTTCGCTGGTCAATAACCTGCGTGTAAAGGCGTGGTAGTCCCGCATGTTTTGACTGTTCACTACCAGCATGAAGTCATAATTTCCAGAAATCTCATAGCACATCATCACCTGCGGTTCAGCAGACATGATCCGCTCAAACCGTTGTTGCATGGAAACATTAGAAGTGGCCATTTTAATCATGACTAACACTGTCAATCCATAGCCGACTTTCAGTGGGTTGATGATGGCAACCTGACGGTCAATGACTTGTTGTTCGATGAGTGTGTTGATTCTGCGTTGGGCGGTAGCGATAGAGATGCGTGCATGCTCAGCAATGATTTTTAGGGGTGTGGTGGCATCATCTTGTAGTAGGTTTAAGATGACTTTATCGGTATCGTCTAGAGTGTGATTCATGGCGGAGTATTCATAAAATAATTTTACGCAATTCTGTTAGTCTGTGAGAAATTTTATCAAAAATATAAAAAATTTGCAAAATAAAAGCATATTTTATAAAGAATCCAAAATTTTTATCAACAACTTCCCTTAAAATAAGTGCGATGATTTAATGCAAAAAAAGCAGGCATTCATGAGTAATAACACATCTACCGCCATCAATCAATCCACAAACACGAGTCGTCAGAAATTCATCCTAGGGGTGGTCCTGGCAGTTTTTGCCAATGTTTTGTTTGGCGTGCTTTATTCTTATGGTCAATGGTTATCGCCGTTGTCGGGTACGAGCGTGTTTTTGTGGCGAATGGTAATGATTTTGGGGTGCCTGCTCATCTTTTTGGTGTTTAGTGGTCAAATCAAGAGCGTTATCGGCGACCTAAAAGCGGTGCATGGCGTTAAGGCGTGGGCGTGGTTGCTACTGCCGACCCCAATTTTTGGTAGTCAACTATGGCTATTTATGTGGGCACCGTTAAATCAGCAGGGCGTACAGACGGCGATGGGGTATTTTTTATTTCCTTTGGTGATGGTGCTGTTTGGTTGTATATTTTTTAAAGAAAAACTGACCAAGGTTCAGTGGCTTGCTGTATTGTTGGCGGTGGCAGGTGTGGCATTGGAGATTATGCGGACAGGTGAGCTAAGTTGGGCGACTTTTTGGGTCTGTATGACTTACCCCATCTATTATGTCATGCGTCGTGTGCAAAAGGTGCGTGCCATCACAGGCATGTTTGTGGATGCGGTGCTAATCGCCCCATTTTGCTTGATATACCTATTGATGTATGATCAGAATGTGAGTATGGTGTTGCAAAATGGTTGGTTATTTCTAAAAGTCGTAGGGTTGGGTGTGATTAGCATATTGGCACTACAATCGCATCTAGAAGCAAATCGACTCCTGCCTGTTAGTCTGTTTGGTTTGGTGGGCTATCTTGAACCTGCGTTGCTGTTCTTGTTGGCAGTAACGGTGCTTGGCGGTACATTTACACTAGATATGCTAGCTAGCTATGGGTTGATTTGGGCAGGTATTTTATGCTTGATAGTACAAGGCATGAGTACCATCAGTGGTAATAAAAACAAGCCTGCCTAACTTTTTTGATGGCATCATTAGCATATCAAAGAGATTAAACACACAGCCTCTTTGATATGGCTTGTTGTCAATGTTGTAAATAGGCTAATTTAGCGTAAGTCCGCCTTAAAGCCACGCTTTTTATCCATTTGCCAATCACGCTCTTTGAGGGTCGCTCTTTTGTCGTGTAGTTTTTTGCCTTTGGCAAGAGCGATTTCACATTTGACTCGTGATGCTTTCCAATAGCATGACAGTGGCACGACCGCATAGCCTTTTTGATTGACCATGCCAAATAATTTGTCAATCTCACGGCGGTTTAATAGCAACTTTCTGGTACGAATGTTGTCAGGGTTTATGTGAGTTGAACTGGTTAATAGCGGTTGAATGTGTGCTCCGAACAAGAATGCTTCGCCATTTTTAAAGATAACATAGGCATCGGTGATGGTCATTTTGCCTGCTCGAATGGATTTAACTTCCCAGCCTTCTAAGGCCAATCCTGCCTCAAAAGTTTCTTCAATAAAATATTCATGCCTTGCTTTTTTGTTGGCACAGATTTGGTTACTTGGTTTTTTTGCCATGATAATTGTCCAGTTTTTGTATTTTTTGTTTAATCTTGATTGGTATTATAACAAATTATCTTAGCAGATAAAGTAGCCCATCTGTTAATTGTGAAAATCTGTCCAAAAACACAAAAAATTGTCAAATCAATTTGCCTTTGTGGTTGATAATTGATACCATGCTAGCTTATATTGATTTTTATAATTTTTTGATAATTAACAAACTAAAAAGGAATGCGTTCATGCTAAACAGTGCATCTACCATTGAAACCCTGCTCAATCACCGCTCAATACGCAAATACACAGGCGAGTCGATTTCTGATGAGGCGTTAACTACCATCTTGGAAGCAGGGCGTGCGGTATCAACTTCTAGTTTTTTGCAGGCAACCAGTATCATTCGTGTGATTGATACCAATAAGCGTACCGCTTTGCGTCAGATTTCGTGCGACATGAGTGAAGATGAATACACTCAGGCATTGGCAGAGGGTAAGCGATTGGGTCATGGCTATGTGGAGTCATGTGCAGAATATTTGGTTTTTTGTATGGATGCTCATCGTCACAATCAGCTTGCCGATGTGCAGACAGACTGGATGGAAGTGACGCTTATTGGTGCTATTGACGCAGCACTTATGGCACAAAATATCCTTGCCGCCGCCGAGAGCTTGGGTCTAGGTGGTGTATATATTGGCTCGCTTCGCAACGATATTGAGCGTGCAGGTGAAATTTTGGGCTTGCCAAAGCATGTTGTGCCATTGTTTGGATTATGTTTGGGGCATCCTGATTGGGAATCTAAGATTAACCAATCACAAAGACCGCGTTTGCCACTACAAACGCTGGTTTCTACTGATACTTATCAAATCGCTAGCGATGATGTGCTTGCCACTTATAATGAGCAGGTGCGTGAATACTATCAGGGGCGTGGTCTTGATTTGGATTGGAAGGCTCAAATTGCTGCAACATTTGGTGGCGAAGTGCGTCCTTTCATGTTAGACTACCTACAAAAGCAAGGTTTTGCCAAGCGCTGATTAGCCTAACAAAACCTTTATTATTATGGTCATGATTTACCGTGAGTGGTTTTATGAATTATCTTGGCTTATAATTGCTCAAATTATAGTTATTTTGTTTAGTCGGGGTGCTGTCATAGATGGCTGAGATGATACCCGTGAACCTGTTCAGTTAATGCTGTCGTAGGAAACTAACCATGTTGATCATTCCTTGTGCCGCTTTGCTTGGCGAGGTAATCCATGATGTGTGTTGAGATTGTGGGTTTATCGTTCAAGTTTGGCGAGCAGTCTATTTTTCATGATTTTGATTTCACCTTGCCAAAAGGGCGGTTTACTAGCCTATTGGGTGCATCAGGTGTGGGCAAATCAACCCTTCTTCGCATCATCGCAGGACTTGAGCAGAATTTTACTGGTCGGATAGGTTTTGCTGATGGCATTCAATTATCCTATTTGGCTCAGCACGACTCTTTGTATCCGTGGCTGTCTGTCTTGGACAATGTGCAGTTATCCGCCCATTTGTCAGGACAAAAAACACCGCACACCAAAGAGGAGGCGTTGCTTTTATTAAAAAAAGTCAAGATGGATGCCTATTTACACAAAAAAACCTATGAATTATCAGGTGGACAGCGTCAGCGGGTAGCATTGGCTCGCACTTTGATGATGAAGGCGGATTTGGTGTTGATGGACGAGCCGTTTTCAGCTCTTGATGCGGTAACTCGTCATGAGTTACAGGCTTTATCTTATGACTTACTACAACAAAAAACTGTCTTGCTTATCACCCATGATCCCCAAGAAGCGATTCGTCTAAGCGATGATATTTATGTGCTAAAACAGTCCCCTGCTGTAATTTCTACTAAAATTAGCCCAAGTGGTCGCCCTGTCAGACAACTTGACGATGGTGAGTTTGGTGTATTGCACGCACGACTTTTGAGTGAACTTTCGGTTTAGGGGTGGTGATGAAACTGATTAAAATACCCTTGATTGCACTCATACTCATCTTGTTGTGGCAGTTTGTGGTAAGTATCTTTGAGTTGCCCCGTTATATCCTGCCAAGCCCAATGATGGTGTTGGATACTTTTTTGGTCAATACACCGCTGATTTGGCATCACACCAAGGTTACTTTGCTTGAGATTTTATTGGGTTTGGGGGTTGGTGCTGTCATGGGAGTATGTTCAGCATTGCTTCTTAGTAGTTCAAGGCGAATTTCATCGATTTTGTTGCCATTGCTTGTCATTTCGCAAGCGATTCCCGTATTTGCCATTGCACCGCTTTTGGTGTTGTGGCTTGGTTATGGCATTGCATCTAAGATTGTCATGACTGTGCTTATTATTTATTTTCCAGTAACGACAGCCTGTTTTGATGGGCTTTGCCAAACCCCAAAGGCTTGGCTAGATTTAGCAAAGACTTACCGTATCAGTGCATGGCAGACGCTCTTAAAAGTAAAATTGCCTGCTGCTTTGCCTGCATTGGCGTCAGGACTTAGAATCGCCATCTCTATTGCTCCGATTGGTGCAGTGGTAGGCGAGTGGGTTGGTTCATCTGAAGGGCTAGGATATCTTATGTTACACGCCAACGCCAGAATGCAGGTGGATTTGATGTTTGTGGCATTATTTGTACTATTGATCATTGCGTTGGTGTTGTATTTTGCGGGCGATTGTTTATTAAAACGCCTAATTCCATGGGCGACTCATATGCATTAATCATGTTTGTTTACAACAACCAAAAAGTAAAGGAGTTTTATTGTGATCTCTAAATTTTTATCAGGTGTGGTGGTACTTGCGATGGTGGGCGTGCTGACAGCTTGCACTCCCAATAAGGATAAACAAGCAGATACCGCCATGCCAAGCACCCAAAAAGTATCACTGCTACTTGATTGGTTTGCCAATCCCAATCATGCCGCCATTATCGTTGCTAGGCAAAAAGGCTATTTTGATGATCAGGGTTTGGAGGTAGAAATTATTGAGCCTGCCGACCCATCTATGCCGCCGAAGCTTGTGGCAGCCCAAAAAGCAGACATCGCCATTGATTATCAGCCACAGCTTCAACAGCAAGTTGCAGAAGGTCTGCCTTTGGTAAGAATTGGTACGGTCATCGACTCGCCATTAAACAGTCTGGTGGTATTAAAAGAGAGTGGTATTTCTAATCTTGCCGATCTAAAGGGTAAAAAGATTGGTTATTCAGTCAGTGGTTTTGAAGAGCTTTTGTTAAAAACCATGTTGGCTTCTGCCAGTCTTGATGCAAAAGATGTTGAATTGGTTAATGTTAATTGGTCTTTATCGCCATCATTACTTAGTGGTCAGACAGATGCGGTGATTGGTTCGCTTCGCAACTTTGAACTCAATCAACTAAAACTTGAAAAGCATGAAGGTTTGGCATTCTATCCTGAACAACACGGTGTGCCTGCTTATGATGAGCTGATTTTTGTCGCTCATAAGCAACGCATTCAAGAAGAGAAACTGGCTCGTTTTATGACGGCCATTCAGCAGGCGACAGACTTCATCAAGACCAATCCAGATGAAGCATGGAAATTGTTCGTTTCTTATAAGCCAAACGAGTTGGGTAATGAATTAAATCGTCTGGCGTGGACAGATACTTTGCCACATTTAGCGGATAATCCAAAGGTGTTAGACAAAGCGCGCTACGAGACGATGGCGAATTTTATGCAACAACAAGGTCTAACTAAGTCTCTACCTGATGTTAGTGAATATACGGTCGAGCTGCCATGATGAATGGGATAATTGAGTAATGGTTTGATAAAATGCGACTTGCTAGGAAGTTGGTGCATCCTTATAAATTTCTATCAAAATTGGTTTAAAGTTCATAAAAATTTTGGTAGCATAAGCACCTAATTTTTAAAAAGCGATGTGTCATGACTAATCATGCCCAAAAAAAAGCTCTCTATCCTGGTACTTTTGACCCCATAACTAATGGTCATGTGGATCTTGTCAAGCGAGCATTAAGATTGTTTGATGAGGTGGTCATTGCCGTAGCATTCGCTCACCATAAAAAACCTTTGTTTAGTTTTGATGAGCGAGTGGCATTGGTGGAGTCAGTTTTTGATGGCGATCCAAGGATTTCTGTAGTGGGTTTTGAGGGACTCTTGGTGGATTTTGCTAAAGAGCAAGGAGTTCAAGCAGTCATTCGTGGACTTAGGGCAGTGTCAGATTTTGAATATGAATTTGGTTTGGCGAACATGAATCGCAGTTTAGATGAGAATTTTGAAGCGGTATTTTTAACGCCATCTCAAGAGTATTCATTCGTTTCATCAACTTTGGTGCGTGAGGTAGCAAAGTTGGGTGGTGATGTTTCAAAATTTGTGCCACCTTGTGTCTTGGCAGGTTTTGAACAGAAGTTTTTAACAAGATAAGCTGAATTTATGGCATTAAAAATTACACAAGAGTGCATCAATTGTGATGTATGTGAACCTGTATGTCCAAACGAGGCAATATCAGCAGGCGATGACATTTATGTCATTGACCCTAATTTGTGTACTGAATGTGTTGGGCATTTTGATACACCCCAGTGCGTGGATATCTGTCCTGTAGACTGTATCCCAAAAGACCTTGATCACTTTGAAGACCAGATGGCATTGTTGCAAAAATTTCATAGAATAACAGGACAATCAGCCTAAACTGTGCTATAATAGCCACTTGGCAAACCAGACAATCGCCACTTCTATATAGAAGGGGAGGAAAGTCCGGGCTACATAGGGCAGAGTGCTAGCTAACGGCTAGGGGGCGAAAGCCTACGACCAGTGCAACAGAGAGCAGACCGCCTATATTTATATGGGTAAGGGTGAAAGGGTGTGGTAAGAGCACACCGCATGACTGGCAACAGTTCATGGCATGGTAAACTCCACTCGTAGCAAGACCAAATAGGTGTCCAACGAGTTGCCCGCTTGGGACACGGGTAGGTTGCTTGAGCGTATTAGCGATGATACGCCTAGATGAATGATTGTCCACGACAGAACCCGGCTTATCGGTTTGCCCGCTTTTTTAATTTCTGAAATATTTTAAAAATATTTAAGAAATTGCAAAAATCAGCATTGACAGCAGTTAAAATTATCTGTATAATTTACACCCTGTAATGGCGATGTAGCTCAGCTGGTTAGAGCGCACGACTCATAATCGTGAGGTCAAGAGTTCAAGTCTCTTCATCGCCACCAATTACAAATGATAATAATTAAAATTTTTTCAAAAAATACTTGACTTAATTTTAATATATTATATAATGTTATCTCAGCTAACGAACAAGCCTTTTTAATCTGAAAATTGTCATTAAAAAAAACTTTAAAATTTTTAAAAAAAGCTTGACACCAAATAAAAACAGCGTATAATACGCACTCATTCGCTGGACGACAACGAATGACACTATTTAAAATCCAAACTAAAGAACAACTTGTGTGGATTTTTGCTAATACAAGATAATACAAAAATTATCATTTATCAAGCAAAAATACTCAAAGTTAATTCATTTACACGATGAGCAAATTTGCTAGTAATAAATGAGCCAAGATTGACCCACTTAATGGGTTACTTAGAAAGATTAAACTGAAGAGTTTGATCATGGCTCAGATTGAACGCTGGCGGCAGGCTTAACACATGCAAGTCGAACGATGACGCTCTAGCTTGCTAGAGAAGATTAGTGGCGAACGGGTGAGTAATGCTTAGGAATCTGCCTAGTAGTGGGGGATAACGTAGGGAAACTTACGCTAATACCGCATACGTCTTACGAGAGAAAGGGGGCTTTTAGCTCTCGCTATTAGATGAGCCTAAGTCGGATTAGCTAGTTGGTGGGGTAAAGGCCTACCAAGGCGACGATCTGTAGCTGGTCTGAGAGGATGATCAGCCACACTGGGACTGAGACACGGCCCAGACTCCTACGGGAGGCAGCAGTGGGGAATATTGGACAATGGGCGAAAGCCTGATCCAGCCATGCCGCGTGTGTGAAGAAGGCCTTTTGGTTGTAAAGCACTTTAAGTGGGGAGGAAAAGCTAGTTGCTAATACCAGCTAGCCCTGACGTTACCCACAGAATAAGCACCGGCTAACTCTGTGCCAGCAGCCGCGGTAATACAGAGGGTGCAAGCGTTAATCGGAATTACTGGGCGTAAAGCGAGCGTAGGTGGCTGCTTAAGTCAGATGTGAAATCCCCGGGCTTAACTTGGGAACTGCATCTGATACTGGGTGGCTAGAGTAGGTGAGAGGGAAGTAGAATTCCAGGTGTAGCGGTGAAATGCGTAGAGATCTGGAGGAATACCGATGGCGAAGGCAGCTTCCTGGCATCATACTGACACTGAGGTTCGAAAGCGTGGGTAGCAAACAGGATTAGATACCCTGGTAGTCCACGCCGTAAACGATGTCTACCAGTCGTTGGGTCTCTTGAAGACTTAGTGACGCAGTTAACGCAATAAGTAGACCGCCTGGGGAGTACGGCCGCAAGGTTAAAACTCAAATGAATTGACGGGGGCCCGCACAAGCGGTGGAGCATGTGGTTTAATTCGATGCAACGCGAAGAACCTTACCTGGTCTTGACATACAGAGAATTCGCTAGAGATAGCTTAGTGCCTTCGGGAACTCTGATACAGGTGCTGCATGGCTGTCGTCAGCTCGTGTCGTGAGATGTTGGGTTAAGTCCCGCAACGAGCGCAACCCTTTTCCTTAGTTACCAGCGATTTAAGTCGGGAACTCTAAGGATACTGCCAGTGACAAACTGGAGGAAGGCGGGGACGACGTCAAGTCATCATGGCCCTTACGACCAGGGCTACACACGTGCTACAATGGTTGGTACAAAGGGTTGCTACACAGCGATGTGATGCTAATCTCAAAAAGCCAATCGTAGTCCGGATTGGAGTCTGCAACTCGACTCCATGAAGTCGGAATCGCTAGTAATCGCAGATCAGAATGCTGCGGTGAATACGTTCCCGGGCCTTGTACACACCGCCCGTCACACCATGGGAGTTGATCTCACCAGAAGTGGTTAGCCTAACGCAAGAGGGCGATCACCACGGTGGGGTCGATGACTGGGGTGAAGTCGTAACAAGGTAGCCGTAGGGGAACCTGCGGCTGGATCACCTCCTTAACGATATTATCTGATTAGCAAGAATTCACAACAAGTTGTTCTTTAGTAAGATGTTTAAAACGGGTCTATAGCTCAGTTGGTTAGAGCACCGTGTTGATAACGCGGGGGTCATAAGTTCAAGTCTTATTAGACCCACCATATTGGGGTTATAGCTCAGTTGGTAGAGCGCCTGCCTTGCACGCAGGAGGTCAGGAGTTCGACTCTCCTTAACTCCACCATATTTAAACATCAAAAGCATACATAAGCAATTTGATAAGAGATTTCTTATTTATGCTTTAACTTTATGAACTGACGAAGTTCATATCATTATTTAACAACGAAAATATGAGTCTGGGTTAATTATTTAATTCCAACAAATAATTAACCATTCCAATCACACTCCACTTCTTTTATAGAAGGTGATTGGATAAAGTAAAGAGAACTGAATCAAGCGTAAACATAGGTAAATCGTTACACATTACCCATAAGACCCCTTGGGGTTGTATGGTCAAGTAATGAAGTGCACATGGTGGATGCCTTGGCAGTCAGAGGCGATGAAAGACGTGATAGCCTGCGATAAGCGTCGGTGAGGTGGCAATATCCTGTGACCCGGCGATTTCTGAATGGGGAAACCCACTTATCATAAGATAGGTATTCTATTCTTTGGATAGAAGGCAAACCGGGAGAAGTGAAACATCTCAGTACCCCGAGGAAAAGACATCAATTGAGATTCCCCAAGTAGCGGCGAGCGAACGGGGAGGAGCCGATCAAATTTACAGTAGCAAAATGGCGTGGGAAAGCCAACCATAGTAGGTGATAGTCCTGTATGCGAAACTGTTTATGAGACATATTAAGTAGGGCGAGACACGTGAAATCTTGTCTGAAGATGGGGGGACCATCCTCCAAGGCTAAATACTCCTGACTGACCGATAGTGAACCAGTACCGTGAGGGAAAGGCGAAAAGAACCCCTGTTAGGGGAGTGAAATAGAACCTGAAACCGTGTGCATACAAGCAGTCGGAGCGGACTTGTTCCGTGACGGCGTACCTTTTGTATAATGGGTCAGCGACTTATATTCTGTAGCAAGGTTAACCGTTTAGGGGAGCCGTAGGGAAACCGAGTCTTAATAGGGCGTCTTAGTTGCAGGGTATAGACCCGAAACCGAGTGATCTATCCATGAGCAGGTTGAAAGTGCCGTAACAGGCACCGGAGGACCGAACCCACTGTCGTTGAAAAGCCAGGGGATGACTTGTGGATAGGGGTGAAAGGCTAATCAAACTCGGTGATAGCTGGTTCTCCCCGAAAGCTATTTAGGTAGCGCCTCGGACGAATACCATTGGGGGTAGAGCACTGTTTCGGCTAGGGGGTCACACCGACTTACCAAACCGATGCAAACTCCGAATACCGATGAGTACTATCCGGGAGACAGACGGCGGGTGCTAACGTCCGTCGTCAAGAGGGAAACAACCCAGACCGCCAGCTAAGGCCCCAAATTCCTAGTTAAGTGGGAAACGATGTGGGAAGGCACAGACAGCTAGGATGTTGGCTTAGAAGCAGCCATCATTTAAAGAAAGCGTAATAGCTCACTAGTCGAGTCGGCCTGCGCGGAAGATGTAACGGGGCTCAAACTAGGAGCCGAAGCTGCGGATTTAATTGTTTCAATTAAGTGGTAGGGGAGCGTTGTGTAAGCCTGTGAAGGTGTATCGTAAGGTATGCTGGAGGTATCACAAGAGCGAATGCTGACGTGAGTAACGACAATGCGAGTGAAAAGCTCGCACGCCGGAAGACCAAGGGTTCCAGTCCAACGTTAATCGGGGCTGGGTGAGTCGACCCCTAAGGCGAGGCCGAAAGGCGTAGTCGATGGGAAATTGGTTAATATTCCAATACTTGTTTATGATGCGATGGAGGGACGGAGAAGGTTATGTCAGCCTGGCGTTGGTTGTCCAGGTGGAAGGATGTAGGTAGGTTTAGTAGGCAAATCCGCTAGACTATTACTGAGATCTGATAGCAAGCCAGTTTACTGGCAAAGTGGCAAATACCATGCTTCCAGGAAAAGCTTCTAAGCGATAGTCATAAACAAATCGTACCCGAAACCGACACAGGTGGTCAGGTAGAGAATACCAAGGCGCTTGAGAGAACTCTGCTGAAGGAACTAGGCAAAATGGTACCGTAACTTCGGGAGAAGGTACGCTGCCGATGGTGATAAGACTTGCTCTTTGAGCTGTTGGCAGTCGCAGATACCAGGCTGCTGCAACTGTTTATTAAAAACACAGCACTCTGCAAACACGAAAGTGGACGTATAGGGTGTGATGCCTGCCCGGTGCTGGAAGGTTAATTGATGGGGTTAGCGTAAGCGAAGCTCTTGATCGAAGCCCCAGTAAACGGCGGCCGTAACTATAACGGTCCTAAGGTAGCGAAATTCCTTGTCGGGTAAGTTCCGACCTGCACGAATGGCATAATGATGGCAGCGCTGTCTCCAGCAGAGACTCAGTGAAATCGAAATCGCAGTGAAGATGCTGTGTACCCGCGGCTAGACGGAAAGACCCCGTGAACCTTTACTACAGCTTTACATTGAACTTTGACCTAACTTGTGTAGGATAGGTGGGAGGCTTTGAAGTGGTGACGCCAGTTGCCATGGAGCCAACCTTGAAATACCACCCTGGTTATGTTGGGGTTCTAACTTAGATATAACAGTATCGAGGACAATGTATGGTGGGTAGTTTGACTGGGGCGGTCTCCTCCTAAAGAGTAACGGAGGAGTACGAAGGTGCGCTCAGAACGGTCGGAAATCGTTCAAAGAGTATAAAGGCAAAAGCGCGCTTAACTGCGAGACCCACAAGTCGAGCAGGTACGAAAGTAGGTCTTAGTGATCCGGTGGTTCTGTATGGAAGGGCCATCGCTCAACGGATAAAAGGTACTCTGGGGATAACAGGCTGATACCGCCCAAGAGTTCATATCGACGGCGGTGTTTGGCACCTCGATGTCGGCTCATCTCATCCTGGGGCTGAAGCAGGTCCCAAGGGTATGGCTGTTCGCCATTTAAAGAGGTACGCGAGCTGGGTTTAGAACGTCGTGAGACAGTTCGGTCCCTATCTACCGTGGGCGTTGGAAATTTGAGAGGATCTGCTCCTAGTACGAGAGGACCAGAGTGGACGAACCTCTGGTGTTCCGGTTGTTTCGCCAGAAGCATTGCCGGGTAGCTACGTTCGGATGGGATAACCGCTGAAAGCATCTAAGCGGGAAGCCCACCTCAAGATAAGATTTCCCTAAAGAGCCGTTGTAGACTACGACGTTGATAGGTTGGGTGTGGAAGCATGGTGACATGTGTAGCTAACCAATACTAATTGCTCGTTTGGCTTGACCATACAACACCCAAGTGGTTTAAAACCATTTCATGTGTTGTATAAGTAAGTGTAAAGATTTTACCTAACAAGCTTGAATCAATCTTGAATAAAAATAAAAAAACAGACTCATACAGCGTTGTTAATCCTTTTACGCTGACGACAATAGCAAGATGGAACCACCTGATCCCTTCCCGAACTCAGAAGTGAAATGTCTTAGCGCCGATGGTAGTGTGGTTCGCCCATGTGAGAGTAGGTCATCGTCAGCACCTTATTTCAAACCCCTCACATTGGAAAATGTGGGGGGTTTATGTTTGGGGGGTTGACTGAATAATTTCATCTCTTATCTTTGAATTGTCTGTGCTTTTTTGAATAAAAACTGCTACAATACCCTGTTATTATTTTTTGTTTTGTGACCCATCTTACTCATGACAGATCTTACTCATATCCGTAATTTTTCAATCATTGCTCACATTGACCATGGTAAAAGTACACTTGCCGACCGCTTCATTCAGGTGTGTGGCGGACTTTCTGAAAGGGAAATGCAAGCTCAAGTCTTAGATAGTATGGACATTGAGCGAGAGCGAGGCATTACCATTAAGGCCCAGTCGGTTACTTTGTATTATAATCACCCAAATGGTGAGCAGTACCAATTAAATTTTATTGATACGCCAGGCCATGTGGATTTTAGTTATGAGGTTTCTCGTTCGTTAGCGGCCTGTGAAGGTGCATTATTGGTGGTAGATGCTGCTCAAGGTGTTGAAGCACAGAGTGTAGCGAACTGTTATACAGCAGTTGAGCAAGGGCTTGAGGTGCTGCCTGTGCTGAATAAAATTGATTTACCTCAGGTTGAGCCTGAACGAGTGATTGAAGAGATTGAGGATATCATTGGTATTGAGGCGGTAGAAGCACCTCGAGTATCAGCGAAAACAGGTCTTGGTATTGATGAGTTGCTACAAACTTTAGTGGAAACCATTCCTGCACCAACAGGCGATAGAGATGCTCCTTTGCAGGCTTTGATTATTGATTCTTGGTTTGATAATTATTTGGGTGTGGTATCGCTAGTGCGTGTGCGTGAAGGTGAGGTGCGTACAGGCGACCGTATTTTTGTTAAATCAACAGGTGAAAACCACTTGGTAACTTCTATTGGTGTATTTACGCCAAAACGCTTGGAGACGGGTGTGTTAAAGGCGGGCGAAGTTGGTTTTATTATCGCAGGCATTAAAGACATTCAAGGTGCACCTGTGGGCGATACCATCACTTTGGCTAAGACCCCTGAGGTGGAGAATATTCCTGGCTTCCAGAAGGTAACACCGCAAGTTTATGCGGGTATGTTTCCGATTGATTCAAGTGATTTTGAAAAATTTCGTGAGGCTTTACAAAAGCTACAAATCAATGATGCAGCCTTATTCTTTGAACCTGATACTTCAGATGCTTTGGGTTTTGGATTTCGTTGTGGCTTTTTGGGTATGCTACACATGGAGATTATCCAAGAGCGATTGGAGCGAGAGTATGACCTTGATTTGATTACCACTGCACCATCGGTCATCTATGAGGTGGTTAAGAAAAATGGCGATGTTGTCTATGTTGACAACCCATCTCGTCTACCTGATGTGGGCGTGATAGCTGAATTTCGTGAACCGATTGCCAGATGTCATATCCTTGTTCCACAAGAGTATCTGGGCAATGTCATTACTCTTGCTATCGAACGCCGAGGCGTGCAGGTGGACATGAAATTTATGGCTCGCCAAGTACAAGTAATCTTTGATATCCCAATGGGCGAGGTTGTGATGGATTTTTTTGATAAATTAAAATCTGCTTCTCGTGGTTTTGCGTCGCTAGATTATGGTTTTGAGCGTTATCAAGCAGATAAATTGTCTCGTGTTGATGTGCTGATTAATGGTGAGAAGGTTGATGCTCTTGCCATGATCTGCCATCAAGAACATGCACGCCGTCGTGGCGGTCAGCTGGTTGAGAAGATGAAGGAGTTGATTCCACGCCAGATGTTTGATGTGGCGATTCAGGCCGCCATTGGTAGTCAGATTATTGCTCGCTCCACTGTTAAGGCAATGCGTAAAGATGTTCTTGCTAAGTGTTACGGTGGCGATGTCAGTCGTAAGAAAAAACTGCTTGAAAAACAAAAAGCAGGCAAAAAACGCATGAAGCAAGTAGGCTCTGTAGAAATTCCGCAAGAAGCATTTTTGGCAGTGCTAAAAGTTGATAGTTAATATGATTTGTGAATTTTGGTTGATTAATAAAGTTGGGGTGTTGTTGTGAATTTTGACATCAATTTAATACTGGTACCAGTAACCATCGTCTTTTTATTGGTGTGGTTGGTGGATAAATTTGTCCTAAAACAACATCAAGTCATTAAGTTGTCGGACAAAAAATTAAGGCAGGCACAAAAACAGCTTAATGAAGCTAAGCAAGTCTTGCACGGCCGTTTAAAAGAGCATGGGCTGTCAGATGATATTGATGTATTGGTGCCAACACAAACCACGCCCCATGAAGTGATGCAGGCACACAATTCTTATCAGCGTGCTAAGCAAGAGCTTTTGTTGGCTCAAGTGGATAAAGAGGGGCAGTCTGAGAACTTCTTGGTGCGTTGGGCGTACGAATTCTTACCAATCTTATTGTTGATTGTAATTGTGCGTTCTTTTGTTATTGAGCCATTTACCATTCCATCAAGCTCAATGGTACCAACCTTGCATACAGGTGATTTTGTGGTGGTTGATAAGTCATCCTATGGGCTTCGCCTGCCTATTACCCACACCAAAATCTTAAATACAGGCAGTCCAGAGCGTGGCGATGTGGCGGTATTCCGCTATCCTTTAGAACCAAATATGTACTACATCAAACGAGTGATTGGTCTACCAGGCGATACAGTGTCTTATAAAGATGGAAATTTGTCTGTTAATGGCGAACAGGTTGCTACTAAGAAAGTTGAGCATGGGATTGATGATGAACTTTTAAATATCTTGATGCCTAAGCAGATTCAAAATTATGTGCTAAGCGATGATGAGCGTGCTAGACTGGGGCGTGAAGAAGAAAAATTTGCTCATTATTATCAAGAGTCGTTGGGCGAGCATCGCTATTTGGTGCGTTATCTGGGTGATTTAAACTCATCATCACAAGGTGATTTTCTAAAAGAAGTAGCACCTGAGGTCATCGCTTCAGAGGGTAAAGAATGGTCAATTCAAGTGCCAGCAAATCAATACTTTGTATTGGGAGATAACCGAGACAGCAGCAAAGATTCTCGTTATTGGGGTTTTGTGCCAGAGGAGAATTTATCAGGTAAGGCGACTTATATTTGGATGCATAAAAAGCCTGGATTGAATTTACCAAGTTTTTCTCGAGTGGGTGCGATCGATTGATAATATGGATTGTTAGGACGATAAATGAACCAATCAGATAAAATCATGACCCATGGACGCAAGGCAACTTCGTTAGATAAATTGACGCATTTTGCCAATTTTGAACAGGGGCTACCTGTTTTATGCGAAAAATTGGGTTATGAGTTTGATGACCCAAGTTTATTAAGGCGGGCATTGACGCACCGTTCGTATAACCCCAAAGAAAGTTATGAACGATTGGAGTTTTTGGGAGATGCGTTACTTGGTATGATGATTGCGGAGGCATTGTTTTTGCATTTTCCACGCCATGATGAAGGTAAACTCACTCGTATGCGTGCAACTTTGGTACGCCAAGAGACTTTGGTGCAGATTGCCGAACGGCTTGAATTATCTAGACATTTGATTTTGGGTGTGGGCGAGCGAAAGGGTGGAGGTCGTCATCGTGCGTCTATCTTGGCGGATGCGGTGGAAGCAATCGTTGCGGCGGTATATCTTGACAGTGGTGATATCAAGCTTGTCAAAAATTTAGTGAAAACTTGGTATGAATCGCTCATCTTGGAGGTGGGTGAGGAAAAAGTACTAAAAGATGCCAAATCTCGCCTACAAGAGTGGCTGCAGGGCAATCGCATGACCTTGCCAACTTATGAGCTTGATGAGATTATTGGCAATGCCCCCAATCAGGTATTTGTTGTAACTTGCTGTGTAAATATTGAGGACATCAAGCCTATTACACAAATGGGTGAGTCTCGCCGTATTGCTGAGCAAAAGTGTGCCGAGTTGATGATAAATCAACTTAACAAAACCCAAACTGCTTAAATTGGCACATTTCATCATACAAACCTTGATGAGTTTTTTAAACCCGCCTTTTAAATTGGGCGGTTTTGTGCTTTAATAGCATGGACTTTATCTGATTGATTTTAACGCTAAACAAATTTGAATAACAAGGAAAAATATGACTGACAACCGTTCGACTGCCGATAATGATGATGTGATTTTGGCATTTTTTGATGATAAACCAACATTAAATCTAGATGGCTTTAAGTCTGGCTTTGTGGCGATTGTGGGTCGTCCAAATGTTGGAAAGTCCACACTCATGAATCATCTGCTTGGAAAAAAACTCTCCATCACCAGCCGAAAACCACAGACGACTCGCCACCGCATACACGGGATTTTGACTGATGAACAGATGCAAATTGTGTTTGTTGACACTCCTGGTATTCATGCCAAAGAGGTTAAAGCGATTAATGAACGCATGAATAAGGCGGCGGTGTCAGCGTTGTCTGATGTGGATTTGGTATTATTTGTTGTTGATGGATTGCAGTGGCGTGAAGATGATTTATTGACCTTGGAAAAACTTTCAGCGACCAATCTGCCCGTTGTACTGATTATCAATAAAGCAGATACCATTAAGGATAAGTCGCTGATGTTGCCTGTGATTGAAAGTTTTAATGAGAGCTTTGATTTTGCGGATATTGTACCAGTCTCAGCACTTCGTGGATATAATTTGCCACGCCTAAAAGAGGTAATTGGCAAGTTTTTGCCCATTCGTCCGCCTATTTTTGATGCCGAACAAATCACTGATCGTTCTGAGCGGTTCTTGGCAAGTGAGATTATCCGAGAAAAAATCATGCGTCAATCAGGCGATGAAGTGCCGTATGATTTGACCGTGCAAATTGATATTTTTAAAGATGAGTCTGCTCATAAAGACCCAGAGACAGGTCAATGGCGTAAGGCGATGACTTTTATTGATGCGACCATATTTGTTGAACGAGCAGGGCAAAAGACCATCATTATCGGTGATAAAGGCAGTCGCATTAAGCAAGTCGGCATCGATGCTCGTAAGGACATGGAGGCACTGTTTGATCGAAAAATCATGCTCACCCTATGGGTGAAGGTGAAAAAGGGTTGGTCAGATGATGAGCGTGCCTTGACAAGTTTGGGTTATTAAGGCAGTGATGAATGTGCTGATGATGCTAGGTGTGCTTGCCCCATTATTTGTGCAAATATTGGTAAGAGAATCAAGTATTGCCTAGACATCATCACATGGCTACTGTGCAATGCCAAATGAATGATGAGTTTTTAAGTAGGTGGTAAAAAGATTTCTTATAGTTTCTTATTCAAGAAATTCCTAAACCATAGGTTCTTAGACAACCATGAAAAATCAGCGACTGACAGGCTACCTTTTACATACACGACCCTATCAGGAAAAGCGAGCTATTTATCAGCTATTTAGTCATGAATTTGGGTTGGTACACGGAGTAGGTGCAAGAGGTATGCCTACTTTTGTGTTACTTGAGCTGTTTGCTGGCGGAAAAAATGAGCTTAAGACATTCAGTCAGATTCAGTTGTCAGCACGGTCAGTATTAAAGCCTGTCATGGGGCAGGTGCAATACGCACTACTGTATATGAATGAGGTGCTAAGTCGCCTGTTGCCTTTGGAGAGTCCTTGTCCAACGCTTTGGCAGGTTTATCATGAAGAAGTGATCGCACTGCAAGCATTGGGCAATCTTGAGGCATCAGACAACACTCGTCATCTTAAGGTGTCTTTACGGCGGTTTGAGAGGGCGTTATTTGATGAGCTTGGAGCAAGCATTGATTTTATCTATGATGCTGTGGGTAAGAAGATTGATGCAGAGGCTTATTATCGTTTTGTGCCAGAGATGGGGTTTATCTTGACTACATCATCCATCATTCATCAAGCACAAAGTGAGGGAAAGAAAGTAAGCCGAGTGTCTTATCTGGGTTGTGATTTGCTACTCATGGGGCGGGCAGATGGTGATGAGAAAATCTATTATCAAAAGATAGAAGAATTTGGTCAACTGCAACGAGATGTCATGAATTATCTGCTGGATTATAAACCATTGCACAGCCGAAAATTGTGGCAACAAAGTTTATTTTATCAGCAGTCATCATAGTTGGCAAACTTTGTTGTGTTGGTGTATGTTAATGTAAAAATGGTTAGGAAAAAGGTGTCTTATGTCAAATTTACCACTGCTTGGGGTTAATATTGACCATGTGGCGACACTTCGTAATGCACGAGGGGTTGATTACCCCTGTCCGATACAGGTGGCACTATTGTGCGAGCAGGCGGGTGCAGATGGTATTACGCTACATTTGCGTGAAGATCGCAGGCATATCAAGGACGCTGATGTCTATGCCATGAAAGATAGGCTAGCTACTCGCATGAATCTTGAGATGGCGGTAACCGAAGAAATGCTAGCCATCGCCCTTGATGTCCAGCCAACTTGGGTGTGCTTGGTGCCTGAAAAACGCCAAGAAGTTACCACAGAAGGTGGTCTTGATGTGGCAAATCTAAGAAGATTGCCGGAATTCATTCAAGCCTTGCAAGAAAAAAACATCTTGGTGTCGTTATTCATTGATCCAGAGTTTCATCAGATAGATACTGCCATCGCCTGTGGTGCTGATGCCATCGAGCTACACACAGGAGCGTATGCTGAGGCAGGGCTGTCGGGTAATATGCAACTTGTCAGTGATGAATTGAGTCGTATCAAACAGGCGGTGCGATACGCAAAAGAGCAGAGCGATACGCTACTTGTGAATGCAGGGCATGGCTTGACACGAGAGAATGTGTCCAGTATTGCTTGTATCGAAGGTATCCATGAGCTTAATATTGGGCATTCGCTCATTGCAGATGCGATATTCATGGGGATTGACCAGGCAGTCAAAGAAATGAAAACGGCCTTTGCTTCAAAGCCTATTGATATACGCTAAAGTATGCTAAAATAAGTGCTGTTTAGTATTTGCTTATTTTTTGATGAATGGCTGTTTAAAATTTAAGAGCCATTGTAAATAATTAGCATTTTAATGTAATGTTATGTAACGATCATCCAAAAAAAGGTTGTAAAATTCACCCATTGCCGTTAAGCTAGATATATCTATCTTTAAATTAAGGGTTGTCTGCGAAAGTAACTGTTGGCAGATGACCAACTTAATGGTAGAATAAGACATTGGTAATGTTATATTACATAATTTTTTAAAACCAACCATTCCTTCGGAGGAAGTTATGAAATTCAATAAAATCGCTCTAGCGGTACTTGCTACTGCAACGACCGCAGCTTCTGCTGGCGTAACTGTGAGCCCACTACTACTAGGCTATCATTATAATGATGAGGCTCATGACAAACAGCGTGAAGTGTTGCGTACTGGTAAAACACTTGAGACCAACCAAAAGCATACTGATGGTGTTGCTCTTGAGAGTGATCTATGGGTAGGTGCTGCACTTGGCGTAGAACTAACCCCATCTACCCAACTACAAGTTGAGTATGGTTTGTCTAGTGCGGATGCACAAGCTTCTAAGAAATCAGCAGAAATGGCCGCAAACCGTTTTGATTCAGAGCAACAAACTATTAGCGGTAACTTCCTAATCGGTTTGGGTAATTCTAATGCCAAGTTAAAGCCATATGTTTTAATTGGTGCTGGTCAACAAAAAACTAAAGTTGAGAACCAAGTAGCTTATACTGCTGACGCAGCAAACGCACCTTATGGCGACATCGCTCAAAATCAACAAGTTGCTGCAGGCACTAAAGTTACTAGCTCAAAAGATACGATTGGTAACATCGGTCTAGGTGCTCGCTACCTAGTAAATGACGCATTGGCTCTTCGTGGTGAGGCTCGTGCGATCCACAACTTTGACAACAAATGGTGGGAAGGTCTAGCTTTGGCAGGCTTGGAAGTAACTCTAGGCGGTCGCTTGGCACCAGCTGCTGTGATTGTAGAGCCTGTAGTTCCTGTGGTACCTGTAGAGCCTGTAGTTCCTGTGGTTGAAGAGCCAGTGGAAGAAATCACTGTTGTAGAACCTGTTGAGACTATCATTGATAGCGATTTTGATGGTGTGCCAGATCACCTAGATGCTTGCCCAGATACGCCACGCAATGTAGTGGTTGATGCACGTGGCTGCCCACAAACTGTCGTACTAGAGGAACAACTACGCCGTGAACTACGCGTATTCTTCGACCGTGACCAGTCTGCAATCAAACCACAATTCCGTGAAGAAGTTGCAAAAGTTGCACAGTCTATGAATGAGTTCCCGAATGCTACTGCTGTTATTGAAGGACATGCATCTAAAGACAGCAACCGTTCAAGTGCTAAGTACAACCAACGCCTATCAGAAGCGCGTGCAAACGCTGTTAAGCTAATGTTAGCTAACGAGTTTGGTATCGCACCTAACCGTCTAAGTGCTATTGGCTACGGCTTCGACCGTCCAATCGCTCCAAACACTACTGACGAAGGTCGTGCGTTGAACCGCCGTGTAATCGCTGTGATTACTGGCAACAAATCAACTACTGTAGAACAAACTAAAGATATGGTTATTCGATAATCAATCCCTTGATTATCAAGTGATTAAAAGAACCGTCATGATTGACGGTTCTTTTTTATTTTGGGTGGCTTCTTTTACTATGGCTAAAATCATGATATAATAGTTAACTTTTCTTATTGTACTTAAGTTCTAAGAAGACTGTCCCTATTGGGCAATTTATGCCCATTCAAGTTATTTTTTTGCTGAATTAGCAATCCTTATTTTATACGAGTATTTATGGCAGACGACATTAAGCATTTGCGTAACATCGCAATCATTGCCCATGTTGACCACGGTAAAACGACTTTGGTTGATAAACTATTGCAACAATCTGGTGCGTTAGGCGAGCGTTCAGGTGAGATTGAGCGTGTGATGGATTCCAACGCTTTGGAAAGTGAGCGAGGCATTACCATCTTGGCAAAAAACACCGCCATTCGTTGGACTGATGGTCGCACAGGTACTGAATACCGCATCAATATTGTGGACACCCCAGGCCATGCTGACTTCGGTGGAGAGGTAGAGCGTGTGATGTCGATGGTGGATTGTGTGCTGTTGCTGGTTGATAGTCAAGAAGGTCCAATGCCACAGACTCGCTTTGTTACTCAAAAAGCGTTTGCTCGTGGACTTAAGCCGATTGTTATCATTAACAAGATTGATAAGCCTGCCGCACGAGCTGATTGGGTGATTGACCAAGTATTTGATCTGTTCGACAGCTTAGGTGCGACTGATGAACAGCTTGATTTTCCTATCGTCTACGCATCTGGAATCAACGGCATTGCAGGTCTTGAGCCAGATAATTTAGCGGCTGACATGACCCCACTGTTTGAGACCATTGTGGATATCGTAGAATCGCCTAAGGTTGATGCCGATGGTCCATTCCAAATGCAAATCTCAAGCCTAGACTATAACAGTTTTGTTGGTGTTATTGGGGTGGGTCGTATTCAGCGTGGCTCGGTGAAAACCAACACACCTGTTACCGTGATTGATAAAGATGGTAATAAGCGTAATGGACGCATCTTAAAAATCATGGGGTATCATGGACTTGAGCGTGTTGATGTTGATTCTGCTCAAGCAGGCGATATCGTCTGTGTAACAGGTTTGGATAGTTTAAATATTTCAGACACCATTTGTGACCCATCTAATGTTGAGGCGTTGCCTGCATTGTCGGTTGATGAGCCGACCGTATCGATGACTTTTCAAGTCAATGACTCGCCTTTTGCAGGAAAAGAGGGTAAGTTTGTTACTTCTCGTAATATTCGTGAGCGTCTTGACCGTGAGTTGATTCATAATGTCGCCTTGCGTGTTGAGGATACTGACAGTCCAGAGAAGTTCAAAGTTTCAGGTCGTGGTGAGCTACATCTATCTGTGCTTATTGAGAACATGCGTCGAGAGGGCTTTGAGCTGGGTGTATCTCGTCCACAGGTTATCATGAAAGAGATTGATGGCGTGATGTGCGAGCCTTATGAGAATGTTACTTTTGATGTTGAAGAACAGCATCAAGGTGCAGTTATGCAAGAGATGGGAGAACGCAAAGGCGAGCTAACCAATATGGAGGTTGATGGCAAAGGTCGTATTCGTATCGAGGCGACAGTGCCGTCACGAGGACTGATTGGTTTTCGCTCAGCATTTTTGACCATGACATCAGGCACGGGCATCATGACTTCAAGCTTTAGCCATTATGGACCTGCCAAAGAGGGTTCGGTGGCAAAACGCCAAAATGGTGTATTGGTATCTATGGTAACAGGTACTTGCTTGGGTTATGCCCTATTTAGCTTACAAGAGCGTGGTCGTCTTTTTGCTAAGCCACAGCTTGAGGTCTATGAAGGCATGATTGTGGGTATTAACTCTCGTTCTGATGATATGGTGGTAAACCCAACAAAAGCAAAACAATTAACCAACATTCGTGCGTCTGGTTCGGATGATGCAATCATCTTAACACCTGCATTGGATTACACTTTGGAGCAAGCTTTGGAATTCATCGAAGATGATGAGTTGGTTGAAGTTACACCAAAATCAATTCGTATTCGTAAGCGTTATCTAACAGAAAATGAACGCAAGCGTCTTGGTCGTAAGAAAGACTGATTTGATTATCCTTAAAAAACTGCCCATGAATAAGCTGTTTCATGGGCAGTTTTTTATTTATTATGTATCATTGATAAGCATAGTTGAGATGGGTGAGCGGTGATGTGGTAAGTTTAAGCATGATATCATGCTTTTAAATAGATGACTATTGAGTGATAAAAATCTATGGTTCTTAAGTTTTGGTGGTTTATGGCTATTCTTTGGTTGTGGATAATGGCTGACAAGTGGGGCAATAGACGCTTGCTCGCCCACAGATTTTTTGATTTTCCAGAAGACTACCGCATTGGGTGCAGGGCTTGCCGTGATTGCCATAAGCAAGCAAAGTCTGTTGAAAATACCCCGTTTTGCCACCACCTACCGTAAAATCACGCAAAGTTGAACCGCCTTTTTTGATGGCTTCTGCCAAAATCTGCTTGATGTGCTTGACCAGCTCGGCAATTTGCTCTTTGCTGATTTGATGGGCGGGTTTGGCAGGGTGAATGCCTGACAAAAAAAGACTCTCGGCAGCATAGATATTACCCACTCCTACCACGACCGTTTGGTCCATGATGAGAGTTTTAATGGGTTTGGTTATGGCTTTAGTGGGCTTAGCACAAGGACTATTGGTATCATTGAGTCTATGGATATGCCGATATAGATAATCAGTATTAAAAGCATCATCTAAAGGCTCAACACCCAGATGAGCTAAGAATCTATCTTTTGCATTGTCCTTATTATCAAGATGTGCGTCATTATCCGCCCAAAGTATGATGCCAAAACGGCGTGGGTCGTGGTAATGCAGGGCGACATCGCCAAAGCTGATGATGAGATGATCATGTTTTCTGGCGATGGGAGCATTGCTGTTGATGGGGTGTTGTTGCAAGCTACCTGACATTCCTAAATGAACAAGTAGTACCTTATTAGCATTATCTGCATCATGACGAAAATGCAAAAGTAGATATTTGGCTCGGCGTTCTACCAAGGATAATTGAAAACCAATTAAGCCATCTAAATCATGTGGCATCATGTAGCGTAGCTTGGGCTGATGTACATGAACAGCGGCAACGGTTTGATTAAGTAGTGGGTCTAAGCTTTTTTTGGTGGTCTCAACTTCGGGTAATTCTGGCATATCAATCACTATTAGTTGGTACTGCGTCTGGCGTGCAGAACATCAGGTTGTTGTTCAATCTTGGCAAGCAGGCGTGACAAGTGTGCCAAACCTGCCACTTCAACATAAAATTTCATATGACTGATGGTCTCGTCAGATGAGATGGTTTCGGCACGGTGAATATTAACTTTTTCTTTATCAATGATATTGACCAAATCACGAAGTAGCCCTTTGCGATTATAAGCTTCGACATGAACGGTTACAGGCTGATAACGCCCAAAAGCTGTCTGCCAATTTGCACTGATATGGCGTTCAGGTTCTTTATCAATCAATCTTAGGTATTCAAGGCAACTGGCGTGGTGAATGCTTACGCCATGCGACACGGTAACAAAACCAGCAATCGGTTCGCCATGCACGGGTGTACAGCACCCAGCCAGATGGATTTCAACATTATCAAGCCCTTGTAAGTCAATTTGATATTTGTTGGGGCGAGATGGCGTTTTGATTTCAATGCTGCCTTCATCAACAGGTGGTGTGTTGAGATTTAGGCGATGACTGATTCTACCAACCAACTGCACCACGCCCACATCGCCCATCACTAAGGAGACGAACAAATCTTCTTCATTTTTGGCATTAAATTCTTCTAGATAGTCGCTAAGCTCTACCTGACTTGGGTTGATGGAAAATCTATCAAGCTCACGCAAGAACATGGCACGACCGAATTCAATGTTCTTGTCTCTATCTTGTTTGTTAAACCATTGGCGAAGTTTGGATTTGGCACGGTTGGTATGAATGTACCCAAGCGAAGCAACGAGCCAATCACGATTAGGCTCTCGGTTGGACTTGGTGATGATTTCTACTTGGTCACCTGTCTTGGGCTGATGTGTGAGTGGCACATAGCGTCCATTAACCTTTGCTCCTTGAGCTCGGTTGCCAACTTCAGTGTGCACATGATACGCAAAATCTAGGACGGTTGCTCCTTTGGGTAGCTCGGTAATGTCGCCATCACGGCTAAAGACATAGATGCGTTCGTTGTCTTCTAAATCGAGTTCGTCATCTAACTCAACATTTTCTAGTTTATCATTGCCAAGTAATTGGCGTAGTGAGCTGATTTTTTGAGTTAAATAGTCGTCTTTTTTGGCTTTTAGACCTTCTTTATAATTCACATGAGCCGCTTTGCCAAGCTCTGCTTCAAAGTGCATGTCAAAGGTGCGTATTTGTACTTCTAGTGTGCGATGATTGGCAATGACGGCAGTATGTAGCGACTTGTAGCCGTTCGGCTTAGGGTTGGTGATGTAGTCATCAAACTGCTCTGGAATATGTCGCCATAGTCCATGCACAATCCCTAAGGTGTGATAGCATTCGGTATTGGTATCAACCAACACTCGCAAGGCACGAATGTCGTAGAGCTGGTCAAATGATAGGTTCTTCTTTTTCATCTTACGCCAGATGGAGTAGATGTGCTTGACACGCCCCGATACTTCTGCCTTGATGCCTGCTGTGATGAGTGCGTTACTTAAATCAGCTTGAACAGTTTCAATGTAGAATTCTCGTTCGCTGCGTTTTTCGGCAAGTAGGTTGGCGATTTTTTTGTATTCGTCAGGGGCAAGGTAGCGAAACGCCAAGTCTTCTAATTCCCATTTAAGCTGAGCGATAGATAGGCGGTGTGCCAGTGGTGCGTAGATGGTCATCACTTCACGAGCAACTCGCTTTTGGCGATCGGGGGGTGCAAAAGACAGTTCACGCATGGCAAAGGTGCGTTCAGCCAGCTTGATGAGTACGGCACGAACATCGTTGGTGGTGCTGATGAGCATACTATAAATAGTGGACAGCTGATCTCGTTGTTCGCTTTTAAAATAGTCTTCTAGGCGTTTGTTCTCTTCGATACTTTCAGACAGTCGCCCCATTGCCAGTGTGTCTGCGACCAGATGGGCGATGTCTTCGCCAAAATTATGTCTGATGGTGTCAAGGCTGACCAACTCTCGGCGTGCTGTGCGATAAAGCATGGAGGCAACCAAGGCGTTCTCATCTTGAAATAGATATGCCAAAATATCTGCCATGCCGATGCCTGTGGCATAAGCACCTGAGCGACTAGCGTGAGGCTTGCTTGCTTGCACCCTAACAAAGTCGCAAGCACGGCGAAGCATCGGCAAATCGTCTTTGCCAATGCGTTCAGCAACGGTGGATAACCAAGTTTCCACATCAATGTCGGACTCACTGATGGTGGCAGGGGTCTGCGTCTGCTCGGAATGATCTAGAGTGGTTTTTAGTTTTGGGTGAGCCAGCTGTGCCTTAAAATCTGGGTGTAGCTCTTTGGCAACCAAACTTGCCGCCAATGTCGCACTGTCGGTGTCGCTATTTTCGCCGCTTAGTAGTGGTAAGCCTTCACGAATTTGTACCACGATATGTCCTTTTGGTTGTTTTAGGGCGAATACCAATCCTAGCTTACTTAAAAGTTGATTTTGGGTTCGCCTAGAGTGTCAGTGGGGATATTATGGCATTTTCTGAATATTTTTGAAAGTAAAATCCCATAAATTAGCGTGCATTTATTGAGTAATTATCCATCAAATATATTTTAATATTTCTTCTAAATTGGTATCTTTTGTGATATAATTAACAAACTGTCAACTTGTTAGCCAATGGCTCAATGATGACAATATATAATTGATGACATCGCATTTTTTGAGTTTGTATGTTCGGTGCTTGGATGGGAAAACCCTTAAAAAAGTACACTTACTCTGCCGTGTGGCAAAAATACCTTTCTGATTCGCGATGATTTTGATGAGCTGTTGCTCAATTCCCACCCCGACAAAATGCCAAAATATTTCGCCTTAAACTCGCCATTGATTTGGTGGCTTGATGTTTTTTCTCATCTCGTGGTTTGATATATACAAGAATACATAAAGGTTATTTATGCCCCAATTTGATGATGCAGGTGCAATCGGCACGCTGCCTAATGATTCTGCTGTCCTTGAAAATAGCAAAGAAAAAAGTGAGTCAGATGGTCTGACTTTTGAAGATTTATCACTCAATAAGCCTATCTTAAAAGCTCTGGTTAAAAGCGGTTACACCAATCCAACACCCATTCAAGCAGGGGCGATTCCCCATGCACTATCAGGTCGTGATTTGCTACTGTCAGCACAGACAGGTTCAGGCAAGACTGCGGCATTTGTATTACCTATCTTAGATAAACTGAGTCGCCAAAGCTGTCTTGATAAGCACATCTATGCACTGATTTTGACACCGACTCGTGAGTTGGCTCAACAGGTACATGATAATGTACGCCGTTATGGGGCGAATTTGCGTGGAATGTATAGCATTCCTTTGGTGGGTGGTTCGCCTTATGGTGGTCAGATTCGTGCCTTAAGAAAGGGTGTTCAGGTTGTCATTGCCACACCTGGTCGTCTGATTGACCACATGAACGAAGGTCGTGTGGATTTGTCCAAACTTGAGGTGTTGGTGCTAGATGAAGCCGACCGCATGCTTGACATGGGCTTTGCTGATGATATTCAGACCATCTTGCAAAATGCTCCGGCATCTCGCCAAACCGTCATGTCATCAGCAACTTGGGATGGTGCAGTGGGCAAGATTGCCGAAAGTTTCACTAACAATCCTGAGAAAGTCTCTATTAAGGTTGAGAGTGGACATATTGAAGAGTCGGTGTATTTTTGTGATGATTTTCATCACAAAAATAAGATTCTGTTGGAGCTGTTGGGCAATCAAGATATTAATCAAGCCGTGATTTTTGCTGCCACCAAACGCAGTACAGAACAGCTAACTCAGACACTGACTGACGCAGGGCTAAAAGCACGCTATTTACATGGTGATTTGCCACAAGGTAAAAGAAACCGCATCATCAGTGATGTCAAAAGCGGTAAATGCGACTTTTTGGTGGCGACCGATGTGGCGGCACGAGGCATTGATATCTCTGCCATCAGTCATGTGGTGAACTATGATTTGCCTCGTCAGGTTGAAGACTATGTACATCGTATCGGACGCTGTGGGCGTGCAGGGCGTACAGGTGTGGCAATGAACTTGTGTAGTTTTGATGATCGTGGGCAATTAAGAAATATTAACCGCTATCTAAAACGCACCATGAGCGAAGAGACCATTGAAGGTTTTGAGCCTAAGCGTCCCCCATTTGAACAAGAAGAATGCCGTAAGAATAACCCACGAAAAAAAGACGGTCGCCGTTTTGAGGGCAGACGAGCTGAGCAAGGTCATCGTCAGGACCGCACAAACAAAAAAGCGAGATCTTCTTATGACCGACAAGAACGCCAAGATTGGCATGACCGTCCAAAGCGTCAAGATCGTCGGCAGGAAAATTATACATCAGATGCTCCTCGTGAGCGTACCTTTGAAAGTAGGGGGCGTGGGTTTGATGGTAATCGTAGCTACCATCGCCAAAGTCACCACCAAGATGGTCGCCAATCTCGCCCACAACATGACAGACGCACAGATGGCTTGTATGCCAATACGCATGAGCATGGTAATACACGCCCTAAGCGTCATTCTGATAAAGAATCAGGGTATGGCAGTCATGGCGAATTTCGCAATCGCTCTCGCCAAGAGCATCGCAATGAGCGTCAAGATAGACCAACAAACAAGTTGTACAAGACGCCAAATCAGGGCATGAAAAAGCCAAGAGTGGTAGAAGAGGTATTTTCTTCTAAGCGTCAAGATAGGGCACCAAAACGCCGCTTCCAAGTAAACTAACAAAACCCAAATAAAAAAGCACGCCCATTGGTGTGCTTTTTTATTTGAGCTGACTTTATGATTGGTTGTTTTGAGTTGGGCTGATGGGGTGGATTTTTTCAAAGCGAGCAATGCTCTCAACATGACCTGTATGGCAGAACATATCCATAACGCCAGCATGCGTGAGACGGTAGCCTTGGGCGATGATGGTAGCGGTGTCTCTGGCAAGCGTGATGGGGTCGCAAGAGACATAGACGATGCGTTTGGCTTGAAAGTTGCCTAAATACGCCATGACGGTAGCAGCCCCTGAGCGAGGTGGGTCAATGAGCAAGGCATCAACACGCTTTGCCCAAGGCTTGTCTGAGAAATCTTGGCTTAAATCCTGAGTGTAGAACTCGGCATGACAAATGCCGTTTTGTGCTGCATTCATGGTAGCACGCTTGACCATCTCAGCACTGCCTTCAACACCTATGACACGCCCTGTTTCGCCCACACAGCGAGCCAAAGGTAAGCTAAAATTACCCAGACCGCAGAACAAATCAAGCACGGTCTCGCCTTTTTGTAAGTCTAATAGATCGCAGGCGAGCAGAACCATTGGTGAGTTTACCGAAAGATTAACCTGCGTAAAATCAAGCGGTGAGCATTCTAAGCGTATGTCAAAATTTGGCAGTTGATAAAACAGCCCACCTGATGGCGGTGTACTTTGAGTGTTTGGCAATTCATTGCTATCAATACGATGCACACTGTTTTCACCATGCGGTTGTAAATACAATTGCCAGTTTAGATGTTGACAGAGCTTGATGAGTGATTGTCTGTCTTGTTTGTTGAGCTTTTGGGTATGTCTGATCACCATTGCTACTTGTGATGACTCATCACCTGTGGCAAATTCAAGGTGCGTAATACCACCAACTCCTTTAAGCTGGGCGAGCGTGGCTTTTAGCGTCTTAAGATGATGGTTGATTCGATTATCCAAGATGGGGCAGTCATCAATATCGGTGAGAAAGTTGCTGTTTTTTTTACGAAATCCAACAATGAGTTGCCCACTTTTTGGTAAATAGCGAACACCAAGTCTGGCTTTAGTGCGATAGCCGGTACGCTTGCCGACCACAGGAGTGAGCCAATGGTTTGGGGTAACTTTGGCGTGATGAGTAAGATGATTGGCAAGCACGGACTGCTTATGTTTTAGTTGCTCATCAGCGTGCAGATGTTGCAAACTACAACCACCACACACACCAAAATGCCGGCAAAAAGGCATCTGTCTTTTGGTGCTGGGGCTGAGCACTTCTATAGCTCGTCCTTCATCAAAGGATTTTTTATTGCCTGTGATGGCGACTTTGACTGTTTCATTGGGCAAGGCAAAATCAACAAAGACTTTTTTGCCACTGTTGTTGCCATGTGTGTCGTCATAGCTTGCGATGCCACGCCCATCGTGTGTTAAAGCATGGATGTTTAGGATAACAGGCTGTGTTTGGGTTTTTGCGTGCTGATGAATGGGGCGATGCTTGGTCATGCTAAAAGAGCTACTGATGAATTGCGGTTATTATAGCATGAAATGATGATGCAAAATCATCATAAAAATCATGATGACAGGGTTGTGTTATTTAGATGGTGCAACCAAAAAAGCCCACCATGACGGCGGGCTTTTTATGAGTTAGGCAATTTTTTTGACTTTTTTGCCTTTAATGGCACGGTAAATTGGTAAAATAACCATCACCACTGCCAATGCCCAAAGCACCATTGAAATTGGGCTTTGCCATAGTATGCCTAGGTCGCCTTGAGAGATGGATAATGCACGGCGAAGGTTGGATTCCATCAGATGACCAAGTACATAGCCTAAAATGAGTGCTGATAATGGGAAATGTAGTTTACGCAGGAAGTAACCAAACACACCCAATGCAATCATTAATACCAAATCAAAAATGGTACTGTGAATTGAATACACACCCACGAAGCTCACTGCAGCGATGGCAGGTATTAAGATGTAGTTTGGAATGTCTAGTAGCTTGGCAAAAAACTTAACAAGTGGTAAGTTTAAGGCAAGCAAAATCACATTACCGATGAATAATGACGCAATCAAACCCCACACGATGTCAGGTTGCTCAGCAAATAGTTGAGGACCTGGCGTGATGTTGTAAAGCGTCAACGCACCCATCATGACCGCTGTTGTGCCAGAGCCAGGCACCCCAAGAGTGAGCATGGGAATGAACGAACCGCAGGCAGACGCATTATTAGAGGCTTCTGGGGCGGCGATACCACGCAAATCGCCATCACCAAATTTGCCGTTTTCGCCTGCAATCTTGCGTTCATTAGAATAAGTCATGGCAGAGGCGATGGTAGCACCTGCACCAGGCAAAATACCGACCACAAAGCCAGTCAGACCACTACGAATGATTGCACCCAAAGAGAATAGAAACTCTTTAAGGTTTACCATGCCACGCTTGCCCTGTTCTAGAGCCTTTTGACCAGCACTGGTGTTTTCTAGCATGATTAAAATTTCGCTCACACTAAAAAAACCAATCACAATCGTAGTAAAAGCAATGCCGTCTGATAGATTGACTGAACCGAAAGTGAAGCGATATACACCTGTAACAGCATCAACCCCTACGGTTGCAAGTAATAATCCGATAAGAGCGGCGATGCCTGTTTTTAATGGTGCATCACCCACCAGACCACTTAGGCAAGTAATGGCAAAAACCATTAAAGCAAAATACTCGGCAGGACCAAATGAAATCGCCCATTTTGCCAAGAGTGGAGCAAACAATACCACACCTGTGATGGCAATCATTGAGCCAATGAAGGAGCTTAAGGCGGATAAAGATAAAGCAATGCCGGCTTTGCCTTGCTTGGCAAGCGGATAGCCATCTAGTGTGGACATGATTGCCGCTGCATCACCTGGAACATTGATTAAAATTGCCGAGATGCGACCGCCATATTCACAGCCTAAATACACAGCAGCCAATAGGATTAGGGCACTTTCAGGTGGTAGACCTAAGGCATATGCAATCGGTAATAAAATCGCCACGCCATTGATTGGTCCTAGACCTGGCAACATACCCACAATCGTCCCAATGAATGCCCCGATGAGAGCAATCAGTAGGTTTTGAGGTGTGGTAGCAATGGCAAAGCCATGCATTAAAAAATCAAAAGTTTCCATCATTTACCCCAAAATTGACCCAAGTACACCTGCAGGTAAGCTGACCTCAAGCGGACCATTAAATAAAAAATAAGTAGCAACTGCCATAATGGTTGATGCAATTAGGGCTTTTAGCCAATGCCCGCCAAACAGTACGCCAACAACCCATGCCATCAAGGCGGTGGCGATGATGTAGCCCAACATCTCAAAAAGAACAGCATACAAAATCATGGCAATAGTACATAGTACTAAATTTTTGATGATGGGAATATTTAGTCCAAGCTGAATTTTTTCGCTAAATTTAGCAGGGCGAAAAGCGATGATGGCGGTCAATATTGCCAATAAAACCAATAGCATGACAGGGTAAGGTCGTGGACCTATTGGGTCATATGAAATTGGTGCGGTATAGCCCCATGCAATAACAAGCAAAATGAGAGATACCAAAAGCATGAGCCCTGAAAATATACGGTCAACCATACAGTTTCCTTTTTTCCTTTAGAAAAACCAAATCCTAACAGATAGGATTTGGTTTGTGATGAAATAGTAACAGGAGTATTACTTGGCTTGCTCAGCGGTCTTTACCAAATTAAATTCATTAGATAGAGCGTGTAGCTTTTGTGTTTCATCATAAATGTATTGCGTCAGTTCATCACCTGTCATAGCAAATGGGAATAGCTCACGATTGGTGCGAAGTTCAGCAAACTTCGGATCGGCAAGCATTTTGTCAAACTGACCTTTCCACCAGTTATAAGACGCATCAGATGCTTCTGGTGCCATGTAATAACCACGAATTACAGGCCATTGAATATCAAAGCCTTGTTCTTTGGCAGTAGGAATATCTTTAAAGCCTTCCCCCTCTAGACGCTCTGGAGCGAACACAGCAAGTACACGCAACTTGCCTGCCTTAACATGTGGCATCACCTCAGCTAGACCTGCTGACACAACTTGGATGTGATTGCCAAGTACGGCTGTAACCGCCTCGCCACCACCTTCCATCGCCACATAACCCATGGCATCTGGGTTGATTCCTGCTGCTTTAGCAAGTAGGGCTGTTTGCATCCAATCTTGACCACCGACGCTACCACCTGCACCGAAAGTTACAGATTTAGAGTCTTTTTTTAAGGCGTCTACTAGGTCAGCTAGGTTCTTGTATGGTGAGTCAGCATTAACCGCTACCATGCCATAATCTGTACCTACTGCTGCAAGCCAACGCACATCTTTTTCGGTGAATTGACCGAATTTGCCTTGTGATAGATTTAGGATAGAGCCTGTTGAGAAAGCAACGATTGCATCGCCATTTTTACGGTCATTGGCAACAATTTTGTTATAAGCTACTGCACCTACGCCACCAGGCATATAAGTAACACGCATTGGTTTATCAATCAGTTCTAAATCCTGAAGACCTGATTGGGCAAGCTTACAAGTTAAATCAAAACCACCACCTGGCTTGGCAGGAGCGATACACTCTGGGCGTTTAGGTGCTTGTGTCACTACTTCTGTGCCAGCTGCAGCATCCGTGGCTTGTGCTGTTTCTTTTTTGTCGCCACCGCAAGCAGCTAGGGCAAGAATAGATAGGGTGATGGCACCGTGCTTAAATAGTTTCATAATATCAACTCCGGATATAAGATATAAGAATTCTCAATGGGTCTGCTGTTCAGATCTATTGGGAAGTATGCAGTAAGACTGTAAAAAGCCGTTTTAGTCTTTTTGAAACTATATGTATTATAGCGGAAAGAAAAGTAGCTTGGCAATTACAAAATAGAAAATATTTTTATAAATATGCCATGATTGAGATAAAATAAGACAGACTTGTGTTGTGTTGTTTTTGTTGTATTTGCTTTTAGAGTTGATGTCGGTGTTGTTTGTTGTTGAGCTTCTTGGCTTGTGTTTTTTAAGAATGTTGCTACATTATTCTCCCTATCATCGGTGCGTTTGTTATGTTAGATCATCTTATTTTGGTCATCATTAATTTTTTTACTTCGGCTTTGGCGGGCATCACAGGGCTAGCAGGCGGTACGATTTTACTTGGGTTAATGCCCATGTTTTTGTCCGCCAGTGCAATCATTCCTATTCATGCCACCACTCAGCTAGCAAGCAATGTAAGTCGTGTTTGGCTTGGCAGGCGTGATGTGGTGCTGACTTATTTTCGCCCATTCATTGTGGGAGCATTGATAGGGGTGTTGTTTTTTGGCATGGCGGTAAAATTTGTTAAACTTGACTTAATTCCGTTATTTATTGCCTTTTATATCCTTTTGACTCAGTGGTCCGGCACTGTCAATCGCTTATTAAAAAGTTTAGAGAATTTTTATCTGATCGGTTTTGTGCAGGTGGGTATTGGGCTGTTTGTTGGTGCTCCTGGACCTTTGCATATACCCATGTTGATGAAAAAATATGATAATAACGATGTCATTGTTAGTACAGGTTCGCTGATGATGACTGTTGTGCATGTTTTTAAATTGATTGTTTATATCATTTTAGGTTTTAGTTTCATTGAGCATTGGCGATTGATTGTACTGATGGCGTTATCGGCATCATTTGGCTCATGGGTTGGCGTAAAACTGCGTAACCGCCTGCCGATGGCATGGTTAAAAGCTACCATGCCATGGCTACTTAGTGCCATTGCCATTAAGATTATTTATGATAATGTGGATAAATTGGGTGTGTTTTGATGGGTGGAATGGGGGCTCTTAGGGTTGGTAGGGCAGACAAAATAAAAAGCAGGTAAATGACCTGCTTTTTGGTTGATGTCTAGTTGGTTTGCCATGCTTGCAAAAAGCGTTCGTGGCGAAGTGTGCCATCGTCATTGGTGATACTGGCAACAAACTCATGTGTCTGCTCGCTGATACGCTGGCAAAGCTGTGTATCCGCCTTGCCTGTTAAGATAAGCCAGCGTAGATAAACCAACCAAGTGTTTAATACATCAGATTCACAGTAGGTGGTTAGCTTTTGCCATTCGTTATTTTGCACCATTGGCATGACCTGAGAGCCATCTATATCGCCCTTACCTGCAAAGCCACACAGTGAAGCGATGGTGTCTAGCTTTTGTTTGTTGTAGCCGTTATAAAGCGATAGCTTGTCCATTAGGTCAATGTGCATCTCGCCATAGCGATACAGATAGTCGGGTTTTTTGTCGGCATTAAACAATGCAGGAGCACTGATGCCATGATGTAAAGCACGATACAGCAACACAGGAATGTCAAAGCCTGATCCATTCCAACTTACCAAAGTGGGTTTTTTGTCAAAAGCACGAAAAAAACTCGCCAAAATCTCATGCTCGTCTTTGTTGTCCAATGATAAAGATTTTAGGGTAAACTGTCCATGTTCCACCCAAAGAAATGACAAACAAGCAATTTTATGCAAGGGCAGACGCATAAAGTCATTTCCTGCTTCGGCATGGCGTAGGGCTGTGAGTGCAATCAAGGCATCATCATCATTTAACCCCTGTAGTTCAGGATAAAGTCGTCTGCCTGTCTTAATATCAGGAATGGTTTCGATGTCAAAGACCAAAACAGGATTATTCATGTTCATAATGTGCCTTGTGAATGCTTGTTTGGTAGATTGGTCAGTTGTCCACTACACCGAATAGACCTGTGGATAGATATCGGTCACCACGGTCGCAGACGATAAAGACGATAACTGCATCAGGGTTGTCTTTAGCGATTTGGTGGGCTGCCCAAGCTGCACCCCCTGATGACACCCCACAAAATACCCCTTCTTCTTTAGCAAGTCTACGCATGTAGGTTTCGGCATCTTGTTGATTGACATCCATCACCTTATCCACCAAAGACGCATCAAAAATACCAGGTAGATATTCTGTTGGCCATCTGCGAATGCCTGCGATACTAGAATGTTCGTCAGGCTGTAGACCAATGATTTGTATGGCGGGGTTTTGCTCTTTTAAAAATTTGCCAACCCCCATAATTGTGCCTGTTGTGCCCATTGAACTGACGAAATGGGTGATTTTACCGTTTGTTTGTGCCCAGATTTCAGGGCCTGTGGTCAGATAGTGTGCTTCTTTGTTATCGTTATTATTAAACTGGTCAAGCACGATGCCAAGCCCATCTGCTTGCATTTGTAGTGCCAAATCTCGAGCTTCTTCCATGCCTTGCTCTACTTCAATCAAGGTCGCCCCATAAGCAGTTACGGCATCTTTACGCTCTTGGGTGGAGTTTTTTGGCATAATTAGGGTCATCTTATAGCCTTTCATGGCGGCTACCATGGCAAGAGCGATGCCTGTATTGCCACTGGTTGCCTCAATGAGTGTATCGCCTGCTTTAATATCGCCACGCTTTTCGGCTTGGTCAATCATGTTAAAAGCAGGGCGGTCTTTGACAGAGCCTGCTGGGTTATTGCCCTCTAGTTTGGCAAGTAAAGTCGCCTTAGTATCCTTGTTCAGTCGATTTAGTTGTACTAAAGGGGTATGCCCCACACAATCTGCCAAAATGGTGGTCTGGGTGATGAAATTACTCATAAACAATCCTGTTGTTATTATAAACGACAAAGAAGAATTATCGGACTAAAAATTAGTCTATTATAACACACTCTTTTTTCAAAAATACGCCAAAAGCGTGCTAAACTACCCCAAGAGACAATCTGTGGTTGGTAGATGATGGCTTGTGTATGAATAAAGTGCGTTTTGGTCTAAAAAGTGCCTACGGGCAGTTGATTTTACTGGTGTTTTTGCCCATTGCGGTACTGGCGATGGTTGGTGGTTATTTGGTGTTTAGTGAGGTGCGTCGTGCGGTCTTATCTGAGCAAGACATACTGGCACAAGCGGCATTGCTTCGTTATGAGACAGCGGCACGACCACGATTAGAGCGATATGGACTGACACAGGCAGAGGCTTTTTTTGATGAAGCGTTTGTTAATGCGGTACTACCTTATAATGCCCATAACCATCAAAAAACCACGACATTAAGCGATACATTAGAAAGCCTAAATCAAATGCGGCAGCAGCGAGTACAGCGTCTTGCCATCATGAATGATAAAGGAGAGCCTTTGCATTCATTTGGTATGAATGCTGATGCCAGTTGGACAAGTTTTGATGTATCAGCACCTCATGTTCTAAGGCTTAAGACCTCACAGGGTGTGGCGTATGGCAATCCTGTGAGTGTCAATGGTAAGCAGTTTTGGTTGTTTGTTGAAATGGACAACAAGCCTTTGACCTTGACCTATTATCATGTGTGGCTTGCTTTGTCCATCACAGGATTGATGACGATTTTGTTGCTCTTATTGATTTTAAACAGCTACTCAAAACGCTGGATTACTCCAATTTATGAAATGCGACTGTATCTACAGCGACTTGATGTAACAAATCTATCAAACCCCACCTCAGTTAATGTAGATGGTGAGTTTTCTTTATTGCAGAAGGATTTTTTAAAGGCATTAAAACGGTTGGATGGCAGCTTTAATGAACTAAAAAACCATGCCGAAGAGACGGAAAGGGATTTGCAACAAGCCTTTGACGAGATGGAGATGCAAAATATCTCCATTCGTAATGCTCGTGATGCAGCCGTATCCACCAGTCAAGCCAAATCGGCATTTTTGGCGAACATCAGCCACGAACTAAGAACACCACTGAACAGTATTGACGGTTTTATCAACCTACTGGCTCGCAAACAAGGACTAACAAGCGAACAAAATCTATATGTGCAAACCATCAAAAAATCATCAGCACACCTATTGGCTTTGGTGAATGATGTGCTTGATTTTTCTAAGATTGAAGCAGGAAAACTTGTACTTGAACATCATGAGTTTGACCTGTATGCCACGATTTATGATGTGGTGGATATGTTATCTCCAGCAGGACTTGAAAAGCACCTGCGACTGGCGGTGTTATTTTATCATGATGTGCCAACCAAAGTGGTGGGCGATAGTCTGCGAGTGAAGCAGATTTTAACCAATTTGGTGGGCAATGCGATTAAGTTTACTGACGCAGGCGGTGTGGTGGTGCGTGTCGGCTTATCTGATGTTCACGATGGCTATCTAAATATTGCTGTTGAAGACACAGGCAAAGGTATTAGCGAAACGGACAAAGCACAGCTGTTTAAGAGCTTTAGCCAAGGGGATTTGTCGGTAACTCGCCGTTATGGTGGCACAGGTCTTGGGTTGGTGATTTCTAAACAACTTACCATGATGATGGGTGGCGATATTGGCTTTTTTGACAATAACAGCGAAAATATCGCACCAACAGGGGCGACTTTTTGGTTTGAGATGCCTACCAACATAGATATTCCTGACGAGATGAATGGCGAAATGATGGCTAGTAAACCAAATATGAACGCCAATGTGTTGGTTTGGATTAACCATGCTCCTGCGGTGCAAGTATTAAAAGCAAGTCTTGCAGGGACAGGTGTGGTCATCACAGAGGCGATTGGTTTGGCTGATTTGCTTGAACAGCTAGATGATACGCACGAATTTGATTGGGTGATTGTTGATAACTTTGGACAGGATGCCGCCCAAGATGATATTGGGGCGATTTTAAGGCAGATTCGCCTTCGCTATGATGGCAGACTGATGGCGTATGGTTATCAGGTGGGTATGGATGCTGCACTGCTTGAACGCTATCATGCTAATGCTCTGTATGAACCGATGGATAAAAGACAGCTGTACGAACTGTTGTCAAATCAGCCCAACCAGTTGGTCGCCAAACCCATCAGACAGCAGAGATTTACAGGCACTCGTGTGTTGGCGGTTGATGACCATTTGCCAAATCTGCTTGTGCTTGAGGCATTGCTTGGAGAGCTTGGGGTGGAGGTTGTCATGGCGGGCAGTGGCTTTGATGCCATTGAAATTATGACCAAGACTGCAACATCGCAGGGGTTGCCGATTGATTTGATTTTTATGGATGTGCAAATGCCTAGAATGTCAGGGCTTGAAGCAAGTATTGAAATTCGCAAAATTGAACAAGCCCACCTGTCTAAGCCTGTGCCGATTATCGCCTTGACTGCACATGGGCTATCTGATGAAAAAGACAGGTTGGTCGCTGCAGGATTGAATGATTATGTGGGTAAGCCTATCGGTCATCAACAGCTACTGCAAACTTTACAGCGTTGGCTTGGGCATGATGATGCGGATAAGGCGGTGTTGCTTAATCAGCAATCTGATGACATGCCATATCAAGAGATGCAGTTGTTTGATGATAAATTTGTCAATAAGATTGATGGCATGACTCATACGACAACACCAATCAACACCACGCCTAGTGCCACGATGGAGCTTTTGGACATTGACTGGCAAGATGCCTTAAGTCGTGCAGCAAATAAAGCTGAGCTTGCTGAGAAACTACTGACCATGATGATTGATAATGCCGAGCAAGAAAAACAGTTGCTTGAGCGTGCATGGGCAGACAGAGACAGAAAGACGCTTGCCGACCTTACGCATCGTATGGTTGGGGCATCACGATATACAGGTGTACCCAGACTGCGTCAGGCAGCACAGGACTTTGAGAGTCGGTGCCGAGCTGATATTACAGAGGTGGGTGCTAGCCATTTTGTGAGTATGCGTCCTAGCTATCGTGCATTGATAGATGCACTTGATGATTTGGGGACGGTGGACCTAAAGGGACAGCTTGCCAAGCAGGTACTTGATGAGAATAAAATGAATTGGAAAATGTAGTCTAAGATGGGGCTTTTGTGTTGACTGGATTTGTTGTTTGTCCAAAAGCCAGTAAGCTATAAGGTAATATTTATTCACCGAATGATGAACACATGGCTCAATTTAAATTACTGGTTTAATGTGATTATGGATTTTTAGAATGCGTTGAAATTTTGTGCGATTTTTATGGGCAATTTGCCTTGATTGCCTAATAAAAAATCAGTGATCATCTGTTATATCTTGGATTATCTGTTATAATGGCAGTATTTATTTTTCATCATTTGACAAGGGCATTGTTCATGATTAGTACCATCGCAGGACATCGTTTTTTAACGGATTTTCAAGCCAAGAAATTGGCGACACAGCTTAAGGAGAAAGCAGGACTAAAGATTAGTGCGGTAGACAGTCAGCAGGTTTATGTTTTTGATGATATCGTTGATGGCGATGACCATAAAAAGGTCATCAATTTGCTTAATCAGGGCGATGAAGTTGCTCTAAAGACTGCCCAAAAGGGTCAGATGCAAGTGGTGGTATCGCCACGCTTTGGGACGATTAGCCCATGGGCATCAAAGGCAACTGATATTTTCAATAATTGTGGCATTAAGGTTAATCGTCTTGAGCGAGTGGTGGTTTTTACTTTATCAGGTGACAATCTACCTGCTAAATTGCCCGCCACTGCCGAAAATATCCTACATGACCGCATGACCCAAAGTTTGGTGTATGAGCTAGATGATGTTAAGGCTTTGTTTGTTGATGGTGAGCCTGCCCGCCTAGAGTATGTAAACATCATGCAAGATGGTCGCGATGCTTTGGTGCGTGCAAATATTGAATTTGGTTTTGCCTTGTCTGAAGAAGACATTGATTATTTGGTGGATAATTTTACGCAGTTGGGACGCAACCCGACCGATGTAGAACTCATGATGTTTGCTCAGGCGAACTCGGAGCATTGCCGTCATAAGATTTTTAATGCCGAATGGACGATTGATGGTGAGGTGCAACCAAAATCATTATTCAAGATGATTAAAAATACGCACGAGAAAAACGCTGATGGCATTTTGTCTGCCTATAAGGACAATGCAGCGGTGATGTCAGGCTTTGCGACATCTCGTTTTTACCCCAAAAAAAATGCGTCAGGCGAGTCGCAGTATGGCTTTCATGACGAACAAATTGACATCTTAATGAAGGTTGAAACACACAACCACCCAACCGCCATCGCACCATTTTCAGGAGCATCAACAGGGGCGGGCGGTGAGATTCGTGATGAGGGTGCAACAGGTCGTGGCGGTAAGCCCAAGGCAGGGCTGGCGGGTTTTAGTGTATCGCATCTGCACCTGCCGAATATGCCTGAAAAATGGGAGGTCTTAGGTCAAGTTTCTACCAAAGACTACGGTAAACCTGAACGCATGGCAAGTGCTCTTGACATCATGATTGATGGTCCGTTGGGCAGTGCCGCCTTCGCCAATGAGTTTGGTCGTCCGAATTTAAACGGCTATTTTCGTAGCTTTCAATTAGATACTTCTGCCAAGCAGGACGGCAGCCAGATGCGTGGCTATCATAAGCCCATTATGATAGCAGGGGGCTATGGTAATATTAAACGCAACTTAGTGCAAAAAAACGCCATTACTGAGGGCGATTTGCTTATTGTACTTGGCGGACCTGCCATGCAGATCGGTCTGGGTGGTGGTGCAGCCAGTTCTGTAGATAGTGGCAAGCTTGATGAAGGGCTAGATTTTGCATCGGTGCAACGAGATAATGCCGAGATGGAGCGTCGTTGTCAAGAAGTGATTGATGCGTGTTGGGCGATGGCAAAAGATGGCGAGGATAACAACCCTATCATTTCTATCCATGATGTGGGTGCCGGCGGATTATCCAATGCCATGCCAGAATTGGTCGATGATCATGAACTGGGTGCTCACTTAAACTTAAGAAAAGTACCATCGCTTGAACAAGGCATGTCGCCGATGGCAATTTGGTCAAATGAAGCTCAAGAACGCTATGTGCTTGCCATCTCGCCAAAGAGTGAGAAACTTTTTGATGAAATTTGTGCTAGAGAACGCTGTCCTTATGCCATCTTGGGTACAGCAACAGCCGTGCGTGAACTAAAAGTTGATGACAGTCTGTTGCCAGAGCAACCTGTGGATATGCCAATGCAGGTGTTATTGGGTGGTACGCCACGCATGAAACGCAGTTTTAACCGCACGCATAGCGAGCTTTGCCCACTAGATGTATCAGGTGTTGATGTTCGTGAAAGCATCAAAGATGTACTACGCCATCCAACGGTCGCTAGCAAGTCGTTTCTTATTAGTATTGGCGATCGTTCCATCACAGGTATGGTAACCCAAGATCAGTATGTCGGTCGCTATCAGGTGCCTGTGGCAGACTGTGCGGTAACAATGTCAGGACTGCTGGCTGATACAGGCGAAGCGATGGCGATGGGCGAACGCACGCCTGTGGCACTCATTAGCCCAAAAGCATCAGCTCGTCTGGCGGTGGGCGAAGCATTGACCAACATTGCATCAGCACGCATCAATAAAGTGTCAGAGGTTGCGCTATCTGCCAACTGGATGGCAGCGTGTGGCGATGACAAAGAAGATGCAGCCTTGTTTGATGCTGTACACGCCATCGGCGAAGAGCTTTGCCCTGCCTTAGGTATTACCATCCCTGTCGGTAAAGACAGCCTATCCATGAAAGCAGGCTGGAGTGATGATGGCATAGAAAAGAGTGTCAGCTCACCCATGAGTCTTATTATCACAGCTTTCGCCCCTGTTCAAGATGTCGCCAAGACCATGACGCCTGAGCTTGCGAATGCGGACGCTAGCTTGTATCGTTTGGATTTATCAGGCGGAAAACTGCGTTTGGGTGCATCCATCTTTGCCCAGACATTAAGTCAGCTTGGCGATGATTGTCCTGATGTAGAAAATCCGTCCACTCTGGCCAATTTCTTTGCGTTTATCCAAGCGGCGAATGAAGCAGGCGTGATTTGTGCGTATCATGACATCAGTGATGGTGGTATGATTGCAACGGTTGCTGAGATGCAGTTCGCAAGCCGTCTAAAAATTTTATTAGAGCTTGAGGATAATCATCTATTAGGGCAGCTGTTCGCTGAAGAGTTGGGCGTGGTCATTCAAGTGCTACCACAAGATGAAGGGCGACTGATTGAGCTGGCAAAGACGCATCAGGTGGCAGATTTACTCAGTGTGATTGGTCATACTTTTGCAACACCAATCGGTGGGGCAAACCAAGATACGCTTGATATCATCACCTCAACGCTGTCATTGACTTTCACTCGTAGCGAGTTGCAACAAGAATGGAGTAAGGTAAGTCATGCCATCGCTTCCATGCGTGATAATCCTGCTTGTGCTGACCAAGAATTTGCCTTGATTGCTGATGCCAACCATCATGGTTTGATCGCTGATGCGAATTTTGAGTTGGATTTGGCGGTGGAAGCTCCTTATGTGAATAGTCGCACCAGTCAGCCTAAGGTTGCTATTTTGCGTGAGCAAGGTGTGAATGGTCATCTAGAGATGGCAGCAGGCTTTGTGCGTGCAGGCTTTGATGCGGTGGATGTGCACATGAGCGACTTGATGAGCGGACGCATTAACCTAAGGGATTTTGAGGGTTTGGTGGCGTGCGGTGGTTTTAGTTATGGTGATGTGTTGGGTGCAGGCTCTGGTTGGGCGAATTCTGTCTTATTCCATGATGAGCTTCGTATGCAGTTTGCTAGATTTTTCCATCGCCCAGAGACTTTCGCTCTAGGTGTGTGCAATGGCTGTCAGATGATGAGTCAATTAAAAGAGTTGATGGTTGGTGCAGAGCATTTTCCACGCTTTACCCTTAACCAATCAGCACGCTTTGAAGCACGCACGGTCAATGTAAGAGTAGAACGCACCAAGTCTGTCCTACTAAAAGGCATGCAAGGCAGTATCTTGCCGGTAGCAGTGGCACATGGTGAGGGCTATGCACAGATGAACGATAGGTCGATGAATGAGCTTATCCGTCATGGTCAGATTGCACTACGCTATGTGGATTCACAAGGCTGTCCGACTGAGCATTATCCACTTAATCCAAACGGCTCGCCGCAGGGCATTACAGGTGTATGTAGTACTGATGGGCGTGTTACTTTAATGATGCCACACCCAGAGCGTACACTGCGTGCGGTGAATCACTCTTGGAAGCCTGATGAATGGAAGAATGATGGTGCGTGGATGCGTCTGTTCCGTAATGCTCGTGCATTCCTTCGTTAGTCTTTGAGCTATCTTAAAAACGAACATCTTGATATGTTCGTTTTTTTGTTTTATGGTGCTACATGGGGTTGGGTAAGATTTTGCAATCGCAGAGTAAACTTGTTACAATACACGCCGTTTAAAAAGGCAATTGTATTGGAAAGTAGCAACCATATCTTTGAAGATGGATATGTTATGCGTGCCTTTTTTGAGATTTTTGTTTTTGGAGTTGTTATGGAAATTGTATTAAATGGCTATTATACCTTGATTTTAGCCACGCTGGTCTTGCTACTTGGCAAGGTGCTGGTTAAGAATATTAAATTCTTGGAGCATTTTAATATCCCTGAACCTGTGGCAGGTGGCTTGGTGGCGGCAGCTGTTATCTATACGCTACACGCAGTTTTTGGTTATTCTTTTATATTTCAAAAAGAGCTACAGACTGCCTTTATGTTGATGTTTTTTGCATCTATCGGACTGTCAGCTGACTTTAGCCGTTTAAAGGCAGGTGGTGTACCATTGCTTGTGTTGTCTGCTTTGGTATCAGTATTCATTATTGTTCAAAACGCCGTTGGTGTAGGCTCAGCGATGCTACTTGGCATTGATCCAATGTTGGGTCTGGTGGCAGGCTCTATCTCATTGACGGGCGGTCATGGCACGGCAGGTGCATGGGGTGCGACACTTGAGCAAACCTATGGCGTGGCGGCAGCGACCACATTGGGTATTGCGTGTGCGACTTATGGTCTGGTGTCAGGCGGTATTATTGGTGGACCTGTGGCACAACGCCTCATCAATCGATTAGGAATCAAACCTCAGGCTGTGACGGCGAACACCGCTCATGGCAAATCGCTAGATGGCGAGCCAAACATCAATGAGAAGGACTATGCTTCTGAAGAGATGTTTGAAAAAGCAGATAGCACTCGCTTGATTACCGCCATCTCTGCGGTTGAAACTTTGGCATTGTTTGCGGCGTGTTTGGCATTTGCCGATATCATGACAGGCATAGCAAAAGGTACTTGGTTTGAGTTACCGACCTTTGTTTGGGCGTTATTTGGCGGTGTGGTGATTCGCAATGTCTTGACCACTATATTTAATTTTGATATGTTTGACCGTGCCATTGATGTATTTGGTAATGCTGCCTTGTCGCTATTTTTGGCGATGGCACTGTTGTCATTAAAACTTTGGGAGCTTGCTGGTCTGGGCTTGCCAATTTTTATCATTTTGGCGATTCAAACAGTGGTTATGGTACTGTATGCGATTTTTGTTACCTTTAATGTCATGGGTCGTGATTATGATGCAGCGGTACTTGCAGCGGGTCATTGTGGTTTTGGACTTGGGGCAACACCGACGGCCATTGCTAATATGCAAGCAATCACTGACCGCTATTTGCCATCACACAAGGCATTTTTGATTGTGCCGATGGTGGGAGCGTTTTTTGTGGATATTGTAAACGCCATCGTATTGCAGATATTTACTAAACTGCCATTTATGTAATTGATGTATGTGTATCATGTGTCATATTCATATGACATGATTAACCAAAAAACCCTGCATGATGCGGGGTTTTTTGTGCTTGTTTTTTCAATCAAATGTGCTACAATCCTTGCAAAATGACCAATACGCATCCATCAAAATGAAGAATCTATTAAAATACACGCTGTGTGTAACGACTGGGCTAGCAGGAGTTGTTTATGCCCAAAATCCAGAAACGGTGTCCGATGAGATGGGTGCGTTATCTGTGCCAAGAGATGAGATGCGGACGACTTGGCTGGATAAAAAACGCTACGATACCAAAGACTATCTAAACAAGACCGCTGATAAGTTGGACCGATGGTTTGGGCAGACCGACCCAAGTAATCCTGCCTATGCATCATTAAGAGTGATGGCTGATATACATTGGGATGAGTATGATGGCACAGCCATCAAACCCCGTGTTCGTGGCAAATTAAAACTGCCTACCCTAGAGAATCGGCTGAGTGTCGTCTTTGGTGATGATAATTTGGATACCGATACCAAAGGTGGTATGCATAATGATGGGCGTGCAATCACTCGCACCAATCGGCGGTTTGACAGACGCCAAAGCCGACAAGAGAACTCATCGCTTGGGATTAGATGGTCAAAATTCCAAGAAAACAAAAATATTGAGACTGACATTGATTTGGGTGTGCGTTCTGATGATGTTTATCTAAAAATGCGTGCAGGTAAGCGATGGGAGCTATCACAAGGAGTCAATGCCTATTTTGAGCAGATGTACCGCTATGGCTCAAAAAGCGAACACTATGGGCGGACGACTTTGGAATTTAGCCAACCGCAATCAGACAGTCGTACTCTCATTAACCGTACGCATTTGCATTACACCCATCAAGATGTTGAGGATTTAAACTGGGCAAATAGTTTTTATCAGCAACATCATTGGTCAGCCAAGCACGGTCAGCGTGAATTTAGCTACGGCATTTATGCAGGTGGTCATATCGAAAATAAAAAAGTCAGCCTAAATGTCTATGGTCCTTATGCCAGCTATCGTCAGCCTGTATGGCGTAAATGGCTGTTCTTACAAGGTGATGTTAGCTATTATAATAATAAGTCTGAAAATAAAGACCATCGTGTCGGTGTGTTTGGGCGTGTGGAGATGGTATTTTAACTGATTGGATAACCAATGGTGTGTATAATTAAAAAGACAGCTGTTTAGGCTGTCTTTTTAATTATAACTGTCGTATTAAAGTTTATCGTATTAAAACTTGAGAGTTAAATTCCTAAAATGTTGGTGATGATACTATAGTGATCTTCAAACATTTTTTTGCCATCTAGAGCATGAATGGGCAGCCAAAACACGCCTTTGGCATCATCGCCTGCTTTGACGGTGGGTAGGTCATTGCCTGTCAATTCAAAATGAAATACTGTGGTAATCGTGCGACCTCGTAAAGAGCGGTCAGGTGCATCAAAAGTATGGCGAGATTTTAGGGTGTTGTGGTTAATACTTAGTCCAGTTTCTTCAGATAGTTCACGCAACACACAATCAATCAAACGCTCGTTAATGTCCAAAAATCCCCCAGGTAATGCCCATAGCCCATTGCCGTATTCACCTCCACGCTCAACGAGCAAAATGTGTCCTGATTGCACGATTAGGGCATCAGCGGTGGTAAAGATGGGTGGATATGGGGTGTTTTGCCATTGTTTCTTAAATGCTTGAATATGGTGGTATTCATCATATAGCTTAACATAGCTTGTTGTATGCTTAAATGCCTGTAAAAACTGCCAAGAGGCATCAGGCATACGCTTATCAATGATACCATCGGCGAAGTACAGCTTCCTAAGTGGTGTGGCGGATAAATTCTCAAAGCTAGGAAGTTCAATCGCTCCCCAATTTGGAAATAGCGATAAATAATACGAACTGTCATCTTTATTGTGTCCGATGATGCCGATGCGTGCGTTCGCTTCTGTGGTGTGCACGATGGCAGTCTGGATATTTTGTAACCATTTGTGGTCATTGTACAGTGTGTCATCAATGGGTAGGCAGTGGATTCTTTTGCGGTCAGTATCATCGAATGCACTGAGTATCATCTGGGTACGCTCCTCAAAAGTAAAGGGGTTTTTGATGGTGCGTGGACTGTTGGCAGAGCCGATGAGCATGATGACTTGCCGAGCTTTGCTCAATGCTTTTTTAACGACAAATTCATGCCCATGATGAAAGGGTTGAAATCGTCCAATAAAAACCAAATGGTCAAATTCGTCATTCGTGTCAGTCATATATTATACCTATCGTCAGCCATAAAACCACTCAATAATAGCAGAAAAATCCATAAAATGAGAAAAAAGTTTATCAAGCCACCTTGATAAAGTCCTTTTATGTTACCATATAAATGGCAATAAACCGACTGATTTGGTCAAGATTATCATTATTGACAACTTGTCTAAGCTTTTTTAGGTTTCTCAATCAACTCATTTTTATATCAATACAGAGAACAGTCATGAGCGATATTCAAGAAGACACCCAAGATACCCCATTAAGTAGCAATATCATCATCACGCCATCGGCACAAGGTTATCTTGCCGAGCTACTTGCTAAACAAGAAGTTGAAGGCATTGGTGTGCGTATCTTTGTAGAGTATCCTGGTACGCCTCGTGCGGAATGCTGTATGAGTTATTGCCAGCCTGATGAGGTTGATGAATCGGATTTGCAGATTTTGTTTGAGGCATTCATTGCCCATATTGACGCACCAAGCATTCCTTACCTACATGATGCAGTCATTGATTATAATAAAGACCGCTTTGGCGGGCAGTTAACTTTCCGTGCACCAAATTCAAAAGTACCGCAAGTCGGTGCTGATGCCAGTGTTGAGGAGCGCATCAATTATGTCCTACAATCAGAGATTAACCCAAACCTTGCCAGTCATGGCGGTATGGTAGAGTTGGTAGATTTGATTGAAGATGAAGCAGGCTTGACAGCGGTGCTGAAATTCGGTGGTGGCTGCCAAGGCTGTTCAGCGGTGGATGTTACCTTGCGTCAGGGCGTAGAAGTGCAACTAAAGCAATCAATCCCAGAGCTAACCCAAGTGGTGGATGATACCGACCATAGCATCTTGGATAATGCGTATTATAAATAATTTACAATCATTCAAACGCTTTAGAGTGATGAATGGGAGTAAGTACTTACTCCCATTTTTATATTCATCAAAAGCCATCTAAAATCAAAAGTTTGTCATTTTTTTTTGGTGATATTTGTCATCAGCCTAAAATCTGGGCTTTAATGGACTGGTACTCTTGGGTAGATAGGCGAGGACCGAACTGCATGACGATGCGACCTGCAACATGGGTGGCAAGTTGTCCACATTGTTCTAATGAATGACCGTTGGTCAATGCGTATAAGAAAGCTCCTGCATAGTTATCGCCTGCACCATTGGTATCAATGGGGCTATCGATTGATAGTGATGGTACGCTAAGTATGTTGCCAGATTGGGCGATGAGCGTTGGTTTGTTGCCATTGGTAATGACTACCAAATCGGCAAATTTGCCTAAAGCTTGAATGGCTGTCTCTTGGCTGGTTGCACCTGTGTAGAGTATGGCTTCTTCGCTGTTGCAAAAGATGGCATCAACACCGCCTAAAAGCATGCCATCTAACCCATCTTTGGCGAATTTGACCACTGCAGGGTCGGCAAAACTGACGGCCACTTTGACACCTTGCTCTTTTGCTTGCTGGCGTAGGCTTGCGATACCGTCCGTGATGGATGGCGACATGGCAAGATAGCCTTCTAAGTAAAGCCACTTTGCCCCTTGTAGGGCGTTGGGATTGATATTTGTCTTGTTAATCTGACTGCTTGTGCCTAGATGTGTCTGCATGGTGCGTTCGCCATCTGGTGTAACCAGTACCACGCACGAGCCTGTTGTGCCGTTGGTATCGATGGCAACACTGGCATCGGTGGTAACGCCTGATTGCTCAAGGTCGGATAAATAAAAATCGCCCATGTCATCGCCACCCACTCGGCAGTTATAAAATGCACGACCACCTAAAGAGGCAAATGCCACCATGCTGTTGGCGGCCGATCCACCGCCTGCTTGTTTGACAGGGTGGTCGCCTGCTTGAGCGAGTGTGGCAAATAGAGTGTTTTGGGTGTCTGATTCGGCAAGTGTCATATTGCCACGAGTTAAGGTGGTGGCGGTTAGGGTTTCGTTACTGATTTTAAATTCGGTATCCACTAGGGCATTACCTATGGCAACAATATCAAACATGATGTTCCTAAGTTTAGTGTAAAAATGATAAGACAGTCAATAAAATAGGGCAATCACGCCCAATGCACTCATCATCAAGGGGTTGTGTGCATGATAGTTTTTCATCTTTAATCTGAATAAAAGATGAAAAACTTACTCAGTGGCCAACTGTACGACAAGCAAGTCGCTATCAACATCAGGTAAGATGCTATCAGCAGTCGCTCCTGCCAACCATGCCGATAGCCCTGTGCGTTTATGGCGACCGATGACCACAAGGTCAATGGCGTTATTTTTACAGTAATCCACGATGCCTTTGCGTCCTGAGATGGCGGTTTTTATTTTAACATTATGGGCGTGAAGGCTGTTTCTGGCTAGCACTTGGGCAAGGCGGATGCGTGCTTCTTGACAGCGTTTATTATCAATCTCTTCGTGCAGTGCCGATGCCGGTATCAGCTCATAGCCAAAGCCAAACATGGTCTCTTCGACAATGTGCAGTACAGACAGTTGGGCGTTTGGCGATGCGTCCAAAATCCATTTTGCCTTGGTAGCAACCAAGTCTGTATTATCTCTTAAATCCGTTACCAGTAAAACATGTTGATACATTACGACTCTCCTGTGGTTGATGAGCAGATGCTCAAGGTGAATGATTTATCGTTAATGAAAGGATTATCTTATTAGTACAATTTTAGTATAACAAAAAACCTGACCACCGTCAGCTAAATTCTATTAAAAATGAATTTTTGACTACTTGAATGATTTTGCCATACTTATGCGGATAATTACTTAACTAATTCTTTTTTGGTGTTTTAAATTTTGATGATTTATCACTAATATAATTGAGTCAATCATTTCTTATGATTATATATTTTTCATGATTTGTTAGTTTTTTGGTTGTTATTTTCAAGGATTTCATATGACAGCACAGACCCTAATCATCAAGCCTATCAAACAAACCATCGGTGCCATCATTGAGGGCGTGAATCTAAACGAGCTAACCGATGAAGCATTTGCTCAGATTAAGCAGGCTTTGTTGGATCATCAGGTAATTTTCTTTCGCAATCAGGATTTGACAACTGACGCACAAGTCAATCTTGCCAAATCATTTGGTAGTTTACATATTCATCCAGTCTTTCCAACTGTGCCAAATGTGCCTGAAGTCATCGTGCTAGACAGCCATCAGACCGACCTAAAAGACAATGAGCTTTGGCATACTGATGTTACTTTTAGTAAGACGCCACCACTAGGCTGTGTACTAAGAGCGGTCAAAATCCCACCATCAGGTGGTGATACCCTATGGGCAAGTGCAACGGCAGCATTTGAAGCACTAAGCGGTGATATCCAAGAAAAAATCAAAGGCTTGACCGCACTACACGATATTCGCCTGTCATTTCCAAAAGAGCGTTTTGGTGGTGTGAGTGAAGCAGAAAAAGTCCGTTTAGAGGAGATTTATCATAACAACCCACCGGTGGTACATCCTGTGGTGCGTACCCACCCTGACACAGGCAAGCCAATTTTGTTTGTGAGCGAGGGTTTTACCGCTAAGATTAACGATTTGCCAGAAGAAGAGGGTAAGGAGCTGTTAGATTTTTTAACACAGCACGCTGTCAAAGAAGAGTTTCATCTGCGTTGGCAATGGCAAGAAGGCGATGTTGCTATTTGGGATAACCGTTGTACACAGCATAAGGCATTGTTTGATTATGGTGATGCCCATCGTATCATGCACCGTGCTACCATCAATGGCGATGAGCCTTACTATGTGATTAACTAACCATGTTATCAGCTAAAAAATCTGTGATAATGCACTAAGGATAAGCGATGAGTGGTTCTGGTCAATCTCATAAAACATCAAATCAAGGATTTAAAGCCAGTTGGGTCTATGCCATGGCGGTAGGCTCTGCGGTTGGTTGGGGTGCTTTTGTACTGCCTTACGAATGGCTTTTATCATCAGGACTGATTGCGGTTGTTGCAGGCTTTGTGATTGGGACACTGCTTGTTGGTGTGATTGCCATCAACTATGGTTATGCCACTAGGTCTTTGCCTGTAACAGGCGGTGGCATTGCTTTTGCTTTAGCGACTTTTGGGAGAGTGCATGGCTTTATTGCAGGATGGGCACTCATGCTTGGCTATATGGGTATCATCGCCCTGAATGCGTCAGCGGTTACTTTGGTATTAAGACTTGTTATTCCTGATATGATGATGCAAGGTGCGTTATATGAAATTTCAGGTTGGACCGTCTATGCTCCTGAAGTCTTGGTGGCATCACTGTTTTTGGTGGGATTTGCTTACTTGAATATAAAAAATACCGCTATCTCTGGACGGGTGCAGGTCTTGGCGGTCGTGCTGATGCTTTTGGCGGTGGCAACTGTGCTGTTTGGTACTGGTATCCATTATGTTACACATCAAGAACGACTACCGCTACTACCACCTGATGGTGTGGGGTTTTGGTCGGCAGTGGGGGCGATTGTTGCTTTTGCACCGTGGGCGTATGTGGGTTTTGATGGCATTCCACAACTGGCAGGCGAGTTTCGTTTTTCTGCAAACAAAATCATGAGACTGCTTGTTGGCAGTATTGTCAGTGCCAGTTTTTTGTATGTGGCGGTTATCTTGTCGGCGGCATTCGCCTTAGGTGGGCAGATGGCGTCATTTGCTGGTAGTTCATGGGAGATAGGTCATGCCATCTCATCGGTGATGGGTAGGTTTGGTTTGGTGCTGATGGTTTTGTCGGTTAGCATGGGTGTTTTGACGGGTTTGAATGGTTTTTATGTGGCGGCAAGTCGTGTTATCTTGACCTTAAGTCGCAGTCAGATGCTACCTGCATCACTTGGGCGACTTCACTCCATATACGGCACGCCATCTTATGCGTTTTATGTTGTCATGGCAGTCTGCCTGATTAGTCCTTGGTTTGGTCGTGCGGCACTGCTTTGGATTGTGGATATGACCAGCGTTGGTATTGCTGTTACCTTTTTTTATACTTGTGCCTGTGCTTATAAATTGGGTCGTGATGGGGCGGTATTTGGTATGAGCGTTCAACAAAAGAGCAATGCACAAAGGATTATTGGTATCTTAGGCATGGTCATCTCGGTAGGGTTTTTATTATTGTTGCTATTGCCGAACTCAGCTGGTGCTCTTAGCCTGCCATCACGATATATGCTGGTGCTATGGGTGCTACTTGGTATTTTGTTTTATGTTGTTAGGCGGGCTGATTTGTATCGCAAAAGTGATGCTGAGTTAAGACAGGTGCTGTTTGATCAGGTTTATTGATGGAGTAAAATCAATGCAGAGTGTCATTTGATATTTTTTAGATTGGGTTAATTTTTTATGAGAATTTATCAAGATTGGGTAAAAAAAGTATTTGAAGTATTGCATAAATAAAACAAATTATTAATATAATCAAGATAACAAGAAAAAATAATGGACTTTGATGGGTGAAGCTGTTATTGTAACTGCATAAATTTTTAAGTTAATCTTAGTCTTAAGGAGAGTTTGATGATGAAGCGTATCATATCAACCTTAGCATTATCAGTATTTGCCATGTCGTTTACTGCGACTGCATCAGCTGATGAAGACAGACGCATCTATCAACAAAATAAAGCTCAATATATCTCACACGCCAAAGCAGGCGAGATTGCCAAAGCTCATGTTAAAGGCACTGCTGTTAAGCAAGTTGAATTTGACCATGACAGAATGTACGGTGCTCATTTTGATGTAGAGATAATAACTGCACAAGGTGAGTATGATGTCAAAGTTGATGCTAAGTCAGGCAAAGTCATCTCAAGTAAATTTGATGACTAACCTAGACACAACCAGTCATACCAAAAGCAGTTAATTAAAAAAAATCGCAGGTTTTAGACTTGCGATTTTTTAATTGCGTTTTTATTCATGATTCAAAGATTGAAATGTTTAAATGTATATCAATAAGACCATGCAAGCATTCATTTTTTGGGTTAAATTATGCTAAACTATGGCTTTTTACTGCTATTTTTATCGTTTCACCAGTAAATTGGTAACCAATTTTTTAAGCAACTTAAGATAATAAAAGCAAGGAATTAATCATGATAACCACCAAATCCGACAATACCCCTAAACAACACCCAAGCCCAGCCTTTGAATGGCTTGGCACCACAAAAATCGAAGCCTTAGATATTGATGTTGAGCATTATCGCCATAAAGAGACAGGGCTGGTGCATTTTCATCTTGCTTGTCAAAATGATGAAAATGCTTTGATGATTGGCTTTGCTACCCAACCAATGACTTCTCGTGGCGAAGCCCATATCTTGGAGCATGTGGTTTTATGCGGTAGTGAAAAATATCCTGTCAGAGATCCGTTTTTTAGCATGATTAAGCGTTCATTGCAGACTTTTATGAATGCGATGACGGCGGCAGATTGGACGGTTTACCCTTTTGCGACACAGAACAAGAATGATTTTTTTAATCTATTGTCCGTCTATGCTGATGCGTGTTTTTTTCCAAATATTCATGAACTGGATTTTGCCCAAGAGGGTATTCGTGTTGAGATCAATGATGACGGAAAGCCTGAGTACCACGGCATTGTTTTTAATGAGATGAAAGGAGCGATGAGTGGTGAGATTGATCAATTATACTACGCTTTGACACCGCATCTATTCCCAACAACTACCTATCATTATAATTCAGGTGGCGATCCAGAGCATATCATCAAGCTAACCCATGAGGATTTGTTAAAATTTCATCAGGCACATTATCACCCATCAAATGCCATTGTGATGAGCTTTGGTAACATTGAGGCAGTCCAAATCCAAGAGCATCTACAAAAGAATGTACTGGTGCGATTTGATGATGTCAGTCGCCCTAAGATTGGCAAAAAATTCGCTTCTGTGCTTGAACAGCGACTAGATGAGCCAGTAAGAGTTTTTGATACTTATACCGCTGATGATAATGGCGGACAAAAAACCCATCATGTGCTGTCTTGGCTACTTCCTAGTATCAAAGATCCAAAAGAACGCTTGGCAATGCGTCTAATGGAAGGGGTGCTTATTGAGCATTCAGGCTCGCCGCTGCGTGCCTACCTAGAAAGTTATGCCCATGCAACCGCTCCTAGCCCACTGCTAGGATTGGATGACAGTCATTATGAGATGGTGTTTTATGCAGGGGTGCGTGGTTCGGATGTTGATTATGCTGATGATGTGGAGGCGGGCATCTTAGGTCTGCTACAGCAGGTGGTCGCAGATGGTGTGAATCTTGAGACAATCGAAACGGTGCTACATCAAATAGAGCTGGACCAACGACACATTGGTGGCGATAGTATGCCTTATGGGCTAACACTCATGCTTGAGGCGTTTAGCACAGTGGTGCATGATGGCGATCCTTTAGATGTTTGGCAGATTGACGAGCATCTAAACTGGTTAAGACAACAGGCGACAGACCCAAGTTTTGTGCCATCACTCATCCAAAAACACTTAATTGACAACCCTCACCGAGTGCGTTTGACTTTATCACCTGACAAGGATAAGGCGCAAGCACTCATTGATAAAGAGCAGGCGACAATAGATGCACTTGATCGGTCATTAACTGATGAAGATAAGGCAGATATTCGCCAACGCATGATGGACTTACAAGCTCGCCAAGCGATGGCGGATGATGTTGATTTGTTGCCAAAAGTAGATTTATCAGATGTGCCAAGTGATATCGCATTTGTTCATGCTAATAAGCAACCCATTGCTTTAGATGGTGAAATGCGTACTTTGTATGAATATCATGCAGGTACGAATGGGCTTTATTATTATCAAGTGGTGTCAGAGCTTGGTGGGTATGCTGATGAGATTTTGGGCGATCCATTATTGCCAATTTATCTAACCTTGCTATCAGAAGTGGGTACAACTCAATATGATGCCAGAGCATTTCAGGCAGTGCAAGCAGCCCATTCGTCAGGCGTAACAGCACGCATCAGTCAGCGTACCGATGTGGCAGACAAAGACAAGATGAGTAGTTATTTTGTGGTGGCAACCCGAGCATTGAACCGAAAACTTGAGGCGATTGATTTGGTCAGTCAGGTGCTCGATGAGACGATTTTTGGTGAATCAGATCGCATTCGTGAATTACTACAACAAAAACAGACCAGTTGGCAATCTCGCTTGACTGGAGCGGGTCATGCCTATGCGATGCAAACCGCCAGTCGCAACATGAGTCAGCTTGCTAAGATTGAATATGCTTACTCTGGGCTACCTGCATTGTCTGTATTAAAGGCGTTTTTAGCAGAAAGCGGTGATGAAAAATGGTCAATTTTATCAGCACGATTGGCAGCCTTGCACGCACGCATCACCGCCTTGCCTAAAGATGTGATTTTGGTCTGTGAAGCTGAAGCTTCCGATGTTTTAAAAGGCAAGATAGTAAGTACGCTTCATACCAAGCCATTGGATGCTACGCCCACTTTAGCACCGATTATTTTTGATGAGCTGGCGGATATTGCTAAGCAGGGTGATGATGAGGACATTGCTTGGCTTATTTCAACCAATGTTTACCACAATGCCGCTGCCTATGCTGCCACCACTTCAGATGGTCCTGATGCGGCCGCACTTATGGTGTTGGCGTTGTTTTTGCGTAATGGATATCTGCATACTGCCATTCGTGAGAAAGGTGGTGCGTATGGCGGTGGAGCGACCTTTGATGGCAATGCCGCTGCCTTTAAGTTCTTTAGTTATAGAGACCCAAACTGTGCAGCAACTTTTGAGCATTTTACCAATAGCATTGACTGGTTACTTGACAATGAGCATCAAAATGAGCAACTAGAGGAGGCGATTTTGGGCATTATTGCAGGTATGGATAAGCCAGGTTCACCAGCAGGCGAGGCGGTCAAATCCTGTTTTGCCATATTACACGGCAGAGATAAGGATTATCAGCAGAGCTTGCGTGCTAAGATTTTATCAGTCGGTATCGATGACTTAAAACGAGTGGCTCGCATTTATCTAAAAGATAAACCATGCACAAAAGCAAGTCTTGCACCGCTTGAGCAAGAATCGCAAATGACCGAACTTGGTTTTTCTATCAAAAAACTTTCTTAAAATACACCATAAAAAAGCCCTGTTATCAAGTAGGGCTTTTTTATGTGGTGAGTGCTATTAGACGGCAAGCTCACCCACATCCGCCACACTCAAAAACAGTTCACGCACTTGCTTTAACAAGGCAAGGCGGTTGTTTTTTAGTGCCGTATCATCAGCATTGACCATCACCGTATCAAAAAATTCAGTGAGTGGCACATCAAGACTCACCAAAGTTTTTAAAATACCTTGGTAATCAGCCTTGCCTAATAGGGGTTGGCACGCATTTTGGGCATTGGTAAGGGCGATAAACAATGTCTTTTCGGCAGGTTCGCATAGTAAACTGTCGTCAATATCCGCCTTAATCTCACCATCAGCTTTTGCCAAAATATTGCCCACTCGCTTGTTATTTTGTGCCAAAGTTTTGGCAGACGGCTCGTTCTTAAAGTTCTCTACCGCCCAAATGCGTTCATCAAAATCAAGGGGTATATGCGGATTAATCGCCTGCACCGCCAAAATCGTATCCACCGTTACGCCTTTGTCTTCGTACATTGGACGATAGCGAGCTTGGATAAACTCCATGACATCGGTCAGGGTTTTTGTTGCATTATCTAATTTGCCATCATAACCCAAAATTGTTTGTTCAATTAATTTGGTCAAATTCAGCGGTAATTTCTTTTCAATCAAAATTCTAAGCACGCCGATGCTAGCACGGCGAAGACTAAACGGATCTTTTGAGCCTGTTGGTGCTTGATTGATGCCAAAAATCCCCACCAATGTATCTAAGCGGTCGGCAAGTGCTAAGCATAAACCAATGCTGGTTTTTGGCAGCTCATCGCCTGCAAACTTAGGCAGGTACTGCTCGCCAATCGCATCTGCCACATCGCTAGGCTCACCACTAATGCGAGCGTAATAAGTGCCTGCAATGCCTTGTAATTCTGGAAATTCGCCAACGAGTGTGCTTGCCAAATCGCATTTTGACAAAAGAGCTGCACGAGTAGCATTATCCACATCAGCACCGATTTGTATGGCGATAAAGGCAGATAGCTTGGCAATGCGTTCGCACTTTTCCCAAATTGTGCCAAGTTTTTCTTGAAAGACACGAGTTTTTAGGTTGTCGGATAATGCAAATAGGGGTTGCTTTTGGTCTTGCAAAAAGAAAAACTCAGCATCTGATAAGCGTGGTCGGACGACTTTTTCATTGCCCAAAATTACCGCAGATTTATCTTTGCTGTCAATATTACTAATAAAGATAAAATAAGGCTGTAATTTACCATCTTTGGTTAGGCAAAAATATTTTTGGTCAGCTTGCATGGTGCTAATCAAAGCCTCTTGCGGTACTGCCAAGAATCGCTCTGGGAAAGTCGCTCGTAATGCCACAGGGTAATCCACAAGGGCGGTTACTTCATCCAATAGGTCGCTAGGCACGATGGCATCCGCCCCCACTTCATCGGCAAGGCGGGCAACTTGCTTGCTAATCTTGTCTTGGCGTTTGGCAAAATCAGCGATGACATAGCCAGCTTCAAGTACGCTTTCGTATTCATCAGCACGAGCAATCTCCACAAAATCAGGAGCATGAAAGCGGTGTCCGCAGGTTTTGTTGTCTGTTTTTAACCCTTGAATGGTGGCGTCAATCACCACATCATCACGCATCAGCACCACCCATTTGACAGGTCGTACAAACTCGTGCTTATCAGCACCGCTTCGCATCCGCTTGGCAATCGGTAAATCATCTAAGGCTTTTTGGATAAGGCGTGGTAATAACTCATCTATTCTTTCGCCTTTGACTGTCAGCTCGTAGCCGATGTATTCGCCTTTTTTGTCAGATAAGGTGATTAAATCATCCTTGCTAAGGTTTAGACCATTTGCATTAAGCCCTTGTAAAAAGCCTTGACCTGCTTTTGTTAGCTCGCCTGTCTCATTAAAAGCGGATTTGAGTGCCGGTCCTTTTTTGATTTCGGTTTTGTCAGGAGTAACCTCCCCTACATTAAAAATCTGCACCGCCAAACGGCGTGGACTAGCATAACTTTTGATGCCATCAAAGGCAATTTGAGTATCTGCAAGCGATTTTTCAAGGCTTGCTTTCAAGGCGGCTTCTAGGTTTTTTAGGGATTTTGGCGGTAATTCTTCACAGCCAAGTTCAAATAAGATTGTGTTCATTGTTTGACCTTTTTTACTTATATCTGACAAATTGGGTTTATTGTGATTTATTTGCTAAGCGTTTTTCTAAAATTTACAAAAATTTATCAACGCTTAGTTGTTCTTTTCTAACAGACGGCATAGGTCTTGGCTTGGCATTTTGTAAGTCATGCAAAAACTGTTCAATCGCTTGTTCATCACGCACAATAAATTGTTTGTCAAAGGATGCGGTACTCATCGTTTTTCCTTTTACATATTCATTCGTTATTTTCCGTTGGCAACCACTTCTCCAATGCTTCCTTTCTATGCTCTTCATCGGCAAGTGGAAAGCCCAATTTGGCACGAGCTATCGTGTAGCTTTCTGCTACTTTACGAGCCAGTGTGCGTACTCTTAGAATAAATCTTTGGCGTTCGGTAACCGATATTGCCCCACGAGCGTCAAGCAGGTTAAAACTGTGGCTTGCCTTTAACACCATCTCATAGGCAGGCAGTGGTAAGTTGACACCCACCAAGCGGTCAGCTTCTTTTTCATAAAAATCAAATAGTTCAAACAATTTATCCACATCGGCATATTCAAAGTTATAAGTGGACTGCTCTACTTCATTTTGATGAAAAACATCGCCATAAGTAACCTTGCCAAATTCACCGTCTGTCCATACCAAATCATAGACGCTATCTACGCCTTGAATGTACATGGCAAGGCGTTCAAGTCCATAGGTAATCTCGCCTGTTACAGGAAAGCACTCAATGCCACCCACCTGTTGAAAATAGGTAAACTGGGTAACTTCCATGCCATTTAGCCACACTTCCCAGCCTAGCCCCCATGCTCCTAAAGTTGGTGATTCCCAGTTGTCTTCTACAAAACGCACATCGTGAGTAAGGGTATCAATCCCCAAAGCCTTTAACGAACCTAAATACAGCTCTTGAATATTGGCAGGATTGGGTTTTAGAATGACTTGAAACTGATAGTAATGTTGTAGGCGGTTGGGATTTTCGCCATAACGACCATCGGTGGGGCGGCGAGAAGGCTGAACATAGGCAGCGTTCCATTTTTCGGGAGTTAATGCACGCAAAAAGGTGGCGGTGTGAAAAGTCCCTGCACCCATTTCCATATCATAAGGCTGTAAGATTACACAGCCTTTTTCTGCCCAGTAGTTTTGAAGAGTTAGAATGATTTGTTGGAAAGTCATGATAAATAGTACCCAATAATTGGTAAAAAATAATTTGATTAAAAAACTTATTACTGTACACAAAAGCGGTAAAATTAGCAACCGCTTTTTGGTAAATGAGGCTGTTTGGATGATGCTGAAAATCTCTAAAAATTTGATTGATTTTTTTATTGGTAGGTATTATTATTGAACAGACAAATGGATTTTTTAGGTGCTGCAAATACAACCTTGTTTGCTTAGCAAACTAAAATTTGCTGTTATAAGCTAATGTTTTTATCAAAGGATGAAGTATGAAAAAAACATTAAGTTTAGTTTCAATCGCTCTATTTGGCATGTTGTTTTATAATACATCTTATGCGGACTCTTCTGTCTTGAGCGATAATTCAAGTACTACCATCTCATCTTTGACAATCCCATTTGCATCAGATAACATACCATTGGTATTGGTGGCGTTCAAAATATTGGAGGTTATAACGACCGATTTTTCGGTGAGGGTAATGATGCGTTTGCAAAGGAAAGATTGAGTGGGGCAGTCGGTTATCAAGAACCCAGCCAAGCTGCTGGTATTGGACAGCTAATAAGGCATTTTGGTATGGGTTATGAAATTGTAGATACTACCTATGGAGTTGGCAAGCATTTCGTTGAGCGACAAAAAGAAAGATGGGATGAGCAAAAAGAAGAGAGAAAGATTAGAGACAGTGAGCAACAATATAAGGAATGGCGTAGAGAATGTCGGACAGGATGCCAAATTCCGCCTAGGATAGAATATATGGAAAACGGTCTATTTAGATAGCCATGAAACGCAATCAATTTAATGTCAAGATAAGCAATGCAGGAGGAATGATTGTGAGCAATCTACTACTAAACCCACCCAAGCATCAGTGCCATGAATGTCAAAGCCAATGTGATTACCATCTAAGCATTGGTAAATACGCCATTTTTAGCTGTCCAACTTGCGAATCTAAATTTTCAATTTGGCGAAGTTTTGCTTACTTTGCAGGTGTGTCGCTGTTGGTAAGGCTGATTTTAAGAATGCTGGGGATTACAAGCATTTCTGATACTTTTCTTGTTGCCTTGTTCGCTATTGGTATGGCGGTTTTGGTGGCATTTAGTGCTTTTGGCAATCATATTTGGACGCTGAAAATTAAAAGACTCGAATAGTTTTGGGAATGATATTATCAATAAAAAAGTTGCCTTATGATAGGGCAACTTTTTTATTTGATCAAGCATCAATAAGGCTGATGCTCTATGGCGTAGGAGCTGGCAGTCGCTTCGGGCATGACCAGCCACATCAATAGATAGGTAAGTGTCGCCATTGGCAAAGTAACACCTGCACTAAAAATGATGATTGCCCAAAATAAAAGCCGAATATGGGTAGGCTTCCAACCTAGATACTCTGCCAATCCACCCAGCACTCCAGCGAGCAGGCGGTTCTTTTTTGAGCGATGCAGACGATGTAAACGATGCGATTTAATCAATTGTGCCATAAAAACCTTATTTATTTTGTTAAATTAGCGAATTGTCTGTATAATACAATGCGGTTAATCCATACACTTTACAAGCCGATTTGGGGTATATTCGCCTATTGTTACAAAATTCATACCCAACTTCACCAATGACATTATATTATGACAGCACATGGACTTCTTATTGGGCGATTTGCCCCATTGACCCAATCTCATCTACAATTCATCAATGACTTAGCAGGCAAGGTTGATGCCTTACACATCGTTGCTTTAGCTCCCAATCACGCCACCGTTACCGCTCAAGACACCGCCCGCTGGCTACAAGTATCCTATCAGGGTTTGGGTTTTATTCACATTCACACACTAGCAAGTCTGAATTTGACCAATGCTGATACAGATGCCATTTGTCAAGTGTTAAACCTTGACCGTCCTCAGCTCTTTGATAATATCACCCCAACTACGATCCACTTTGAGACGCTTGCCCCTGCTTGTCGTTATTTTTATAGCACCAAAATCGCCATTGTTGGTGGAGAAAGCTCTGGCAAAACCACGCTGATTGGCAAATTAGCAGGGCATTTTGGGGCAGATGTTGTGCCAGAGATGGGGCGACTTTATGCAGGTACGCATCTTGGTGGAACAGAAGTGGGTTTGCAATACAGTGATTATACTGCCATCGCAACCAATCATGCCACTGCTATTTATCAGTCCTGCCAAAGTGCTTTGACGCTTATTGATACCGATTTTATTACCACGCAGGTTTTTTGTGAGGTTTATGAAAACAAAACCCACCCTGTCGTTAATGCCTTTATTGATGAGTTTTATGATGACAACAACCCTTTTCAAATAACCCATACCATTTATTTGGATAATAATGTCAAATGGGTTGCTGATGGCATGAGGCGACTTGGTAATCAACGAAGTGTTTTTGCCCAAAGGTTGTTGGATAAATACGCCACTTATGACAGAACTTTATATGTCATTGATAGCGATGATTACCATCAAAGATATTTAAAAACGGCAGAAATCATCAATGATATTTTAAAAAACAAAACTTATTAAGGGTAATAGATGCGTATTCAATTTTTAGATAATTTATTGGACAAATGGGCGACAGCTTGGATAGTTGGTTGGTTCGTCTGTGGTGTGTGTGCATTGTTCGCAGGCTTTTGGCTAACGACAGAGCGAACTACTTTGGATTGGTTTTATCTTGGCGTATCTGTTGTTGGACTAATTTGCGTGTTGGGTTTATCATTTCGCAAAAATTTCGTGGGCAATGGCTTTGGTATGCTTGCCACAGCAGGAGAGGTTGTGGTGCAGGGTACAGCAGGGGCGGTTGGTCTGATGCTTGCTCCTATTTTTAACTTTTTTACGCACACTTACGGTATGATTAACTGGTGTGCATACACCAATGATGATGGTGAGATGTTGCCAAAGTCTTCTAATAAATACATTTGGAGTATCACGGCGGTATTTATCGCTGCAGGCTTGATGTTATTTCCGATTATCAATGAGTGGCTTGTTGCCCAAGGCTATGGCATCGTTGAAGATGATGGCAGTAGGTTTTTGGGTGTGATCAGTTTCTTTTGGATAAATGTGGCTGCTTTTGTGTTGTCCATCACAGCACAAGTGGCGATGATTTTGCGATATTCATTTAACTGGTGGCTGTGGATTTTGGTGAATTTTGTGTGGCTGATTGTCAATATCATGTCGGGTAATATTATTTTTGCCATTCAGACAGTGATTTATCAGATTAACGCCATTGTTGGTCTATACGGCTGGCAGCGTAGTGAGTACGACTAAGTTATTGTGATGGGCAACTAAAATAAAGAACCCATCAAATAGCAGATGGGTTTTTGATATTTTTGGGCTTGAGTTGGTAGTATCAGGGCTGTTTGAGATAGGGCCATGTCGCCTTTAAATAGATCATCATTGACCATAAGGTTAGCACGACTGCAATCACCATAAGTACATAACCAATGAGTTCTAGGCTTTGCCAATTTAGGAGTAGTACTGAGATGGCTATCATTTGGAATGTGGTTTTTAGTTTACCTACATAAGACACAGCGACACTTGTTCTTGCTCCAAGCTCTGCCATCCATTCACGCAGTGCAGATACTGCAATCTCACGAGAGATGATGACAATCGCACAAGTTGCCATAACGATGTTGGCGTGCCATTGCACCAAGATAACAAGGGCGGCTGCCACCATGAGTTTGTCTGCCACGGGGTCCAAAAACCGACCAAATGCTGAGGTAATATTCATCTTGCGTGCCAAATAGCCATCAAGCCAATCGGTAATCGCTGCCAAAATAAAAACGAAGGTCAATAAAAAATGACGAAGCATGCTGTCGCTATATTCTAGCATACCAAGCCGTGCGATGGCGTTATTGGTGATGGCAGGTACACCGATACCCAGTGCAGGTGGCCAATAAGCAATGGCAATGAATAGCGGAATCATGACAATGCGGGCGATGGTGAGATTGTTTGGCAGGTTAAAAATAGTGTCTTTAGACTGGCGATGGTCGGTCATGGACTTCTCTTTACTAGACTGGCTATGCGGTTGTTTTTGGTGGCTTATGATACCTTAATTTCTGCCATTTTTGGCGAATTATTTGTATATTTTGGTGAAATTGGTATTTTTTTGGACTGCCATCAGTAAGATGGGGTCGTCTTATTGATGGTATTTTTCAACTGCTAGATAAACAATTAAGCAATCGCCATAATATTTTTGAAAAATTTAAATATTTTTAAAAAAATATATTGACAACAAAATAAAAATCTATATAATACGCACCCATACAATGATTGTTAGATTTAATAGTTTGTTAAACTAAATTGCGGGAATAGCTCAGTTGGTAGAGCACAACCTTGCCAAGGTTGGGGTCGCGAGTTCGAATCTCGTTTCCCGCTCCAAATTGCAACACTTAACTCATGCGGGAATAGCTCAGTTGGTAGAGCACAACCTTGCCAAGGTTGGGGTCGCGAGTTCGAATCTCGTTTCCCGCTCCAAATTCTAAAAAGCCTAAATCGAAAGATTTAGGCTTTTTTATTGTTTAAATTCAATGGGTTATAATAAAAATTTATTTATAAAAAATTACTCAGGGAAAGAGAGGCGATTCGTGCTTAGAGCTTTGCGTGACCAAAACGTGACCATCGTGAAAATTTCATATTTTTTAAAAAGCCTGAATTGACACCAACCCTCATTTTTCATTTCGCCTATTTTTTATTCATTTTCATCATCTTTTTCATAGATAATGATGTCTCCCGGTGTGCAGTCTAACAACTTGCAAAGCTCATTCAGAGATTCAAAATCTATACGAGTCACTTCGTTGTTGTACATTCTATACAATGTAGATCGTCCTAATTTTGACATTCGATCTGCATCGGCTACTCGTATGCCTTTTTGGGCAAATAAAACTGGTAAATTAAGCTTAATCATCAAAAAAAATCCCATAAATGATAAAAAAATACTTTTAAATGATAATTTTATAAGATAAAATATGATCATTAGTGATAATAAAGATATTACTAATGAAAACTTTATCTTAAATGGAGAGTCATTATGACACAAACCTACCTCACAACTCAAGAGCTTTCCCATCGCATCAAGTATGATGAGAGAACCATTCGCAACCAATTAAAAGACAGTGTTTTGCTTGAAGGTGTGCATTACATATGTCCCTTTGGTGGTCGTAAAATCCTGTACATCTGGGAGCGAATCGAAAAAGACATGGCGGAGTATTTTAATCAATCTTCACTTTGTATGGCATTACAGTAATAGGAGGCATTATGGCCAGTATAAGAGAACGCTACGGGTTTCTTGTTGTGGACTTTCGTTACATGAACACCCGCTGCCGAGAAAAAACCAATCTAACCGACACACCTGCCAATCGAAAGAAGCTTGCAAAGATTCTAGAGAGAATGGAGGCTGAAATATTACTTGGTAGTTTTTGCTATGAGCGGTATTTCCCAAAAAGCGACAAGGTTGACTATTTTGAAGATCTGGGTGAAAGACGACAAAACTTACAAAGTGGCGTACCACTCTTTGGAGAGTTTGTTTGGCAATGGTTTAATGAAAGGTGTATTGAATGGCGGGCAACTTATCAAGAAAAGCTTAGAATCATCATCAATAAGTATTTAATACCTGTCTTTGATAAGCGTGCCATATCAAGAATAGATAGAGCGGATGTGTTGGCGTTTCGTGCTTCTCTCGCCAAAGTGACCCACAAAACGACCAAACACACCCTGTCAGCTACCAGAATTAACTCAATCATGGCAACTTTGTACATGATACTAAAAGAAGCGTCAAAACGCTACAACTTTAATGATCCTACCGTTGACATCAGACAGCTTAAGGTTGAAAAAAGTGACATCACGCCACTAAGTATTGATGAAGTATGGCGTTTTATTGGTGCTATCAGAGCTGACTTTAAAAACTACTACATCGTCCGATTCTTTACAGGAATGCGAACCAGTGAAATTGATGGATTGACATGGGAGCATGTAGACTTTGAGAAGCGTCAAATCAAAAGCAGACAGGCGCTGGTCAATGGTGTGATGGGCCCTCCTAAGACCACCGAATCCTCTCGTGAGATTGACATGGCTCCATTTGTGTATGAGGCACTCTTGGCACAAAAGAAAGTGACCTTTGATAAGTCTGAATTTGTGTTTTGCACCCGTGATGGTGAACCACTCAGCTATCGCAATGTAAATCGCAGGGTCTGGCATCCTACTTTAAGGTTTTTTAAGACTACAAGCAAGAAGCACCTATCAGACACGTCATACAGCAGCCACGCTATGGCTTGCAGCAGGAGAGGCACCAGAGTGGATAGCTAAGCAGATGGGTCATGTTAACACCATGATGCTCTTTAAAGTCTACAGTCGCTACATACCTAATGCCACAAGACAAGATGGCAGCGCCTTTCATGCGCTGTTGATGCAAAGCAAACATGGTAAAGATGCGTTTTATTTGGCAAATTTACCCAAGCCAGATACCAACGATTTAACATGGGATAATCACGAATTTGTGCTAATTCCTCCAAATTTCTAGCTTGATTTTTATCGCGTTTGATCTGTTTGATTTTCTCATCAATATCGGCAATCTCTTGTTCGCTTGCCTTTATTTTATCTTCCGCCCATTTATCCAGCCTTTGGCTTTCTTGACTTAATAACACACGCTGGCTTTCGCTGTGGCGTGCGGTGAGTGCAGAGATGGCTTGTTTGGCATTGTCAGCCAAATGGCTGGGCATTGTAGAAATGCTTTCGCCCATTGTTGCTGAAACACTCAATAATTTGCGACAAAAATCATCATCAAGCCATTCATTATGAGTATTTTGAGCGGTAAAAACAATTTCTTCATGTGTTTGTTTTTCGCCATAAAACTCCACTTTATCCACTCAAAGCCAACTTGATTGCCCTTGATGTTGCTCAATAATGGACAGCTTACTGTGATGATTACCATAATCAAATATCAAAGAAGCAATTGGCGTATCGGTATTTTGACACACTTGCAAACAATAGCCCAATGGGTGATTTAAGCGATAATCATAGCCTTGCTGCCCATTTTTGGCTTGCAAAATATAAGTACCAGCCTGAAAATCTTGTGGCGGTCTATGTAAATAAAATTGACGATTTTGTGTATCAAAATTGGCATTATCATTTAAAGCAAATAGCGTTGCCCACCAAAAATAACGACTGGTTTTGTCAAGCAGACTTTGGCTTTGTGATAATTGTAATTTGAGTTTTTCTTGCACATCTTCATCAAAATAATCCAAAATTTGACTGTTAGCTCGTTCTAAATTGGCTTGAATTTGGCTTTCTAACTCTTTTTGCAATTCATCAAAAGCGGTTTTGATTTCATCTGAAGTACGGCAATTTTCATAAATTTGATGAATGCGTTTTTCAAAATCCATACCATTTTCTATACGCCCCAATATTTCATCGGATACACCAAAGACGCCATCAAATAATTTGAATTTTTCATCTAATAATTGCAAAATGCGTTGGTCGGCTTCATTTCTTTGATTTAAAAAATTGATGACCACCACATCAAATAATTGCCCATAACGATGACACCGTCCAATTCTTTGTTCCACCCTTTGTGGATTCCACGGCAAATCATAGTTAATTAGTAAAGAACAAAATTGTAAATTTACGCCTTCGGAAGCTGATTCTGTGGCAATCATAATTTGGGCGGTATTTTCAAATTCATCAATTAAAGCACTTCTAACATCTACTGCTTTTGAACCTGTGATTTTATGTTCATTGTTTGGATTGTTTTTCCATTGTTGGTAAATTCGCTGACTATTTTTGTCATTATTGCTGCCTGAAAAACAAACAATTTTATTGTCATAACCATTATGACTCAAAAACTCAAATAAAAAGGCTGGTGTACGCACACTTTCGGTAAAAATAATGGCTTTTTGTTTTGCACCCAATTCACGCATTTTATCAAAACCTGTTTTTAAAGCGTTTAATAAGGATTGGGCTTTACTGTCATTTTTTAATGCACTGGTTGCTTTGATAAAAGATTGAATTTGAGCAATTTCTTGATTTAAAAGAGAAACATCAGTTTCATCAAAAACATCTTGATTGTCATCATCATTTTCCCATTCATCAAATTCTTGAGTAAAATCTCCTTCAATTTTATCTAATTGTGATAATAAATCTTTTTGCGGTAATTGATTTTTAATTGCCAGCAGTCTATCTAAAATCACTTGCAAAGTATCGGCAATGGCATAAGGGCTAGATGCCAAAAGTTTTCTTAAAATCAAGCCAATCAAATGGCGTTGGCGTTTTGGTAGAGCAATGCTGTGTTCTTTACGAATAAAATCAGAAATGGCTTCATAAAGCTGTTGTTCATCGTCATTGGGATAAAAGTTTTGGGTAATGGTGTGGCGTTTGGTATAGCGAATGTATTCACTCACATCTTTTCTTAAAGTGCGTTTGACAACTGTTTTTAGGCGTGTTTTTAATTCAGCATTGTTTTGCCCACCCACAAACTCACGGCGAAAGCCTTTTTCATCGCCAAATAATTCATCGTCCAATAAAGTGGATAAACCATATAATTCCATTAAACTGTTTTGTAGCGGTGTGGCGGTGAGTAATAATTTCTTACGCCCATTAAATGCCGTTTTTAAGGTTTGCCCCATTTTACTGCTAGAACGATGGGCATTTCTTAATTTATGAGCTTCGTCAATAATCACACAATCAAAATAATGCCCTGCCAAAGTATCGGCAAATTTACTGGCATATTGATAAGAAACAATGACAATTTCTTTGCCCACTTTATCAGACAAGAATTGAAAAACATCATTGCCAAACGATTTTAATATCGGCTTATCCAAAATAATGCTGGGCAAACCAAATTTATTTGCCAATTCATTTTGCCATTGTTTTCTTAATACAGCAGGGCAAACGACCAACAATCGCCGTTTGCATTCTGCCCATAATTGACACAGCACCAAGCCTGCTTCAATGGTTTTGCCCAAGCCCACTTCGTCCGCCAATAAAACGCCTCTGTCCAACGGATTGTGCAGGGCAAAAATGGCGGCATCAATCTGATGTGGATTTAAATCCACTTTGGCATTAAACAAACCTTGGCTAATGCGTTCTACACCAGTATCAGATTGACATAAAATGGCATTGGCAAAATATTTGGCTTGGTGTGGCGTAATGTTCATTATGTTTCCCAAGTAACTGTATTCAAATAACTATCGTCCAAAATGGCATTGAATAAATGCTGTAAATAATCTATGCCATTGATATTTTCCATAAACAAAATATGTTTATCAGCAAAGTCTTGATAAGTTTTACCAAAATGATTTAATGCTCCTGTTTCTGCTGTATCGGTGCTTGGGGTAATGGATAAAATAAAACTATTTAAAGTCAATTTATCCAAATTTAGGCTGCCTGAAAATTTCTTTAATTCATCAAACAACATAAATTTAGGGTCATCAAATGACAACTGGCGTATGCCTTTGGGGTCAATAAAGCTAAGCCATTGTTCATTGCTGTTTTTATCCACCAGCCACAATAAAAAATCAGGATAAAAATCGCCTGCCAGTGCAAATCCCAAGCCTTTGGCTTTATTAGACGCATTACGAAGCAGATACAGCTCTTTATCGCCTATCCACTGTTGTAATTTGCCTGTATTGCAAGCATTTTGCAGATCTTGCACAAATTTTCGTTCACTTTTTTCTTGCATTAGCAAAGGTTTTAATGAAAATGGCACATTGTCTTTATCGGCAAGACTGATGATTGGATAAAACAAATGCCTATCAAAACAAATGGCGTGTACATTACCATCCTTACCGTCCTTCTCAAAGCCCATTACTTTTGCCAAATCTCCACTTTCTACCCAATTTTTTAATTCATTAAGTTTGGTTTGGTAATTTGGCACACCATCATCTTCATTGGGGCGTATTTCAAACACATAATTTTCCAATAAGGCTTTATGATGATTGCCAATTTCTTGCATTTGATAAAATTGCCCTTCATATGCCCCTTTGAGTTTTTTATAAAAGGCTTCCACATAAATCAACAGCAAATCCAAAAGGATTTTCTCTTGTTTTTGAATGTCGGCAAAACTTTGTATTTGTAATTCACTTTGGGGAACATACAATTTATACCAGTCGGTTTTTTTGGCAAAATCCTTTAATTTGGCTTTGTCCAATTTAAGATTATTAAACGATTGCCACATTTTGTGGTTTAATAATGCCAAATAAACTTTATCCCAATTCACAAAATCAAAAATAAACGCATTTAAATGCCCTTTTTGTTTTTGGCTTTCGGTGATTTTCAAGGCATTATCACGACTGGTAATGGCCTCTATTTTCGGGTACAAATCCAAAACCGCCACAGGCATTTTGATATTGGCGTATTTTTGGGGAATTTCAAATAGCGTTACCGTTTCACGGCGTTTAAAACTTTTTTCACGATTGCCTTTATAGGCTTCGTCCAATTGCAAAGTTTTTAGGGCAATATCTTTGGGCAAATTGGGCTTGGTATCAAAAAAAATGGTAATCACTTCGCTGGTATCTATGCCTTCATAGGATAAATAATCACGGAAAGTCTGCATATAAATCGCCCAAAAAAGGTGAGCAAATGGCGATACACGGCGTTTTGAATGTCGCTGTTTTCTTTGAGTTTTTTATTGGCGACTTGGGGAAGTGTGTGGTTGAGATAGTGCTCAATTTGCTCGTTTCGGCTGTTTAAAATGCGGTAAATGCCAAAGTCCAAATCGGCACGGTCAATTTGAAAGATTTCGGATAATTTTTGGGTGAGTTCGGTTAAGGCAGATATGGCGGTTCCTGTGTTTAGGGTAGTGGTATTTTATTATACTATATAATGCCATATCTGTGAGATGCTATTCACTTATAGATTTTTCTGAGAACTTCAGCCCTGATCATGAAAGCCCTATTGTCGATGTTGTGCTATTTTTTATTCTGTGGTAAAAAAGTAAAATGATAGAATTGAAGATTGGCACACATTGATTTGTGGTAGATTAAAGGTGATGTATGAAGCTCAAAAAATTAAAAATTAAGAATTTTAGGAATTTTGATAATTGTGAAATTGAATTGTCAAATAAAAACCTAATTTTTGGCATGAATGATGTTGGTAAAAGCAATTTAATTTATGCTTTGTGCTTACTATTTGATCGCCGCACGAGAAATAGTCAAATTTTTGATACAGATTTCCATGCCTGTACTACATTTAAGCCTATAGAAATATCTTGTTATTTGGACATATCAGAAGAAAATGAATTTAATGATATTATTATTGCTAAGGCTGAAAATGCGAGTGTGGACGATAATCAATATTTTATTATCAAATTGTCTATTGAGTTAGAAGATAATAAATTTATTAGCAATTTGTACTGGGGTTCTGAGAATGAAAATTTATTAGCAATTCTCATGCGCGGATTAAATCGTACCGTGCTAGATGATATCTTTTATTGCGTATTTATTCCATCGCAAAATGACATGACATCTAAATTTAAAGAATTTAAAAAGAATTGTTAGGCAGCCATGAGAAACATGTCGATGACAAAGATATTGAGCAAACAATACGAAATTTAAATAATTCAATCAATGTTGAGATATCAAAGCTGTCTACAGTAAAAACTATGGAATCAGATTTAAATGAACAGCTTGAAGTATTTGATAAAAATTATCAAATAAAGATATCACCAAATCATACTTTCGGTGATTTTCATAATAATTTAGATATTTATATGTTTGATGCAAAGCATGCAGAAGATGGGGTTGAAGCAAAAATATATCCCACATCAGGCGATGGAAGAGTCAGGAAGGTAATGTATTCTCTTATAAGTTATCTGCTTAATAAGGGCCAAGCTGCCGATGGCAAGATTCCAATTTTATTAATAGAAGAGCCTGAAAATCATCTTTTTATTTCATCACAGATTGAGTTATCCAAAACTATTTTTAATAAAGAATTCAGCCCTTATTTATTTTTGGTCACTCATTCACCACAATTATTTTTTAAAATTAGTGATGAGGCTAATTTAATTCGTTTGTTTAAGCAAAAACAAAAGATAGCAATTCATTCAGAAATTGCCAATATAGGAGCTCAATACAACAGCCTTAAAAATATTTTAATGGAAAACGTAGCACAATGTTTATTTGTTAATAGAGTTTTATTGGTTGAGGGACCATCTGAGAAATTACTTTTTGAATGGGTATTAGATACATTAGGGTGCGATAGAACAGATATCATTGTGCAAAGTATTGCGGGCATCTATTTTGATAAGTATATTCAAATATTAAAAGGATTAGGTATTAAGATTATTATTAAAACAGATAATGATATTACTAAAGTTTCACGAAAAGATGAATTAACCGCATTAGGATTTAATCGTTGCATTGATTTATTCAATTTACTCTGTGATTGCGAAGAAAAAGAAAAGTTAGACAATATTGCCTTGGGACCTGATGCATCAGAATCTACCATTTTAGAAGCAAAAGAAGATTTTAGAAACAAAATTTTAAGCAATAAAAATTGTTTTGATGAGTTTTCTCGCTTAGGAATATATCTATCAAAAATTGATTTGGAGCATGATTTGGCAACATGCCTTGATAAAGACGATAAATTTGTTAAAGATTTGCAGGAGTCAAAATGGATAAATATGTGGGAATTTACCAAAAATGCCACACATGCTGAAGCCAAGAAAATTTTTTATCATGAGAACTTTAAATGCTTAAAGGATTTGGTTGATGAATAATTTTAATCTAACAGATGAGCAAAAAGATATCGTTGAGTCAGAACAATTTTCATCAGCCATGATTATTGCTAATGCGGGTTCGGGAAAAACCAATACATTGGTTAGAAGAGCAATCAATCAGACCAAAGGAATTAAACCTTGGAAAAATATTGCAATTATTAGTTTTACTAACAAAAGTGCTGATGATATTTTGAAAAAAGTAAAAGAATTAAATGGAAGTCAAATTATTGCTATGACATTTCATTCGTTCTTGTTGCATCATGTTTTAGCGTTTAATGAATCTTTTAGAAGCCAAAAAATCTTATTTGATTTTAATCCAGATAATAGCTCAAGTAGTTTAAAAGAGTGGTTAAGTAAGGTTATTGATAGAAAAATTATGACATCTAGTGGTGGAAAGTCAAAAAATGATTACTTATTTGAATACGCAATCAAATGCCTTGAACAAAATAAATATATCAGAAGATACTTAAAAATAAAATTTGAAGCAATATACATTGATGAGGCACAAGATAATAATTTCTTGCAGTATAAAATTGTAGAGTTATTTTTATCTTATGGTATACAAGTTGTTTTGGTTGGGGATCCACAACAAGCCATTTATGGATTTAGAGGGGCTGATTCGCAAAAATTTAAAAGCATGGCAAACAATCCATATTTCAAAGACCAAGTTTATCAATTAAGCAGAAATTTTCGTTGCCATTCTTTAATTGATAGTTGTGCAAAAAGCTATGTTATCCCACAAGCAAATAGTATATCTTGTGAGGATGGAACTTCATACGGAGTATTTGCTGATATATCCGCTGAAAAACTTGTTGAGAAATTTAGTGAAGAAAAATTTAATAATGAAGGATTGTGTTTTTTATTTTGGAGTACAGGAAAAAGTCGAGCCATTATCAAGGAGCTTGATTTAGCTTTAGTAAAAATTCCTGATTTTATTGAAAGCCAACAAGACCCGCAGTATCAAAATTATTTAGATTCATTATTTAAATTGTATTTCTCAAAATCAATAGAAGAAGTATACTTTAAGGAGAAGTTTTTATCCCATATTCATACAAGAATAGCTAGAAAATTAATACAAGACTTTAAAAACGATCTATGTATTGATACACTAAAATCATTAAATGATCATGTTGGGATAATAAATCCCAGTCATTTTTCAGAAATTATAGATTGCATCAACCTTGATACTACAAAACAGTTTTATCAGTTGGATAAAACACAGAATATTGCAATGACCATACATTCTGCCAAGGGGTTGGAGTTTAGAAATGTTGTTTTGCAGAAAAATGATTTTAGGGGGATGGATAGAAATGCCGAAATGTTTTATGTAGCGTGTACTAGGGCTGAAAAACGCTTGTTTTTTGTATAAAAATATATCTTAATAAAGAGTTGTCCGGCTCTGAAAAATAGTTAAGCTAGAACGCAATAAAGAGACTTATCTAACCACAAGTAGCCCATTAATATCCGTTGTAAAGCAAGGACTCAAATGATCTCTTCTCATCTGCCAGTCTTTGTTTAATAATCCTGTGCCAAGGGTGATGCTGTTCTTTCCAAAGCGTGTCATCACCCCATCCCAAGCTGTTATTAATCTATCATCGTCAGATGCTTCATCAAACAGCAATGACTGCTCAAAAGGTCCTTGGCTTAATCCACCAAGCATAATGCCGCACTTTTTATAACGATATTGAGGTTTGTATATCTGCTTTAATAATTCTTGAGCTGCTTGATGAAGGCGTATCACATCATCACTGGCATGAGGCAATCCGATGGTTTTTAACCCACTGTACTGCTCATCTTGTCTAAATCTGTCTGTATGGATAAACACACTGATGGTATGAGCTTTGCTGTGCTCTTTTCTAAGTGCTTGCACACCGCTTTTAACATGATGCGTCACTGCTGACTGTAAAGCTTGTAAATCACCAACCAACTTACCAAAACTTCGACTGCGCACAATATGACGTCTGCTTTGTGCTTCTTCTAATGCCAAGCGGGATAAGCCTTTCATCTCTAAATGTATCTTTGCCACAGTGATGTTAAAGTGATGTCTAATAAAGCTTTCGTCTGCTTGTACAAAATCCCAAGCTGAATGGATGTTCATTGCTGCCAATTCCCCAGATTTCACCCACAGGCTCGCTTTTTAAAGCGCGCTGCTGCACTCAAAAGACCAATCAGTCCACACCACAACCTTGCCAAAGTGCTTAGGGTGTTTTTTAGCAAGGTGATTGCAGAATTTGGCCAATGTCTTGGTCGGAGCAATGCCAACACAGGTGGGTATGCCCACCCACTGCATGACACGCTGTTTGATCTGTCTGCCCAGCCCTTGTAAGTCTTTGATGCCGCTTAATTGCACAAAGCATTCATCAATCGAATAAATCTCAACAGCAGGCACCATACCCTCAATGGTTTTCACCATGCGATTAGACATGTCGCCATACAGTTCATAATTGCTGCTAAAAGCAAACAATGAGCCTTGAGACACCAGATGCTTAACCTGAAGTAAGGCATGCCCATCTTAATGCCCAAAGCTTTGGCTTGTGCGGTGCGTGATACCACACAACCATCGTTATTGGATAAAACAACAACCACTTTATCTTTTAAGGCAGGTCTAAATACTTGCTCACAAGAACAATAAAAACTGTTACCATCAATCAAGGCATACATTCTAGCGACCCCATGCGCCCCGTGTTTTTTTAATGACATGAGACACCACGCCCACAATGGACCATTCATCACCATCACTGGGTATGAAGTTAGGATAATCGCCACTGTTGTTCTCAGAATGTAGCTCAAAGCCATGTGTGCCTTTTACCAAGCGTTTAATGGTAAACTCATTGTTCACATTTGCCAGCACAATGTCATTATGCTCTGTCATGGGCGATCGATCAACAATAAGCAGATCATCTAAATCAATGCCTGCATCTAGCATGGACAAACCACCACAGCGAATCATGATGGTTGCAGGTGGGTTAGTCACCAAAAGCTCATTTAAGTCAATCTTATTGGATAAATACCCTTCAGCAGGACTGGGGAAGCCTGCAGCAACTTTCTCTTGATACAAAGGGATGTCTAATTTGCTTGGTGTGTTTGATAAATAAAGCACATCATCAGGCAATCTGCCCATGTACTTTGATGGCTTAAGGTGATAAGAGGCTCTTTTGGTAGCCAATATATCATCGACAATAGGCACACAAGAAATGGGAATGCGTTTAACAACCGTCTTTTCACCCAAAGTCGATTTACGCCCAGCATTGGCTCTTTTACCGCCATGACCACAGCCTTTGGTCTTGTTTAAAGGTTATTTGATATCAGACATGACGCACAATCCAACTTGATTAAGTAACTTAATCAAATTTAAAGGAAAATCGCGTAAAAATCAACTTAAAAACCCATCAGCTTATCAATTCATTGGTTGTTTAAATATGTGTGAAGAGGGCGTCGGTGATGGAAATTTGAATTTATAAAATCAAAAAAAATTATAAGATCCCTAAAAGTGTTCTATATGGGAAACTTTCTTTTTTCAAATATGATTGTCAGATCAGGTCTGGACTAGTGCATCCAATATAATATATGAAAGGTGTTATTTAAGTTTATTTAATGGCTATCATCTAATATCATGGAAGGATTCTAAGGGTTGGGTGGGCAGTTTAAAGTTATTTGTTTATTAATTCCGATTTGTTGGTAGATTATTTCAATAGTTTTTAGTAATAACTGAATGAATTCACCATCATCCCCATTTCGGAAAGACAAAAATATAGGGCTGACTGCACCGGCATCTAGTATGGGTAGATATTTTAGGTTTGCCATTGAGATGGCTTTACTGTTTTGTGGCACAATGGATATACCTTCGCCAGATGCGACCATCCCAAGTGCGAGTTGGATGTTGGAAATATAACGAATGCCTTTTGGACTAAGACCGTGTTCAGCAAAAACATTTTTAATGTAGTTTGCGAAGGTGTGGTCGCCAACATTTGGATAGCACCAAAGCACTTCATCAGTGACATCACTCAAATATACCCCGTCAAAACCGATAAAACGTGGTTCGCATTCATTGACTGCTAGCACCAAGGATTCATCTCTGAGCAAAATTCTTGCGATGGAAGGATCGCTAAATTTTAACCGACCAAAACCTACATCAATTTTTCCCGATTTGAGCGCCTCGATTTGTTCTAAAGTGCCCATTTCAACGAGTTCGATATTGATGTTGGGCAGCAGTTTTCTGAATTCAAAAATAACTTGTGGTAATAACCCTAAAAGCAGCGAGCCGACAAAACCTACCTTTAAGGTTTTATCGGCTTGTCCAACTCTTCTTGTCATGGAAACCATCTGTTCCATATTGCCCAAAATTCTTTTGGCATATTGATAAAAAAATTGCCCTGCTTCTGTTGTCTTAATAGGTCGGCTACCGCGTTCTAATAGTGGCAAGCCTAACTCATCTTCTAGATTTTGGATTTGTCGACTTAGCGGTGGTTGAGCGATGAATAGTCGTTCGGAGGCCTTAGTAAAACTTTGCTCTTCTACAACAGCAACAAAGTATTTAAGATGACGAATATCCATGTCTTAATTCCATAATTTTGTATTTATATCTATAGGATATCAAAAATATTATATTTTTAAAGTATTTTTTTATAGGAGGCTCATCTTAAAATTATTGAAAAAAATAAAAAAATTAATAATTTCAATTAATTACATAATATATTTATTTTTTCTTGTTTAAACAAGTATGGTTTTATACCAAAATAGTCTAAATCCATATTTATTTGATTTTGCAATTTGTTTAAAAATCAAATAAATTTGCACCTACAGCTAGTCAAAATTTGACAAAATTTAGCTAGTTGAATTGTAAAGAGATTTTTTGAAAATTTTACCATATTTTTAACTAAGGAGTGGTTATGAGTGAACAGGTTCTCCAAACAGCAGCCAATAAACCCGAGCGGGTGAGTATTGATGATTTTATTGACCATGCTAAATTTACACCATTTCATTGGAAGGTGTTGTTGTGGTGTTTACTTATTATTATTTTTGATGGATATGATTTGGCTATTTACGGGGTGGCACTACCCTTGTTGATGGAGCAATGGAGTTTGACATCGGTGGAAGCTGGATGGCTTGCCAGTTCTGCATTGTTTGGTATGATGTTTGGAGCGATTGGCTTTGGGACATTATCCGATAAGCTGGGGCGCAAAAAAACGATTATGCTGTGCATTTTGCTTTTTGCAGGGTTTACTTTTTTGGGTGCATTTGCTGAGACTCCCGTACAGTTTGCTGTATTGCGTTTCATTGCTGGGCTAGGGATTGGTGGTGTTATGCCTAATGTGGTTGCGCTGACAACCGAGTTTGCTCCAAAGCGCATGAAAAGTACGCTAGTGGCGGTGATGTTTAGTGGTTATGCCATTGGAGGCATGGCATCAGCTTTGCTTGGTAAGGCTCTTGTGCCAGTGCATGGTTGGCAGATTGTGTTTATGCTGGCCGGTATTCCTGTGCTTTTATTGCCAATCATTTGGGCGATGTTGCCAGAATCGTTATTTTATCTAAAACGCAAGGGGCGTGATGCAGAGGCTAAAAAGATCATTGCTAAAATAGACCCTGCGTACGCTAATAAAGATTATGAGATTGAACCGATTGTTGTAACTTCAGAGGATTCTGCTCCTTTAAAAGCTTTGTTTCAGCAGGGCAGAACGGTCAGCACCATCATGTTTTGGGTTGCTTTCTTTATGTGCCTGTTAATGGTTTATGCACTTGCGAGCTGGTTGCCTAAGCTGATGATTGGTGCAGGGTATTCATTGGGGGCGAGTATGCTGTTTTTGTTTGCTTTGAATATCGGTGGTATGATTGGCGCGATTGGCGGTGGTGTTCTTGCTGACCGTTTTCATATCAAGCCTGTATTGGTATCGATGTTTGCGCTAGGTGCGGCCTCACTTATTCTGTTGGGGTTCAATAGTCCAGCTCCTGTATTATATACACTTATTGCCATTGCTGGTGCAGCGACCATTGGTTCTCAAATTTTACTTTATACTTTTGTTTCGCAATACTATCCATCTGCGGTACGTTCGACAGGCATGGGATTTGCCTCTGGTGTAGGAAGGATTGGAGCAATCGTTGGTCCTGTGCTTACAGGTGCTTTGCTTGGCTTGCAGCTTGCTCATCAAATGAACTTTATGGCAATTGCAATTCCTGGTCTAATTGCAGCAGTGGCGATATTCTTGGTGGACATCAAAAATTCTAGCACTAAGTAAGACTTGGATGCTAAAAAAACCGCTTTTAAAGCGGTTTTTTGTTGGTGAAAAATTGAGTGTTTATACTCAATAACTATACTTATAAAGTATAAAAAAATGCAAAAATGATATTTGTTTTTTTATTTATATTCTTTTAGAGTATAAATATGCCCATCCCAAGCAAGGAAGGCAATATAAATTGAGTTAAAAAATAATCGGGAATACTGTGTATCAATTAGAAACGTTCATCTTGGACATACCAACCATTCGTCCACATAAGATGTCAGTGGCAACCATGCAAAAGCAAACCCTTGTGTTAGTGAAGATAACCTCTGCTGAAGGGATTGTGGGTTGGGGTGAGGCGACAACCATTGGTGGTTTGTCCTATGGCGAAGAAAGTCCTGAGAGTATCAAAACCAATCTGGACATGTATTTCGCTCCCTCATTAACCAGTATCAGCGGCGAGATGAACATTGCTCAAATTACGCAGATGCTTAATAAAAACATCATTGGCAATCGCTTTGCCAAATGCGCGGTACAAACAGCATTGTTTGATATTTGGGGTAAAAAATTAGGTTTACCTGTCAGTGAGCTATTAGGTGGTCGGATGCGTGATAGCTTACCTGTGCTGTGGGTGCTTGCCTCAGGCGACACTGACAAGGATATTGCTGAAGCCAAGCAGATGATTGATAGTGGTCGGCATAATATTTTTAAGCTAAAAATTGGTTCAAAAGCGGTAGAAGAAGATGTGGCACATGCTGTCGCTATCAAAAAAGCACTTGGGCGGGATGTAAGTATCCGTGTGGATGTTAATCGTGCGTGGAGTAAAATGCAATGCATTAAGGGTATACAAGCATTGCAAGATGGTGGCATTGATTTAATTGAACAACCCTGTGCTATTTTTGATACCGAACTTTTAAAATATCTAACCGACCGTTTTGATGTGGCGATTATGGCAGACGAAGCAGTTATGGCACCACAAAACGCCTACACACTTGCCAAAAATCGCTGTGCTGATGTGTTTGCTGTCAAGATAGAGCAAGCGGGCGGACTAATGGAGGCATGTGATATTGCCAAAATCGCTCAATTTGCAGGGATTGATTTGTACGGTGGCACCATGCTAGAAGGGGCGGTGGGGACGATTGCATCCGCTCATGTATTTAGCACCTTTGAGAGTTTAGCTTATGGTACAGAGCTGTTTGCACCGTTGCTTTTGACCGAAGAAATTCTAAAAACTCCTCTGGCTTATGAGAATTTTGAATTAAAAGTACCAAAGGGTGCAGGGCTTGGCATTGAGCTGGATGAGGAAAAAATATTGTCATTAGCACGACATTCGTAAGATGTTAATATAGTTAGACAAAACATAAGGAGGTATTATGCTTTATCATGTAAAAATGGATGTCAACATTCCAGTTGACTTTGACAAACAAAAAGCTGATGAGATTAAGGCAATCGAAAAAGCCTACTCGCAGGAACTTCAAAAACAAGGTAAATGGCGACATTTATGGCGAATCTCTGGCCAATATTCTAATATCAGTATTTTTGATGTGGAGAGTAATGAGGAGTTGCACACCATATTGCAGGGATTACCACTCTACCCTTTTATGAACATAGAGGTTATGCCTTTAAACCGTCATCCGTCATCTATTCGTGATGATGATAGCTGATTTTTAATTTACAAAAGTGGCTATGCACTCTCATAGCAATTAACCCAACCGTAGCCAGCCATTTGGAGATGCCAGCTACACCATGACAAGGAGAAGAAGTATGAACCGTCAAGAAATTGATGCTTTGGTTAAAAAAATGAATGTGGACACCGCTACAGGTGAAGTGGACGCTCGTGTGCAAGAGATTGTGGTTCGTCTTTTGGGTGATTTGTTTGAAGCCATTGTGGATTTGAACATCACCCAAACTGAGCTTTGGAAAGGCATGGAGTACCTTTCTGATTTGGGCCAGGCCAACGAAGTAGGATTGCTTGTACCTGGTCTTGGTTTAGAGCACTTCATGGACTTGCTTGAAGACGAAAAAGACCGTCAAGCTGGCGTAGAACAAGGCGGTACACCTCGTACCATCGAAGGCCCACTGTATGTGGCGGGAGCTCCTGAGAGCGTGGGCTTTGCCCGCATGGACGATGGCTCTGAATCTGACAAGATTGACACGCTCATCATTGAGGGTGTGGTGACTGATGTGGATGGCAACATCGTACCAAATGCCAAAGTGGAAATGTGGCACGCTAACGGTCAGGGCAACTATTCATTCTTTGATAAATCACAATCTGATTTCAACCTTCGCCGTACCATTTATACCGATGAAAACGGTCGCTATCGTGCCCAAACTACTATGCCAGTTGGTTATGGTTGTCCACCGAATGGACCAACGCAAGCCCTGCTTGACAAGCTAGGTCGTCATGGTCAGCGTCCATCGCATGTTCACTACTTCATCACGGCTGACGGCTTCCGTAAGCTCACCACTCAGTTTAACATCGAAGGCGACAAATACCTCTGGGACGACTTTGCGTTCGGTACTCGTGAAGGCTTGGTTGCTACTGCTACCGACAAATCAAGTCCAGAAGAGCTTGCCAGATATGGACTAGACAAGCCATTTAAGCACATCACCTTTGATTTTAAACTAACCAAAGACACCCAAACCGCCCCAACTACCGAAGTGGACAGAAGACGAGCTCAGGGCTGATCGTTGTTATCGGTAGATTGTATCTTAGCAATAGGGTTAAGATACAATCCCCATAATCCACAACATAACCTACAAAAGGAGTGGTAAATGAGTTATCAAGTTACAAAAGGATTGTCTGTTTTGGCGGTGTCGGCATTGTCCCTAAGTCTGATGGCGTGTTCGACAACATCGGTTTCGTCCCAATCGGCTGTTCAGGCAAATCCTGAATACCTACACGCACCAAGCACCCACCCAGCACGCCTTGCCCCAAAAGAAGGTGAAATGAGAGTAACCTTATTGGGTACAGGTAGCCCAGTGCCGAGCGTTCATCGCTATGGATCTGCAACTTTGGTACAAGCTGGTGGTCTTAATATTTTGATTGATGCAGGGCGTGGCAATGCGGTGCGTTTGACCCAAGCGGGTGTACCACTTGGCAAAATTGATGCGGTATTTTTTACCCATTATCACTCTGACCATACCAATGGTTTGGGCGATTTGTGGATGACGGGTTATATTCCTGCGTTTGGTGGTCGCAGTAGCGGTGCATTAAATGTTTATGGTCCGACTGGGGCAAAAGCATTGGTTGAAGGCTTAAAAATCGCCCATGCTGATGACATTAAAGTGCGTGTTGCTGATGGCGAACTAAAAGCGGAAACGACGGGGCTTGTTGCTCATGAATTTGAGGGTGAGGGCGTCGTGTTTAACCAAAATGGTGTGGTGATTACCGCCTTTGATGTGCCACATGATACCAAAGGAGCGATTAAGCCAAACTTGGGCTATCGTGTGGATTATGCAGGGCGTTCGGTGCTCATTAGTGGCGATACCATTCCCTCGCCAAATGTCATCAAATACGGCAAAGGTGTAGATTTGCTCATTCACGAAGTGGCTGAATTTAAAGACACCAATGCCCTACCGCAAGTCTATGCTCATCATACCAACCCACGCCAAGCAGGCGAGATTTTTAGCCAAACCAAGCCAAAAATGGCGGTTTATACCCATGTTGTCAATGGCGTATCGGCAAAAATCATCGGTATTCCTGACGAAGAATTGATTGAGCGTACTCGTGCCAATTATCAAGGAGCGTTAAAGGTTGGACGGGATTTGATGAGTTTTTCGCTCAACGCAAATGGCGTTGAGGTGTATGAACCTTAATTGTTATTTCATTTAAATTGTATTTGACCCCAGCTTGTGCAAGGAGAAAATAAAATGCCAAAGATTCCTGTTGTCAATACCAGTCATTTAGACCGCATTGACGAGCTTTTAGTAGAAAATCCAGAAACTGGCGAATATAAAGTTCATCGCTCTGTATTTACCGACCAAACTTTATTTGATTTGGAAATGAAATATATCTTTGAGGGCAACTGGGTGTATTTGGCACATGAAAGCCAAATTCCAGAAATCAACGATTATTATACGACTTATATTGGTCGCCAACCAATCATCATTGCTCGCAACAAAGATGGCGAATTAAATGCGATGATTAACGCCTGTTCACATCGTGGGGCTCAGCTTTGCCGTTACAAAAAAGGCAACAAATCCTCCTATACCTGCCCATTTCACGGTTGGACATTTAACAACTCTGGCAAACTTTTAAAAGTCAAAGACCCTAAAGACGCAGGTTATCCTGAAAGTTTTAATAAAGACGGTTCGCACGATTTAAAAAAAGTCGCTCGTTTTGAAAGCTACAAAGGCTTTTTGTTTGGCAGTTTAAATCCTGATGTCCTGCCACTTGAAGAATATCTTGGTGAAGCGACCAAAATCATTGACATGATTGTCGGTCAAGCTCAAGATGGCTTAGAAGTTCTTCGTGGTTCTTCAACTTACACTTATGAAGGTAACTGGAAGCTCACCGCCGAAAATGGTGCCGACGGATACCATGTGTCTGCAGTACATTGGAACTATGCTGCCACAACCCAACAACGCAAAGAAAAGCAAGCGGGAGAGGATAAAATCCGTGCTATGAGTGCAGGCGGTTGGGGCAAACAAGGCGGTGGCTCATACGGTTTTGAACATGGGCATATGCTTCTTTGGACACAATGGGCAAACCCAGAAGACCGTCCAAACTACGCCCAATACGACACTTATAAAGAGCTCTACGGCGAGGCGATGGCAAAATGGATGATTGAGCGGTCTCGCAATCTATGCTTATACCCTAACGTATATCTGATGGATCAATTTGGATCCCAAATCCGGGTACTGCGTCCGATTAGCGTTAATAAAACTGAAGTAACCATTTATTGTATCGCACCTGTGGGTGAGGATGCAGAGGCTCGCCAAAGACGTATTCGCCAATATGAAGATTTCTTTAATGCATCAGGTATGGCGACCCCAGATGATCTAGAGGAGTTCCGCTCTTGCCAGGTGGGCTATGCCGGAATTGAGCTTGAATGGAATGACATGTGTCGTGGAGCAACTCATTGGGTGCATGGACCTGATGAGGTTGCTGATGAAATCGGATTAAAGCCTAAACTAAGCGGTGTCAAAACCGAAGATGAGGGATTGTATTTAGCACAGCACGAGCATTGGATAGAAATGATGAAGCGTGCCATTTCTAATGAACGCAAGCTTGAAAAACATGGAGAAGTTGCATGAATAATGTACCAGTAGTATCAGCAGAATTACAGAATAAAATCAGTCAGTTTTTGTATCAAGAAGCTCGCTTTTTGGACGATGAGCAGTGGGACGATTGGCTAAACTGTTATGCTCCAGAAGCATCTTTTTGGATGCCAGCATGGGACGATGATGATACCCTCATCACAGACCCAATGGCGGAAATTTCCTTGATTTATTACCCAGATCGTCAAGGGTTAGAAGACCGAGTGTTTCGTATCAAAACTGAGCGTTCATCAGCAACCATTCCCGATACTCGCACAAGCCACAATATTAACAACATTGAGGTAGAAAGTGTAGAAGGTATCAAGGCAACGGTACGCTTTAATTGGCATACGCTTAGTTTTCGCTATAAGACGATTTCTCAGCATTTTGGTATGTCTCGTTACGAAATCGATGTTTCAGGCGACAGCTTTAAAATTTTGAGCAAATATGTCGTTCTAAAAAATGACTACATTCACCAAGTCATTGATGTTTATCATATTTGATAAAAATGGGATTGGTGAGTTGAATTACCAATCCCATTTTGCCTTAATTTAACCAGTCAGCCAACAGCCAACTTATTGCATAAAAAATATAAGGATATTTTTATGAGTCACAAAGTCGCTTTACAATTTGAAGATGGTGTTACCCGGTTTATTGAAGTGGGTGACGGCGAAGTTTTATCAGACGCTGCCTACCGCCAAAAAATGAACATTCCGCTAGATTGCCGAGACGGAGCGTGTGGCACTTGCCGAGCTTTTTATGAGTCTGGGACTTATGACATGGATAGCGACATGTACATCGAGGACGCCCTAAGCCCTGAAGATGCTGAAAAAGGCTATGTTTTGGCGTGTCAATGTTATCCAACTTCAGATTCGGTCATTCAGATTTTGGCAAGTTCTGCTGTGTGCAAAACCCAAATCCATGCTTTCAGTGGTACGCTGACCGATTTACAAAAAGTCTCCGATAGCACCATTTGTTTTGAAATTGAATTGGATAACAATGAACCAGAAATCAGCTTTTTGGCAGGGCAATATGTTAATGTGAAAATTCCAAACACTGATGAAACTCGTTCTTATTCTTTCAGTTCAAAGCCAAACGACCGCAAAACCAGCTTTGTGGTGCGAAATGTCCCCAATGGCAAGATGAGTTCGTTCTTGGCAAATACCGCCAAAGTGGGCGACAAAATGAGCTTTACAGGACCTTTTGGCAGTTTTTATCTGCGTCCGATGGTTCGCCCAACGCTGTTTTTGGCAGGTGGGACGGGGATTGCGCCGTTTTTATCCATGCTTAAAGTGCTTGACGAAAAAGGTTCGGATTTTCCTATTCGCATGGTGTTTGGCGTGACCAATGATGAGGATTTGGTCGGTATTGATGCGCTAGATGACTCTAAGGCGAAACATGACTGGTTTGATTATCGTACAGTTGTGGTCAATGAGATGTCCACCCATGAGCGTAAAGGCTATGTCACTGCTCATATTGATGATGACTGGCTAAATGGCGGCGATGTGGATATTTATCTGTGTGGACCTGTGGCAATGGTTGATTCGGTGCGTGATTGGTTGGAAGTTCAGAACATCACGGTGCAAAACTTCTTGTTTGAGAAGTTCTCAGCCAATTAAGATGGCGGCAAAATGGATTGCTTGTAAATTTCATAAAAGTCATTAAAATCTTTTTTACCCCTAGTGGTCAGTACCTAATGGCTGAAATTTGTCATCATCTATCAAAAGGAGTAAATATGTCCCTGTCTAATACCATTGCTATAAACCCGCAGCATTTGAGTGATTTGATGAGCGAACAGGCGTTTTTTGCGAACATTCGCCAAACCATCCACCAAAATCCTGAGCTGGGTTTTGAAGAGGTTGAAACCAGTAATCTCATCGCCAAGTACCTGACCGAATGGGGCTATACGCTACATCGTGGACTTGCCAAAACAGGCATTGTCGCCACCCTAAAAAACGGTAACGGCGATAAAGTCATCGGACTGCGTGCCGACATGGACGCTTTGCCCATCGTGGAAAAGACGGGCAAACCTTATGCCAGCCAAGTCGCAGGCAAATTTCATGGCTGTGGGCATGACGGACACAGCACCATTTTGCTTGCTTGTGCCAAACAGCTTGCCAAAACTCGCAATTTTAATGGTGCGGTGCATTTGATTTTTCAGCCTGCCGAAGAGCTGCTTTATGGCGGTCGTGTCATGTTAGAGGACGGCTTGTTTGACAAATTTCCTTGCGATGTGATTTTTGCCATGCACAACATGCCACGCCTAGCGACAGGCGAGTTTTATTTTAAAACTGGGGCGGTCATGGCGTCCTCCGACACTTTGTATGTCCATGTCAAAGGCGTGGGCAGTCATGGGGCGATGCCTGAATACGGCATTGATGCGACTTTGGTGGCGTGTCATATCGCCATTGCCCTCCAAAGCATTGTCTCTCGCAATGTCAGTCCGCTTGAGCAAGCGGTGATTACGGTGGGGCAACTCACCTCTGGCAATGTCCCCAATGTGGTCAATGATTCTGCCCTGTTAAAATTAAGCGTTCGCACCCTAAATGCTGAAGTGCGCAAAAAGGTGCTATCTCGCATTACAGAAGTGGTGGAATTTCAAGCCAAAAGTTTTGGAGCAAGTGCCGAAGTCGAACACATCAACGGCTGTCCGCCCACCGTCAATGGCAGTGATGCGACCGAATTTGCCGTCAAAGTCGCCCAAAATTTGGTGGGCGAGGACAAAGTGCATACAGGCATTGCTCCGCTTATGGGAAGCGAGGATTTTGCCTTTATGCTAGAGGCTAACCCCAACGGCAATTACTGCTTTGTCGGCAATGGGGGTGGTGATTCTGCGTGCATGGTGCATCACCCAGAATACGATTTTAATGATGAGATTATCGCTACGGCTGGGGCGTACTTTTGTGGTCTTGTGGAAAACTATTTGAAGTGATTTAAAAAAAGGATTTTTTATGACAACAACACAAACACAAAATGAGTTTCGTGGCAACGACAAACTGCTCATCGGCATGGTGCTGGGGGTTTTGACCTTTTGGCTGTTTTATCAGTCGATGTTTAATGTCGTGCCGTCCATTCAAAAAGATTTGGGCATGAGTGATACATCGCTCAATGCGGTAATTAGCCTAGGCTCACTGTTTTCTGGCTGTTTTATCATTTTAATGGGCGGATTGGCGGATAAATTTGGGCGAGTGCGTTTGACTTATGTGGGCTTTACTCTAAACATCATCGCCTGTTTGGTGCTGTATTTTAGCACCAATCCTTTCACCTTTGGGCTTGGGCGAGTGCTTCAAGGTCTGTCGTCCGCCTGTATCATGCCAGCGACTTTGTCCATCATCAAAAATTATTATCACGGAGCCGAACGACAAAGGGCGTTTAGCTTTTGGTCGATTGGCTCGTTCGGTGGTTCAGGGCTTTCGTCTTTTGTCGGTGGGGCAATCGCCACGAGCATGGGCTGGAAAAGCATTTTCTTGCTGTCAATCGCCATTTCGGTGGTCGGTATGCTTCTCATCAAAGGCACGCCAGAGAGCAAGTCGCACGAGGTTTCTACCAGTCGTTATGACTATGTGGGGCTGTTTAGCTGTGTGATTGGGCTTTTGTGTTTAAATTTGCTCATCACCAAAGGGTTTGGGCTTGGGTTTACGAATGGTTTTACGCTAACCATGCTCGCTGGGGCGGTGGTGATGGGGATTGTGTTTTTTCGCACCGAAATCAAGAAAAAACATCAGGCATTTTTGGATTTTTCGCTGTTCAACAGTCGTGGTTATAGTGGGGCGTGTTTGTCCAACTTCTTATTAAACTGCATGGCAGGCACGATTATCATTATCAATACCTATTTGCAAAAAGGACATGGCTTGACTGCATTTCAAGCAGGGGTCAAATCTTTGGGCTATGTCGTCATGGTCATGATTATGATTCGTGTGAGCGAAAAACTGCTACAAAAATTCGGCTACAAAACCCCAATGTGGCTCGGCACGGCAATCACGGCGGTTGGAGCATTGGGGCTGTCCATGACCTTTGTGTCGCACGAAGTGTATATGTGGTGGGTCATTGTGTCTTTTGCGGTGTTTGGCTTTGGTTTGGGTTGTTATTCTACCCCTGCGGCGGACTGTGCGATGGTCAATGTGCCTCTTGATAAAGCAGGCGTGGCGGCAGGTGTGTTTAAAATGGCAAGTGCTTTGGGTGCGTCCTTTGGCATCGCCACAGGAGCGACTATTTTTAGCACCTTTAAGGATGCTGGCGTGCATTTGGCAGGTCAATATGCCCTCTTGACGATGGTGGCTTTTGGTGTACTAGCAACATTGGCAGTGCTGGTAATGATTCCTAAAAAGACTGCGCAATCGGTTTAACGCCGCTATGTAGGGATTTAAAAGACCCTTCTATTTTAAATCAAAGCATGACAACATGAAGTATAACAGGAGTAATCATGTCGAGAACCAAGCGTTTTAAAGATAAGGTGGTGATTGTGACAGGTGCAGCTCAGGGAATTGGGCGTGGCGTGGCTTTGCAAGTCGCCAAAGAGGGGGCAAATGTGGTGCTGGTGGATTTTTCGGATTTTGTGCAAGAAACCGCCGATGAGATTGCCAAATTACAAAAAACTGGCAAAAAAGGCGATCATCTCATCGTCAAAGCCGATTTGGAACAGTATGCAGGAGCCCAAGAAGTTGCCAAGCAAACCCTTGAAAAATTTGGGCGCATTGATGTGCTGATTAACAATGTCGGTGGGGCGATTTGGATGAAGCCGTTTGAGGAATTTGCCGAAAATGAAATCATCAAAGAAATCAACCGCTCGTTGTTTCCAACTTTGTGGTGTTGTCATGCGGTGCTACCTTGTATGATTAGCCAGCAGTCAGGCGTGATTGTCAATGTGTCGTCCATCGCCACTCGTGGCATTCATCGCATTCCTTATTCTGCGGCAAAAGGCGGGGTAAATGCCTTGACCGCAAGTTTGGCATTTGAACACGCCAAAGACGGCATTCGTGTCAATGCGGTGGCGACAGGCGGTACAGACGCTCCGCCACGCAAAATCCCAAGAAACACCAACCCCCAAAGCGAGGACGAAAAACGCTGGATGCAAGAGGTGGTTGAACAAACCATTGACCGCACCTTTTTGGGGCGTTATGGCACGATCGACGAGCAGGTTAATGCGATTTTGTTTTTGGCGTCCGATGAGTCGTCCTATATGACAGGCGCGGTCATGCCTGTGGGCGGTGGCGATCAAGGATAGCTTTTTACCCATCACTGGAAAAATATGGCTGACACGGAGTGTGGATGATGAGCGTATTTAGGGATTTTAAGCAAGATTTTTCTTTGTCGGCAATGGTGGCGGGTTTGCTTGCGGTAACGATTTCTTACGCAGGACCGTTGGTGATATTTTTTCAGGTGGGGCAGTCGGCAGGTGTGGATAACGCCATGATGATTTCATGGATTTGGGCGGTGTCAATTAGCTCGGCAGTTGGCAGTATTTTTTTATCTTTACGCCACAAAGTGCCGATTTTGCTCGCTTGGTCAATCCCTGGAACGGCACTTTTGGTCAGCCTGTTTCCCAGCATTAGCCTTAATGAAGCGGTGGGGGCGTATCTCATCGCAGGCGTGATGAGCCTTGCCATTGGCATGAGTGGCTATTTTGATAAGGTATTGCATTGCATTCCGCAGGGCATTGCAGGTGGTATGATGGCAGGGATTTTGTTTGGTTTTGGCGTGGGAGCGTTTTCGTCATTTAGCAGTGAACCGATGTTAACCTGTGCCATGCTGGCAAGTTTTTTGGTTGCCAAACGCTTTTTGCCTCGTTATGCGATTGTGTGGGTGCTTTTGATAGGGCTTTTGGTGGCGTGGTTATTGGGACTCATAAATGGTAGCCAAGCTTTTGAATTGAGTGTTGCCAAGCCCATATTTATCGCCCCAGAATTCTCGTGGCAGGCAGTGTTTAATTTGGCATTGCCGTTGGTGATTTTAAATTTAACAGGGCAATTTTTACCTGGAATGGCACTCATTAAGCTTAATAATTATCAAGTATCCAGTCAGCCCATCATCAATAGTGCAAGCCTACTGTCGCTCGCTGTGGCGGTGTTTGGGGGCATTAGTATTGTGCTGGCGGCGGTAACATCGGCTTTGTGCATGGGCAAAGATTGCCACGAAAACTCTGACAAACGCTACATCGGCGGTGTGTTTAATGGCGTGTTTTATCTGGTGGGAGCGGTGTTTGCAGGTTCTTTGGTGGGCTTGTTTGCCATGCTTCCCAAAAGTTTAATCGCCATGCTGGCAGGCTTGGCGTTGCTTGGGGCATTATTGACCAATCTTGGCATTGCCATGCAACACAGCGAACAAAAAGAGCCTGCGTTAATCACCTTTTTGGTAACAGCCTCAGGCATGAGCTTGTTTGGGTTAAGTTCGGTGTTTTGGGGCATTGTATTTGGCATGGCGAGTTTTTATTTTTATAAGCTGAGATGGTAAAAATAAAAAGGATTGATTTATTGATGTGGTAAATGATTTGGCAATGGAGTGAATTATGGCGCAAAAAAACGAAACTTTGTATCAAGGAGGTTTTGCCAAAACCCCAAAAAAGATCTATCGTGGCATTGGTATTATTTCCATAGCAGCAGTCGTTGCCTATCTTTTATATGCTGTGATTTTACCATTTGATGCTAATGCCAATAAAGGGCTTGCCATTTTGTTTTTTATTGGGGTGTTATGGTTGACTGAAGCAGTGCATATCACCGCAACAGCTCTGTTTGTTCCTGTTTTGGCGGTATTGGCTGGTGTGCCAGAATTTAATACCAAGTCGGCGTTTGCTAATTTTGCGGATCCAATTATTTATGTGTTTGTCGGCGGGTTTGCGCTAGCAGCAGCGTTAAGTGTGCAAAAACTTGACCGAAAAATTGCCCTTTGGATTATGCGTCTATCAAATGGACATTTGGGACGAGCGGTAATGATGATGTTTTTGGCGACCGCAGGACTGTCGATGTGGATTAGTAATACCGCCACAGCGGCGATGATGGTGCCATTGTCACTGGGGTTGCTTACACAGCTTGATAGAGAAAAAGACAGAAATACCTGCATTTTCATCTTGCTTGGTGTGGCCTATTCGGCAGGGATTGGTGGCATTGGGCTGCTTGTGGGTTCACCACCCAATGGCATTGCTGCCAAACAGCTTGGCATGGATTTTATGGATTGGCTAAAAGTGGCTTTACCATTACTTGTGGTGTTATTGCCCACCTTGATCGCTACCATGTATTTGATTTTAAAACCAAATTTGAATCAAAAAATCGTGGTTAGTGATGAAGAAATTCCTTGGACGCCTGCTAGAATTTTAACGATTGTTGTTTTTGTCATAACGGCGACCTGTTGGATTTTTGGTAAGCAGATTTCAGGGTATTTTGGTTTTGATAGCCCTGACACCATGATTGGTATGATGGGAGCCTTAAGTGTGATGGTACTTGGTCTTGCTACTTGGAAACAGGTCAGCGAGCGTACCGAATGGGGTGTTTTATTGTTGATTGGTGGCGGTTTTACCTTATCAAATGTGATGAAGCATTCAGGAGCTTCAGCGGTGCTGGGCGAACAACTTGCCACGCATTTGGCGGGTATGCCTGTGATTTTTATTATTTTTGTGACCGCTTGTTTTATGATTTTCTTGACTGAATTTACCAGCAATACAGGTTCAACCGCCTTGATGGTGCCAATTTTTGCGTCTGTTGCCACACAGCTTGGTTTGCCAAATGAGCTTTTGGTGATGGTTATTGCCATTGGTGCATCTTGTGCCTTTATGATGCCTGTTGCTGCCCCGCCTAATGGCATTGCTTTTGCTACGGGCTATATGGCTCAAAAAGAGATGGTAAAGGTCGGTTTTTTCTTAAACTGGGTTGCTATTGGAATTGTTACGCTGTGGGCGTATGTGTTGTTGATATAATTTTTAAAAGGAGTAAACAATGATTGATAAATCCAGCCAATCACTCACCCAGGTGATGAGTCAAATCAAAGACGGCTCAATCATTCTCATCGGCGGTTTTGGACCGGCAGGTCAGCCTACCGAGCTGATTGATGCACTCATTGATTGTAATGTCAAAGATTTGACAATTGTGAGTAACAATGCAGGCAATGGCGATTATGGATTGGCACGCCTGCTAAAAACAGGAGCGGTGAAAAAAATCATCTGCTCATTTCCTCGTCAAGCTGACTCGTATGTCTTTGATGAGTTGTATCGTGCCGGTAAGATTGAGCTTGAAGTTGTTCCGCAGGGCAATTTGGCTTGCCGTATTCAGGCGGCAGGTATGGGGCTTGGGGCGATTTATACGCCAACAGGGTTTGGTACACTGCTTGCCGAAGGTAAAGAGACTCGTCATATTGAGGGCAAGGATTATGTGCTTGAATACCCAATCAAAGCCGATTTTGCCCTTATCAAAGCCCATAAAGGCGACCGTTGGGGCAATTTGGTGTACAACAAATCGGCTCGTAATTTCGGTCCTATCATGGCAATGGCGGCTGATGTTACCATTGCTCAGGTGGGTGAAGTGGTAGAGCTTGGTGAGCTTGACCCTGAACACATCATCACGCCAGGTATCTTTGTGCAGCATATCGTTGAGCTAACCTCTGTAACGCACGCCATGACAGAATAAGGGAAAATATCATGACTTATCAAAAACTAAGCCGGGACCAAATCGCAAGCCGTATCGCCAAAGACATTCCAGAAGGGGCGTATGTCAATCTAGGTATAGGACTGCCAACCAAAGTGGCCAGCCACTTACCCAAAGACAAAGAGATTTTTTTACATTCTGAAAACGGTTTGCTCGCCTTTGGTCCGCCCCCAGAAGCGGGGCAAGAAGACCCAGAGCTTATCAATGCTGGTAAAGAGTTTGTTACCATGCTCACAGGTGGTTCGTTCTTTCATCATGGCGATTCGTTTACGATGATGCGTGGCGGTCATTTGGATATTTGTGTATTGGGTGCTTTTCAAGTTGATGAAGATGGCGACCTTGCCAACTGGCACACAGGCGAGAGTGATGCTATTCCTGCGGTAGGCGGAGCGATGGATTTGGCAGTGGGAGCAAAACAGGTGTTTGTTGCAACCGAACATACAACCAAAAAGGGCGACCCCAAAATTGTCAAAAACCTCACCTACCCAGTAACGGGCAAAAAATGCGTGGATAGAATCTACACTGACCTATGTGTGATTGATGTTACACCGGAGGGTCTAAAAGTCATTGAAAAAATTGAAGGTTTGGCTTTTGGGGAATTACAACGACTCACAGGGGCAAGTCTGATTGATGCAACCATTTAAATAAAAAATTAAGGGGAATTATGATGCAAAACGCTTATATTATTGATGCCATTCGCACACCATTTGGGCGTTATGGTGGGGCATTGTCAGGCATTCGTGCTGATGACTTGGGGGCAACTGTTATCAAGGCAATCATGGAACGCAATGGCAATGTAGATTTTAGTCAGGTTGATGATGTGATTTTTGGTTGTGCCAACCAAGCAGGTGAGGACAACCGCAATGTTGGTAGAATGTCTGCTCTACTGGCAGGAATGCCAACAACGGTACCTGCAACGACCATAAACCGTCTATGCGGTTCATCACTTGATGCCATTGCAACCGCCAATCGTGCCATTAAATCAGGCGAGATGAATCTCATCATCGCAGGTGGGGTGGAGAGCATGAGCCGAGCCCCTTTTGTGATGGGTAAGGCACAGACGGCGTTTGGGCGGTCTCATCAACTAGAAGATACCACGATGGGTTGGCGGTTTATTAACCCTAAACTAAAAGAGCTTTATGGCGTGGATACCATGCCACAGACCGCAGAAAATGTCGCCGAGCAGTTTAACATCAGCCGAGCAGACCAAGATAAATTTGCTCTAAGAAGCCAGACACTTACCAAAACCTCCCAAGATAAAGGTTTTTTTGATAAAGAAATCATTTCGGTGTCTATTCCACAAAAAAAGGGCGAGCCAATTTTGGTGGATAAAGATGAACACCCACGAGCCGATACAACCCAAGACGCTTTGGCAAAACTCAAACCTGTGGTTAAGCCAGATGGCACGGTTACCGCCGGCAATGCCTCAGGTATCAATGATGGGGCGTGTGCGGTACTGATAGCCTCTGATGAAACGGTAGAAAAATTTAATCTTGTCCCACGAGCCAAAATTATTGCTAGTACAACCGTTGGTATTGAGCCACGCATTATGGGTTTTGCCCCTGCTCCTGCCATTAAAAAACTGCTTGCCATGACTGGGCTTGGTCTTGATGACATGGACGTGATTGAGCTTAACGAGGCTTTTGCTGCCCAAGCCCTAGCGTGTACTCGTGAGTTAGGTTTGGCTGATGATGATAGCCGTGTCAATCCCAATGGCGGTGCGATTGCCTTAGGACACCCATTGGGTGCGTCAGGGGCAAGGCTGGTAACAACTGCTTTAAATCAGCTTGAACAGACAGGTGGTAAATATGCTCTATGCAGTATGTGCATTGGGGTGGGTCAAGGGATTGCGTTGATTATTGAGCGAGTTTAAGGGGTGCAATATGCCAATTTTTACCAATAATGAAGTCAGTTTAAATTACCAAACTTTTGGTGATAAGACAAAACCGGTCTTGATTTTTTCCAATTCATTGGGAACAAATCAAAACATGTGGCAAGCCCAAATTGACGCTCTACAAACAGACTTTTTTATTGTCTGTTATGACACACGTGGACATGGCGACAGCTCCACACCAGAGGGGAGCTACACCATAGCACAACTTGGGCAAGATGTGGTGGATTTGTTGGATTATCTTGACATTAGACAGGCGAATTTTTGTGGTATTTCTATGGGTGGTTTGACGGGTATCTGGCTTGCCATTCATCACCCAAGCTACTTTAATAAGATCATCGTCTCAAATACCGCCGCCAAAATTGGCAACCAAACCGCTTGGCAAGAACGAGCAGACAGCGTACGTGCTAATGGCTTGCAAGGCATTGCTGATACCGCCCCCAGCCGATGGTTTACTGATACTTTTATCAAAAACAACCCTGAGAATGTCAAACATCTTAGCCAAAACCTTGCCAAAGGCGACAAAGATGGTTATGCCAACTGTTGTGAAGCATTGGCGATTGCCGATTTGCGTGATGACCTAAAAGATTCGCAAGTGCCAATGCTGGTCATTACGGGCAGTGCTGACCCTGTAACCACTGTCGCCGATGGTGAATTTATTGTGGAGCATGCCCCCAATGCCAAACTTACCATTATTGAGGCTTCGCATATTGCTAATGTTGAGAAAGCAGAGGTATTTAATCAGACTATTAAATCTTTTTTAAATTAATTAAGGTTAGGTGAGGTAATTAGCATAGCTAAATTCAGCCTGTACCAGCCAGCTATTTTCAAACAACCTCTAAGAAGGTTTTGTTAAAAAACTGTCGTTCTTTTTCGACAGGGCTTAGGTAGTTATTAAAGCTGTGGGTCTGATTTGACTGTAATAGCCATGGATATAACTTGCCGAATCTACTTTTGCTTCATGAATGTTCTCATAGCCATGTTTTGGCATCCATTCGGTTTTAAAACTTCGAAAGAAACGTTCTGTTGGTGCATTATCCCAGCAATTGCCTTTTCTACTCATACTGTGTGTCATCTTACATCTGGCAATAGCATCGGCAAAGGTTCGACTGGTGTAATGCGTTCCTTGATCTGAATGAAATAACACACCAGTTGGTTGAAAGCGTATGGTATAAGCCATAGCCAATGCTTTAGTGGTCAGCTCAATGTTTGGACGATCACTCATGGCAAAGCCAATGATGTGTCTGGCATATAAATCCATCACCATTGCCAAATAACAAAATCCTGCTTTGTTGTGAATATACGTCACATCCGATACCCACACTTGATTGGGTGCAGCTGGTGCAAACTGTCGTTTTAGCAAGTTGTCATGCACTGTATGTGCTTGATCAGCCATACGATAGTGCGATGCTTGATGCTTTGGCGACTGATGAGTCCTTGTGCTCTCATTAATTGACGCGCTTTATAGCGTGTTAGTTTAATCTGATGAGCACGACTGACCATAGCAGCAATACTTCTAGATCCTGCCGATCCTTTAGAGCAATCAAAGGCTTGTTTTACCCATAAGCGTAGCTCAATCTCTTTGCGTGTTGGCAATCTGATTCTTTGCTTGGCATAATAAGTACTTCGGTAAATACCAAATAACTGACACAGCTTTGCTTTACTGATGCTGTATTGCCCCATCAATTGCTCTATTAGCGGGATAGTAAGTTGTCTTGAGCCAATAGAGCGGATGCCTTTTTTAAAATATCTCGCTCAAGTCTTAGCTGGGTATTTTCTTTACGAAGTCGTTCAAGCTCTCGTTGTTCTGGTGTTAGAGCATGACCTGTGGCTAATGGCTTGCCTTGAAGTTCAAGACGATAACGTTTAAGCCAGTTTTCTAAAGTAGATTTACCGATATCATATTGCTTAGCAACATCAACAACACGCTGATTCTGCTCTTCAATGAGTTTTACCATTTCTAGTTTAAATTCGGTGCTGTACTGCTTACGCTGTTTTGTCATGAGAGATTACTCCTAGTTTGGGGTAATATAACCTCTTATGGGGTTATCATTCTTAAGGGGGATGCAAATCCCCATGAATTCGACATTAGTCAGGGAGGCAAGTGCCAAAAAATATTCCCGTAATAAGTAAGCGTGACTATTGTTATTGGGCAATAAATGAGCCAATGCTAATCGGATATCATGCTCATCCATGTAGACTCTCCTCAATAAGATCAGCAAAGGTGGGCATGGGGATGTTCTTTGGGGCTTTGGCTAGATAGTAATCCCAGCTTTTCCTGCTAATATTTTTTGGTTAAAATTTTTTGAATGGTGGGCTTGCCACCGAGTATATCAATAACTGTACTAGAGGGGCATTCGGACAGTAATTTTGGGAAGATGTGCAAACTAACATTTGACACAAGAAACACGTCAAACAAATGATTCCAAGCCTTCTTATTGACTTCGTTATCGCTAAGCGTTACTTCCTTGACATAGATTTTATCCCCATTCTTTATTTTTAGGCAGGATGAAAAATTGGTATAGAAGTAATAGCGACTCTCTCGGTGAACTACTTCGATATAGGAAGTGTCAGAGGTGGAGAGTGGTAGATTGGCAGAATTTTCAATACAAATTGATAGCACTTTTTTGCATGTTGATGGACTATCAGATTGTCGTGGACAATTATCAATTTGACGTGCGTTTTTTTGTTAGCGGATTTTATTTTTTGTGTGCAATTAAAATTAGGTTGGTATAATTTTACCCTAAATTTAGGGTGTCTGCAACGACACAAAATTAAATAAATTATGTATTAGTAAATGAAAATATATTAAAAAAATTCCATCAAAAGCCTTTAAAATACTAGCTTTACATATAATATAGGTTTATATAATTTAGGTGGCTGACATTGCCAAGGTTGGGGTCGCGAGTTCGAATCTCGTTTCCCGCTCCAAATCTTAAAAAGCCTAAATCAAAAGATTTAGGCTTTTTTGTTATTTAGCCTGACTAAACTAGAAAAATTAATAAGATGTAACTTGAGTGCCATCATTTGCTAGCAGAATAACAATCTGGTGGGTCTAGCATGGGCATTCTCCAATGATGATAACTTAAAATTCATTGGCAACGACAGTGATGGATAATAAATTGATGGATGGTTTGGCGGTATCCTTAGATTATGACGCCCTTGCTTTTATTAACAAAATGGCAAAAGTTACTGACTTTGATAATCATACTTTTATTGTTCATTGCCACCGCTAGGCTAAATGATGAGATTGAGCGAATGATGAATAACCGATAGATAAATACGATAATGTTAGCTTTGCTGATGCAATGATTAATCAAGTGCAAGTTTCCATCAAAACATCATAAAAAATACAGCAAGATTATCAGCTTGTCAAAGCATTAGTAAGATTGACTGAGGATGGTTTTGATGTATAAATACAATCTTGACGGCATGTTAAGATTTAATTGTGACAAAAAGTGTTTGTTGGAGTCAAAATTGCATTGTTATCGTAAATTAGGCAGTTCGCTTCATCTGCCAAGACCGGATTTTAAAGCTGTTATACCCAAGATTATTAAGGATTTAATGCAAATAGTTATACAAAAGTAAGCCGATAACCATCACCAAATTTTTATAAAAATAAAAAGGAGTTACAGATTTTATTTTGGATTATGATACAATGTCTGGCATTCTTTTGCACCTTGCGTGCTTGTAATTCACCAACTGATTTAGGGATAAACAATTTATGAATGAAAATTCTAAATCAAGCGATTTTAAAACGCTTGACATCGCCTTTATGGGGCACCCAAAACCCTTGCGTTCTTTATTTTTCACTGAGATGTGGGAGCGTTTTTCTTATTATGGTATTCGTCCGCTTCTTGTATTGTTTATGACGGCGGCCATTGCACAAGGTGGCTTGGGTATTGACGATGCCAATGCGTCATCGATTTATGGTATTTTTGCTGGGTCAATGTATTTGATGCCGATTTTAGGAGGCTGGCTTGCCGATAATTGGCTTGGGCAGGAGCGAGCGTTGTGGTGGGGGAGTATCATCATTGCGTTAGGGCATTTGTCCATTGGTATGTCAGCATTTTTGTCTATTCAGTTTTTCTTTTTGGGGCTTGTGCTTTTAGTCATTGGCTCAGGATTATTTAAAACATGTATTTCAGTCATGGTTGGGGCATTATATGATAAAAATGACGCTAGGCGTGATGCAGGCTTTACACTATTTTATATGGGAATTAATTTAGGGGCGTTCTTAGCACCTTTAATTACAGGGATTTTTAAAGAGCAACAAATGTGGCACGCAGGCTTTACAGTGGGCGGTGTGGGCATGCTGATCTCTTTGGCAATTTATAAACTTTTTGGTAAAAAAAATCTCACCGAATTTGCTAACGCTAAAAATACAGCCGCCAGTTGGGAGCAGCCCAAGCAGGTGCGAGCCAATGTTGGTAAATTTGTTGGGGTTGGCGTCATTGCTTTATCAGCATTTATCATACTGGTGATGATGGGTGTGATAACGCTAAATCCTGTTTTGATTGCATCTGTTATGACCTATGTGATTGCAGGGTCGGTAAGCCTTTATTTTGCCTATTGTTTTGTGTCGCCAGTTTTTACCAAACCTGAAAAATTACGATTGCTTGTGTGCTTTTTGCTTGTGGTTGGTTCAACCTTTTTTTGGTCAAGTTTTGAGCAACAGCCAACCTCTTTTAATTTATTTGCTGAGCGTTATACTGATTTAAATGCTTTTGGCATGAAGATTCCTACTGTATGGTTTCAGTCGTTAAACTCTTTGTTTATTTTGGTATTTGCACCGATTGTGAGTATCATGTGGGTAAGACTTGCTGCCAAAAAAATCCAGCCTAACAGCATGGTTAAGTTTGCCTTAGGTATGTTTTTTGCCGCTGCAGGTTTTGTCCTAATGATTATTGCCAGTCAAGGCGTGGTGAATAACGGTGGCTTAGCATCGCCTTGGTGGCTTGTAGGTAGCTTGTTTTTATTGACAATTGGTGAGCTTATGTTAAGTCCTGCGGGACTATCTAGCATGACCAAACTTGCTCCCGACCGTATGCAGGGTGTGGTGATGGGATTATTTTTTGCATCTATTGCATTGGGCAGTCTTGTGGCATCATTCTCTGGTGGCTCGGTATCGGCAGATACGATTGAAAACTTGCCAAAACTATTCACCACACTGACCATTTTCTTAGTGGTGTGTGGCGTAATTTTAATAGCGGTGAGTCGTCCTGTAGCACGAATGTTGAAAGAAGCTGATAATAATGTAGAAATATAAAATATTAAAAATCCGCCTGAAGGCGGATTTTTTGATTAATACTGGTGTTATATTGATTAAGTATTATTAATAAATACTTGTGGGATTTATCATCTTATATGGTTAAGATGAAGACAGCAAAAAAAGATAATAAAACTAGTATAAGCTGTTCACCCGCCCAATCTTTTGCCCCATTTTTACGACCGACCTATGAATGAATTCATCGCCCCATACGGCATGGGCAGACTTTGGTAAGACGATGATGGCGGTAGAACCCAAGTAGAATCGTCCAAGTTCATCGCCTTTTTTTAGGGCGATGTCATGTGTGCGGTGCTGAATATAAGGCGTGCGTTTGATGTCGCCTGTTGCTACTGAGCTAATCCCTGCAACAATCATCGCTCCAACCAACACGACGAATGCACGCCCAAATTTGGTCTCAAATTCACACACCAAGCGTTCATTGCGAGCAAATAGGTCGGGTACATGTAAGGCGGTGGTGTTATTGACCGAAAACAGTGTTCCTGGCACATAGCGTGTGGCGACTAGTCGACCATCAAAAGGCATATGCACACGGTGATAGTTCGTTGGGGCAAGATAAATGGTGGCAAACGAGCCATCGGTAAACGCCTTGCCTACTTCAAAATCTGCCAATAACTGACCGACATCATAATCACGCCCCTTAGCTTGAATCAGCTGACCATGTTTGATGGCTCCAATCTGGCTGATTTTGCCGTCAGCAGGGCAAGCAATGCCATCTGGTGTGCTGTCTATGAGACGAGCACCTGCCTTTAATTCACGAGTAAAAAAGTCGTTGAAGCTATCATAATCATCAAGACTGCCACGCTCGTATTCTGCCAAATCAATACCATAAGCACGGGCAAAGCCATGCACAAAGGCTTTTTTGATGATGGGGTTGTCGCTTTTGGCAAGATGACCTGCTACTTTAGATAATGTTTGTTGTGGGACGATGTTTTGGGCAATCGTAAATAGGTTCATGGTATTTCCAACTGGTTAAATTGTTTTATTTTAACCGATATTTGCTATAATGGATATTTTTATTTGTATCACACCAAGCTAAGCGTCTAGGTATGCCTATCAGTGTCAATGATTGCTTAACCAAATATTTTTAACTGACAAGGTGAAAACATGAAAGCCTTAATTCAACGAGTCAAGTCTGCTCATGTGGCGGTAGATGGTCAAATCATCGGTAAAATTGATGCTGGCGTGCTTGCCTATATCGGTATTGGCAAAGAAGATGATGATGAGACAGCACGCAAGCTCATTGATAAGATTTTGACCTATCGAATTTTTGAAAATACCACCGAAGCTGACAAATTGGGCAAAATGGATAAATCCGTATCTGATGTTCAAGGTGGTTTATTGCTGGTTTCGCAATTTACGCTGATGGCTAAGACGGATAAGGGTCGCCGTCCTGATTTTGCTCCTGCCATGCCGCCAAGTGATGCAAAAGCATTATTTGAACAATTGGTGGATTATACCAGATCGGTTTACCCTAATGTCCAAACTGGCGAATTTGGGGCAATGATGGCGGTCAGTAGCATCAATGATGGGCCAATTAACTTTTTGTTGGAAGTGTAGTCTCTTTGGTTTGTCTCGCCCCAATTCGCTTAGCTGTCATTGTTTTGGTTGTTTGTGCTATTTATGACCGACAAAAGCAAAATCTACAGGCGGTGTTTGCCCTGTCATTAAGTGCGATAACGCCCTTGCTGAACCGCACGCATGGGTAAAGCCAAGTGTGCCATGCCCTGTGTTTAGCCACAGATTATCAATCAGATTATCAGAAGTCCTGCCGTGCCAAACATTGCCCAAATAAGCACGCCCAATCAGTGGCACATTTGATGGGGTCATCGGACGCAGACCCGCCCAATAGTTCGGCTCGTCATAGTTTAGGGCATCACCAAACAGTGCTTGTACTCGCTGAGTTAGTGCCTGACAGCGAGTCGGGTCAAGGTCGGTATTATAGCCATTAAACTCTGCCGTGCCTGCCACACGCAAAACATCACGCTCATAAGTAGTAAAGCGACTCATCACCAGTTTGTATTCATCATCAATTAGACTAATCTGTGGCACTCGAGTGCCATCACGCACCGAATAAGTCGCTGAATAACCCTTAGCAGGAAAAATGGGCAGGTGTACGCCAATTGGGTCAAGTAGGCGTTTACCATAGCTTGCCAGACATATAACATAGTGGTCGCTTTGATGGGTCTGTTGGGTGATGCCTTGGCGAATTGTGATGTGGCTGACGTGTTTGTCATCTAAAGCGATGTTGTCAATGTGGGTGTCATAAAGAAAAGTTACGCCACGACTTTGACAATAGCTGGCAAGCTTATTGGTAAAAATATGGGCATTGGCAGACAGATCGGCATCTGTATAAGTCGCTCCAACAAGGGTACTGCCCAGTGCGGACAAGGAAGGTTCTAGAGCGACCGCTTCATTGGGCGAGATGAGTGTGCGATGACAGCCTAGTGTTTGCATGCGTTTGGTGGGAGCGATGGCGGATTGGTATTCGCTGACACTGGTATAAAAATGCATGATGCCCTGCAACCGTTGTTCAAAATCTAGTGGTAGGTTTGCCATCAGCTCTTTTAGAGTGCGTCTAGAATATAGCCCCAATTTGACCATTTGCTGTAAGTTGGCATCGGCACGGCTGGCACGACATTCTTGCAAAAATCGCCAGATAAAGCGTAGCTGTTCAGCATTGGTATTTAGTCGATATAATAGCGGTGCGTTTGGTTTGCTAAGCCATTTTAGTGCTTTTATTGGAGTGTTAGGGTTTGCCCAAGGAGTTGCATGGCACACTGAAATTTGCCCTCCATTGGCAAAACTCGTCTCCATTGCAGGCTGACTTTGACGGTCAATGACTGTAACATCAAAACCCGCCTCTAACAGATACCATGCACTTGCAACGCCTGTAACGCCTGCCCCGAGTACCGTAACACTGGGTTTGGCTGTCTGATGGGCATTAGCCACGAGATACACCACCTGTGAGTGGCTTGGGCAGGTCGAGCAGTTGCCCTGCCTGGGCAACATCTGTTGGTGTACCGATGACTAGGCAGTCGTAACCGCCATCTACCGCAATGCCATTAACGATGTGTACTTTGCCGATTTTTTCACCAGATATCACTGTGTTTGTTGTGTTGTCTAGGGTGTTAGCTGTTAGTAGCACACGGTGTAGGTATACCTTAGGGCTGGCTTTAAAGTACAGTCGAGCGATGATTTCTTGTCCTAAGTAGCAACCTTTATCATAGTCCACTCCCCCGCGCTGATGCAGGCGAAGCTCTTGGGGTTGAAACAGCCCTTGGGTAAAGGTGGTTATCCAGTAGTTGCCTGTTTTGATGCTCAAGCTTGCCCAAGCATCAAAGTCGGCGCAAGATGGATTGTCATCAAAGGTTGGTAAATTGTCTATGATGGCAGGATAAATGGCGATGGGCTTGGTTGTGGTAAATTTGGAGAAGACGCCGTATTTGTTGATATGGGCAACCAAATCTTCCATACAATCAGCACCAGTGATGAGCGTAAAGGTGTCATCACTGGTGCGAGCGACCCACAGTCCAAACCTGACTCTCCCCTTGAGATCGCTGATGGCACAAGCTTGGTATGCCTTGCTTAGCGTATCAACATTGACGGTCAGTTGACCTTGTAGGAATTTAGCGGCATCTTGACCTGCTAGGGTGATTGCTTGAAAATGTGTGGTTGTCATGGTGTTATTTCTGCGATGATGAAAATTGGAAAATATTAAAATCATGGTTTTTGTGCTTATTATTGTAGCATTTTTAGGTTAAGATTAACATTTTGTATTAACAAAAAACCGCTAAAGTCTGCTATACTAAACGATTATTTTTTTATGATGATTTAGGAATGACGATGAGCCTACCTACCTGCCCAAAATGCAATGAAGATTATACCTATGCCGATGGAGAGCTGTTGATTTGTCCAATGTGTAGCCACGAGTGGATCGCAGGGGAGTTACAAGCTGATGTACCTACCATCAAAGATGCGGTGGGTAATGTGCTTGCTGATGGCGATAGCGTAACTGTGATTAAGGATTTGAAGGTTAAAGGTTCGTCCACGCCAATTAAGGTTGGTACGAAAGTTAAATCCATTCGCCTGATTTATGATGCACCTGATGACCATGACATTGATTGTAAGGTTGATGGCTTTGGGGCGATGAAATTAAAATCATCTGTCGTAAAAAAGGCTTAATGCCTAACCATTATTTTATATCGCCTTAGAAATTCACTCGTGGAAGTTGAATCAGCCATAAGGAGACGCAATGACTCAAGTAACTGCCGACCAAATATTATTTGAAAAAGCCAAACGCCATATCCCAGGGGGGGTTAATTCTCCTGTTCGTGCCTTTACTGGTGTGGGGGGTACGCCTGTTTTTATCAGTCGTGCAAAAGGGGCGTATATCTATGACACCGAAGATAAGCCCTACATAGATTATGTTGGTTCATGGGGACCTATGATTTTGGGTCATGCTCATGATAGCGTCATTGAAGCGGTTAAAATGGCTGCTGCTGATGGCTTGTCGTTTGGTGCACCAACGCCGTTTGAGACGACAATGGCGGATTTGATTTGTGAGTTAATTCCGCACATTGAACTGATTCGCATGGTGTCATCTGGCACAGAAGCAACCATGAGTGCCATTCGTCTGGCTCGTGGCTATACAGGGCGAGATAAAATCGTTAAATTTGAAGGCTGTTATCATGGTCATTCTGATAGCCTGCTGGTAAAGGCTGGTTCTGGTATGCTAGATATTGGCGAACCGACATCAAAGGGTGTGCCTGCCGATTTTGCTAAGCATACCGTTACCTTGCCCTATAATGATGTAGTGGCATTAAAACAAGCCTTTGCAAAGTTTGGTGGCGAGTTTGCCTGCGTTATTTTAGAGCCGATTGCAGGCAATATGAACATGGTCATTCCATCTCAAGAGTTTCATGATGCCTTGCGTCAGCTGTGCGATGAGCATGGTGTGGTATTGATTTTTGATGAGGTTATGACAGGTTTTCGTGTGGGATTAAAAGGGGCAAGTCATCATTTTGGCATTACGCCTGATTTGACCACCTTTGGCAAAATCATCGGAGCAGGTCTGCCTGTTGGAGCATTCGGCGGAAAGCGTGAGATTATGGAACATATCGCCCCTTTGGGTGGAGTATATCAAGCAGGTACGCTCTCTGGAAACCCACTTGCCATGCGTGCAGGCAAGGCGATGTTTGATGAGCTTGTTTGCCCAAACTTCTATGAAGAACTGACCTCTAAAACCAAGTATCTACTAAAGGGCTTGCAAGAAAAAGCAGACAAACATGGCGTTGTCTTTACTACTTGTTCGGTAGGCGGTATGTTTGGTATGTTCTTTAATGATACCTTGCCAAAGAATTTTAACGATGTGGCAGGTGCAGATACCAAGCGGTTTAATCAGTTTTTTCACGCCATGCTCAAGCAGGGTGTGTATCTTGCTCCATCTGCTTTTGAGGCGTCGTTCATGTCATCTGCTCATACTTATGAGGATTTAGACCGAACCATTGAATGTGCTGACAGGGCGTTTGGTGAATTGGCATCAGGTTAAGAATGAGCTACCAAGTCAAGCAGTCTGGTGGTTTATCAATGATAAAATGAGACTTATATCTGATGGATGTATGTAGAGTCTCCCTTGATTTTTTATCATCAATAACCATCAATCATTATTATAAAAAAATTTTGCCCTATGCAATTTGGAAAGATTAACCATGTTAAGTAAAATTATTGGTAGTGTTATCGGTACTAAAAATGAGCGTGAACTAAAGCGTATGCGTAAGATTGTGGCGACAATCAACGCCCTAGAGCCTAGTATTTCTGCGTTATCTGATGATGAATTACGCCAAAAAACCACCGAGTTTAAAGAGCGTCATGCTAACGGTGAAAGTTTAGACAAGCTACTACCAGAGGCGTTTGCGGTGTGTCGTGAAGCATCTAAACGAGTCAATGGTATGCGTCATTATGATGTACAGCTCATTGGTGGCATCACACTCCATGAGGGCAAAATCGCTGAGATGAAGACAGGTGAGGGTAAAACCCTGATGGGTACGCTAGCCATGTACATCAATGCCATCAGCGGTAAAGGCGTGCATGTTGTTACGGTTAATGACTACTTGGCAAGCCGTGATGCGGAGCTAAATCGCCCGTTATTTAATTTCTTGGGGCTAACGGTTGGCGTGATTTATAGTCAGCAGCCGCCACATGAGAAGTTTGACGCCTATCGTGCTGACATCACTTATGGCACAAACAACGAATACGGCTTTGATTATCTGCGTGATAACATGGTATTTAGCCTTGATGAGAAAAAGCAGCGTCCTTTGAACTACTGTATCATTGATGAGATTGATAGTATTTTGATTGACGAGGCTCGCACACCACTGATTATCTCAGGTCAGGCAGAAGATTCTGCCGAGCTGTACTCACTAATCAACACCATCGTGCCACGCTTGATACGCTCAGAAGATGAAGAGGCGAACAAGGAGAATAAAGATGGTGATTTTTGGATTGATGAGAAAAACCGTGCCATTGAGATTAGCGAAAAAGGCTACGAGAAGATAGAGAAATTTTTAATAGAGGTGGGTGAGCTTGGCGAAAAAGAAAGTTTGTATAGTCCTGCTCGCCTACCGCTATTGGCTCATGTACAAGCTGCCATCAGAGCACACCATATTTTCATCAAAAATATTCACTACATTGTCCATGAAGGTGAGGTCATCATTGTTGATGAAAATACAGGCCGTACCATGCCAGGGCGTCGTTGGAGCGAAGGTCTGCATCAAGCGGTAGAAGCCAAAGAAGGGGTTGAAATACAAGCTGAAAACCAGACGATGGCAACCACCACTTTCCAAAATTACTTCCGTCTATATGACAAACTATCAGGCATGACAGGTACGGCAGATACCGAAGCGGCAGAATTTAAGTCTACTTATGATTTGGATGTGGTCATCATTCCAACGCATCGTCCGATTGCTCGTATTGACATGGATGACCAAATTTTCTTAACCAAACTGGGCAAATATCAAGGCATCATCAAAGAGATTCAGCAAATCACTGCCAAAGGTGCTCCGGTACTGGTAGGTACGGCGACCATTGAAGCATCTGAAGAGCTATCACATCTACTTGATCAAGCAGGCATTGTCCATAATGTCTTAAATGCCAAGCAACACGAACGAGAAGCGGAAATTATCGCTCAAGCAGGCAGACCCCGTGCTGTTACCATCGCCACCAACATGGCAGGTCGTGGTACGGATATCATTTTGGGTGGCAACTGGCAAGCTCAGGTTGAAAATCTACACGAATTGACTGAGAATCAAAAAGCTGAGCTACAAGCTGACTGGCAGATTAAGAACGAGCAGGTGAAAGCAGCAGGCGGTCTGCATATCATCGGTTCAGAACGCCACGAATCTCGCCGTATTGATAACCAGTTGCGTGGTCGTGCTGGTCGTCAGGGCGACCCTGGTCAGTCAAGGTTTTTCCTATCTTTAGAAGATGACTTGATGCGTATTTTTGCAGGCGAGCGTGTGGTTAATATGTTCCGTGCGATGGGTCTAAAAGAGGATGAAGCGATTGAGCATAAGATGGTTTCTCGTTCCATTGAGGGTGCTCAGGGCAAGGTTGAGGCACGAGACTTTGATGCCAGAAAAAACCTACTCAAATACGATGATGTTGCCAATGAACAGCGTAAAGTTATTTACTCGCAGCGTGATGATTTACTTGGTCAAGCCAATCTAAAAGAATCCATCAAAGAGATGCACCATGAGGTATACAATGCTTTGATTGCACAGTTTGTGCCACCTGGCTCGGTTGATGACCAGTGGAATATTGATGGGTTAGAAGATGAGATTGAAGACGCATTTCGTTTTTATATGCCAATCAATGATTGGCTTGATGCTGACCGCCGTCTTGATGAAGAGGGTTTGCGTCAAAAAGTGGTGGAGACGGCAATCGCTCGCTATGAGGACAGAAGAGCTCAGATGGGTGAGGACAGTGCGGTTCAGCTTGAGCGTCATTTTATGCTACAAAGCCTTGACCGCCATTGGAAGGAGCATCTTACCCAGATGGATCAGTTGCGTAAGGGCATTCATCTTCGTAGTTATGCTCAAAAGAATCCAGAACAAGAGTATAAGCGTGAGTCTTTTGAGTTATTTCAATCCATGCTTGGTGCGATTAAATCAGATGTGGTGCAGGACTTGGCTCGCATCCATGTGCCAACACCAGAAGAATTGGCTGCTTTAGAAGAAGAACGCCGCCGACAAATTGAACAGATGCGAATGCAGTTTGAACACGAAGTGGCGGGTGCGAGTGATGAGACGGCACGCAATGTATCTAATGAAGGACAGCCTGTCTTTACTCAAAATATCACCTTTGTGCATACGCCTACTGCCATTGATGAAACCCAAGCAGAGCGTATGGCAGATGAAGATGTCATCATTCCGCCAAACATCAACCGTAATGCACCTTGTCCGTGTGGCAGCGGTCTAAAATATAAGCAGTGCCATGGCAAGATTTCTTAATGGGCTGTAAAAAGGGCGTTTGGAATGATGGTTACAATCTTTTTGATTACCCATAAATAGACGGGTATTCGCCTGTCTGGTTTTTATTTTTTGATGTGCTGATTTAAATAATAAAAGCCATCTTTCCATATGGGCTATGATATCATAAAATAGACACCTTAGTGATGATAGCGATTGGTTTTGGAGAGGGTGATGCAAAAGTTTGTTTATGCGGTATTAAGTTTGGTGGTTATGGTGAGTGCCTGTTCAAAAACAGAAGAATCGCCGATAGAAAAAGCAGAAATGATGGAGGTTGTGCCAATGTCTGCCGAGCCTGCCGAGCCGACTGTACGACCTGCTACTGATGATGAGACCGTAGATATTGATACGAACAACCAAGCATTAACAATGACCGATCAAGATGAGATGGAGCAGGAAATCATAGAATCAGTGGATGGGGAAATCCCATCGGAGCTGATTCGGTAAGCAGTGAGATTGACTTAATAAAACCAAAAGACTGTTTGTTGTAAAACACACCCCAAAAGTTAGATGCTAAACTAACCTTTGGGGTGTTTTTAATGGCAAATACATATTAGTTTTTACCATGATGGACACCGTGAGGTAAGCTCAAATACATTTTATAACAATTTCATAGCAAAACTTGGTGATTTATGTGATGAAATTGAGTTAAGATGACAGTGTAATTCTTGCTGACAGTCTTTTTTGACTGATAGATAGATAATTTTAATTTAGACTGCTTTAAGTTTGGAATTTATCAGTGGTCTTATCAATAAATGGGAGTTTTATCATGAGTATTTTTAGTTTTGCCAAAGAAATCGGCGACAAGATTTTTAATCGCAATAAACAAGAACAAATATCTACTGATGCTACACCAGTGACCACCGAACCAACCGCACAAGAAATTGCTAACTTGCTACTTGCTCGCATACAAGCCAATGCTAATATTAACGCCCTAAAGGTCAGCTACAATGGCGATACTGACACGGTGGTACTGACAGGTGAGGCGGCATCACAAGCCGATCGTGAAAAAGCAGTGCTAGCAGCAGGTAATGTACAGCATGTTGCACAAGTGGACGACCAGCTGACTGTGGCAACGCCAGAGCCTGAGTCTCGTTTTTATACCGTACAATCTGGCGATACACTATCTAAAATCGCCAAAGAAATGTACGGCAATGCCAATGAATACAATAAAATCTTTGAGGCAAATCGCCCACTACTTACGCATCCTGATAAAATTTATGTTGGTCAGGTGCTTCGTATTCCTGCATAAGTCGTAGATTAAAAAGACCGTTATAGAACGGTCTTTTTTATGAGTATTGTGAGCGGTTTTTATTATTGGCAGTGAGCTTGTAATGCTTGTTCTGTTTGGGTTTTTCTGTCATGTATTTGTTTGGCAGTCATCTCGTGGCGACTGCCTTTAGCGTCAATCTCGTATATTACACCATTGGCACTAAGTGCAGCTAAGTTATCACGCAGGGTCTGGCATTGTTGCTGTTTGATGGGGTCGTGAGTGATTGGGGTCTTGTGATGAAAGTGCAGAACCTGAAAGCTACCTTGTGGCGGTAGCTGACTATAACGAGGCTCGCCATGCGTGCCAATGCTATAATAAATCGGCAGGGCGAATGTGTGCATGGACAGGCAGATGGCAAGCAGTGATAGATATCTTATCATAAGGTCTGATGAGCAACTAGATGGGTTTATTGTAGCATGATTAGCTGGGAGTATGATGAAATAGTGGGTATTCTTTGACCTTAATCTGGCATTTAAAATGGAAATCATGTATTCAATAATTGTTAAAAATAGATAAAAAGCAGTTGGCAAAATGCTCATTTTAGGGTAATATACTCAAATTGATTTTTAATAACTTATTATTCAAGAAGTTATTTATTTTATAAACAATAGTTATTGATTGATAATTATTGAACAATTCAATAAAAGTCGGCGTAGCTCACTCAACAGCTCCGTTTGTTATCAAACCATGAACAAATTACCGTTTGCTTGTGCGTTTTTTAACATTGCTTGGACTTATCGGTCTGCAAGATAGTAGAAATTCATCCTTTCTTTGCCCTGTGGGGCTGTCTTTATATGCCTTTTGTCCTTTTGGGTCTGTATCGAGCCATGTCTATTTGGTAAATTTATCCCATGTTGGATAAAAAGGATACACCATGACATACAGTGCATTTCATGAAAATCAAGCCAAACTTGCTCGTGGCGAAACCGTTACCATGAGTGGTGGCGAGTTACTTGTACAAGCCTTGGTAGATGAAGGCGTAACACACATTTTTGGCTACCCTGGCGGGGCGGTACTGCATATCTACGATGCCCTGTTTAAGCAAGATAGAATTGAGCATATCCTAGTTCGCCATGAGCAGGCAGCAGGACATATGGCTGATGCCTATAGTCGTGTAACAGGGCGTACTGGTGTTGTGCTTGCCACATCAGGACCTGGTGTAACCAATACCGTTACCGCTATTGCCACTGCCTTTATGGATAGTATTCCGATGGTTGTTTTGGCAGGACAAGTGCCAAGCACGCTGATTGGTGATGATGCTTTCCAAGAGTGTGATATGGTTGGCATTTCTCGCCCTATTGTCAAGCACAGCTTTGTGGTGAGAGACCCAAAAGACATTCCTGCCATCATCAAAAAAGCCTTTTATCTTGCAAGCTCTGGTAGGCCCGGACCTGTGGTTGTTGATATCCCTAAAGACATGACCAATCCTGCCGATAAGTTTGATTACTTCATGCCAGAGTCGGTCAATCTGCGTTCTTATCAGCCCAACCTTAAAGGTCATGCCGGTCAAATCAAAAAGGCGGTGGATTTACTGCTATCTGCCAAACGCCCTATACTGTATTCAGGGGGTGGTGTGGTTCAAGGTGGTGCTTCTGATGAGCTTCGTGAGTTTGCCAATCTATTAAAACTACCTGTAACCAGCACCTTGATGGGGCTTGGGGCATATCCTGCCACGAGCGAGCAGTTCGTTGGTATGTTGGGTATGCACGGCACCTATGAAGCCAATATGACCATGCATCATGCTGATGTTATTGTGGCGGTAGGGGCAAGATTTGATGACCGTGTTACCAATAATGTCAAAAAATTCTGCCCAAATGCGACCATTATCCATATTGACATTGACCCAACTTCTATCTCAAAAACCATTACCGCTCATATCCCTATTGTCGGTGATGTCAAGCCTGTCTTGACAGAGATGGTGAATGTCATCAAATCAAGCGACAGACGCCTTGATGAGCACGCTCTGAATGATTGGTGGAAGCAGATTGGTGAATGGCGTAAGCGTCATGGACTGCGTTATGGTGCTGACACAGACGCACCCATTCACGCCATCATGCCGCAGCGTGTGGTTGAGACGCTTTATAAACTGACAGACGGCAAGGCAATCATTACATCTGATGTTGGTCAGCATCAGATGTTCACCGCTCTTTATTATAAATATGACGAGCCACGCCAATGGCTAAACTCTGGTGGACTTGGCACGATGGGCGTGGGCTTGCCTTATGCGATGGCGGCCAAACTTGCCCGCCCCGAAAAGACGGTGGTGTGTATCACAGGCGAAGGCTCAATCCAGATGAATATCCAAGAGCTGTCCACCTGTTTGCAGTACAATCTGCCTGTTAAGATTTTGAATTTAAATAATGCTCAGCTTGGCATGGTAAAACAGTGGCAAGATATGCTCTATGAGGCTCGCCATGCCCAAAGCTATATGCAATCGTTGCCTGATTTTGTCAAACTTGCCGAAAGTTATGGGCATAAAGGCGTCAAAATCACCAATCCTGCAACGATGGAAGCCGAGCTAAAAGCAGCCTTAGAGATGGACGGCTTGGTGTTCATTGATGTCTATGTGGATAAGGCAGAGCATGTCTATCCAATGCAAGTGGCAGGACAATCCATGCGTGATATGTGGTTATCAAAAGGGGAGCGTACCTAATGGCACAAGTACAAAAACATCTGATTTCTGTGTTGATGGAAAACGAAGCAGGCTCGCTGTCTCGTGTGGTTGGGCTATTTAGCCAGCGCGGTTATAACATTGATACGCTCAATGTGGCGGCGACCGAAGACCCTACGCTATCACGACTAACCTTGACCACGATTACCACCGCTGATAAGATTGAGCAGATTACCAAACAACTGCACAAACTCATTGAAGTCGTCAAAGTCCAAAACCTATCTGAGGTCTCTGGTGGTAATCAGATTGAGCGTGAGCTGATGCTCATCAAAGTGCGAGCGACTGGGGCATACCGTGAAGAGGTGTATCGCACGGTGGATATATTCCGAGCCCAAATCGTGGATGTGTCCGCAAACCTTTATACCATTCTTATCACAGGCGATGCAGGCAAGTTGGACGGCTTTATTGAAGTTGTTGGGCGTGATAAAATCCTAGAAGTAGTACGCTCTGGCGTGATTGGCATTGCACGAGGCGAGCGGACTTTAAGCCTATAATGCCAAAAGTTGTCTAAAAGGTCGTGCCATCATCTCCAAGACCAATCGGCAGGTTGTTTTAGATGTACCGAACACATTGGCTGATGCTTAAAGATAAGCTTTGAGTGAATGGTAAGTATGGCTTGGTATGCTTTTTAGACCATCATCGAAATTTATTATACAACATTAACCCAACGCCATTTATGGCAATTTTTAAGGAAACTCGTATGAGCTTAAATATCTATTATGACAAAGATTGTGATTTGTCTATCATTCAAGGCAAAAAAGTTGCCATCATCGGTTATGGCTCGCAAGGTCATGCCCACGCCCTAAACCTAAAAGACAGTGGCGTTGATGTTACTGTGGGTTTGCGTGCAGGCTCTGCGTCTTGGAAAAAGGCTGAGAACACTGGTCTAAAAGTTGCCGAAACTGCCGAAGCGGTCGCTGGTGCTGATGTGGTGATGATTTTGACCCCTGATGAATTTCAGCGTCAGCTTTATAAAGAAGTGATTGAGCCAAATATCAAACAAGGTGCAACGCTTGCTTTTGCTCATGGTTTTGCCATTCACTATAACCAAGTGGAACCTCGTGCCGACCTTGATGTGATTATGGTTGCACCAAAAGCTCCTGGTCATACCGTGCGTTCTGAGTTCGTCAAAGGCGGCGGCATTCCTGATTTGATCGCTATCTGGCGTGATGTATCAGGTCAAGCCAAACAAGTGGCGTTGTCTTATGCCTCTGGCGTGGGTGGCGGTCGCTCTGGCATCATTGAAACCACCTTTAAAGATGAGACTGAGACCGACCTATTCGGTGAGCAAGCCGTTCTGTGTGGCGGTGCGGTTGAGCTTGTCAAAATGGGCTTTGAGACTCTAGTGGAAGCAGGATATGCTCCAGAGATGGCGTATTTTGAGTGCTTGCATGAACTAAAACTGATTGTGGATTTGATGTATGAAGGCGGTATTGCTGACATGAACTACTCAATCTCTAACAATGCAGAATATGGCGAGTATGTAACAGGTGTAGAGGTCATCAATGACCAATCTCGTGAAGCCATGCGTCATGCGTTGAAGCGTATCCAATCTGGCGAATACGCCAAGATGTTTATCGCTGAAGGTCAACTAAACTATCCATCAATGACCGCTCGCCGCCGTAACACTGCCGAGCATGAAATTGAAAAAACAGGTGCCAAATTGCGTGCGATGATGCCTTGGATTGGCGGTAATAAAATCATTGATAAAGAGAAAAATTAATCTTTTTTGATTGATTGACAAAACAGCTGTCCTTTAAGACGGCTGTTTTGTTTTGGTTTTTTTGATTAAAAATTCTATGTGCTGTGTTAAATTTTAATAAAATTCATGTAAAATAATGGCTTTTTGGGTGTAAATGTATGAGTAAAGGGGTGTGCGGTGTTGGTAAGTTTTGAGCAGATGTTTGTCATGGCAAGTGCTGTTGTGGCGGTGTTGGTGTGGATTGAATCAAGCTGGACCTTAAAAAATGCAGGCAAACTTCCTGAAGTGAGTGCGTTTGCTATCATCAGTCTGATCAGCTCAGCATGGTTTGTGGCATCTGGCTTGGCGTTGTTTTTCTTGGAGCTGGACAACCTGCAAATGAGCGTGGCGGCTGTTTATGGTCTGTACTGTGTGGCAGGCTGGTTTTATAGCGCCAAACTCATCTCGGCAACGAATATTGATGACCCTAGGGATTTGGTTATTCCTGAAAAGTATCTTAATTTTAGCCGTTCATTTGCATTGGTTTTTTTGGCGTTGTGCATCTTTGTGCTTTTGGTGCCAAAACTGCCCATTGTCACCGCCTTTGGTTACAAATAAATATGCAATCGGTAAAAATAATCCCCAATTTCCCCGCAGAATCTGCTATAATTAAACTTGACTTCGGTCGTGGTATTTATGTATCTTTGTTTTTACCAAACGCTTAGGCGAGTGTTAAAACGACTTTGAAACTTGCGGACAAGTGGGTTTTAGGGCGTATTTGAACCATCTGTGAACTTGTTGAACTTAGTGATAGCTTGATTTATTGTATTGGTTGAGTAAGCGTCTTTCTACATTTAGGCTTATTTTGCAGTTTTGGCAACATAAATATTTATTTTCGGTAATTTTGCCATTTTCAATCATATATAGGAAAGTTCTCATGTCAAACAAAGTTCAAGGCACAGTAAAGTGGTTCAATGAAGCCAAAGGTTTTGGTTTTATTGCCCAAGACAATGGCGGTCAAGATGTTTTCGCTCATTACAGTGCTATTGTAGACAGCGGTTTTAAAACCCTAGCTGAAGGTCAAAAAGTTGCTTTCATTCTAGGCGAAGGCAAAAAAGGTCTACAAGCTGAAGAGATTAAAAAACTTTAATCTTATAAAGTAATCTTTATAAAACACCCAAATATTTTTTGGGTGTTTTTTTATGGACATTGTTTGCGAGTGATTTTTGGTATGGAGATTTTATGTGTTGGTATTGCTTGATGGCTATGGGACGGCTTTAGGTGCTAAGATGTATTTGGGGCTATCTTGGCGATTGGTGCTTTAAGAGATGATGGCGTAAGAGACAATAAGACAAGAAATAATAAGATAAAAATCTTGGTGCGTCATTTATGAATCATGACCGCCCATTCACACGAACAATTTGACCAAAAATTATAAATTTTAGATAATCTGTCATGGCACAAAGCTAATAAATGTGATATATTCTTAGCAGTTATCATTTCTTAAACGACTAAAAACGGAGTGAACCATGAAGGTATTAGTTGCTGTAAAGCGTGTGGTTGACCACAATGTGAAAGTACGAGTTAAGGCAGATGAATCAGGTGTGGAATTGACCAATGCCAAGATGAGCATTAACCCATTTTGTGAAATCGCCATTGAAGAGGCGGTGCGCCTAAAAGAAAAAGGCATTGCAACAGAAATCATCGCCGTGTCTATTGGGGCAACTCAATCTCAAGAACAGCTTCGCTCGGCATTGGCACTGGGTGCAGATCGTGGCATATTGGTTGAGACTGATGCCAAGACCTATCCGCTACAAGTCGCCAAAATCCTAAAAGGTGTGGCGGAGTCTGAAGGTGCAAGCATCATTTTGTTGGGCAAACAAGCCATTGATGATGACAACAATCAAACAGGTCAAATGCTGTCGGCACTTATGAATGCTTCCCAAGGTACTTTTGCTTCAGAGGTGGTGGTGAATGGCGATAAAGTAACGGTAACTCGTGAGATTGATGGCGGATTGCAGACGGTTGAGCTGTCTTTGCCTGCCATCATCACAACTGACCTGCGTCTAAACGAACCTCGTTTCCCAAAACTGCCAAACATCATGGCGGCCAAGAAAAAATCTTTGGATATCAAAACGCCTGCTGACTTTGGGGTGGATATGAGTTCAAAATTAAGCACTCTAAAAGTAGTAGCTCCTGCTGAGCGTAGTGCAGGCGTGAAGGTAGCGAGTGTTGATGAGCTGATTGATAAACTTAAAAATGAAGCCAAAGTCATCTAAGATGGTGTATGATTATCACAAAGTCGGTCAAAAAAGGATAAAAATATGAGTATATTAGTCTATGCTGAACACGATAATAATGAACTAAAATCTGCAACCTTATCAGCTATCACGGCAGCTGGTCAAATTGATGCTGATGTGCATGTTTTGGTGGCAGGTGCAAACGCACAAGCTGTCGCTGATGCCGCCACTCAAGTGGCAGGCGTGAGCAAGGTGCTTTTGGCGGACAACCCTGCTTTTACTCATCAACTGGCTGAGAACATTGCACCATTGGTGGTAGAGCTATCAGGTATGTATAGCCACATCATCGCCCCTGCAACCACAACAGGCAAAAACTTTTTGCCACGCACGGCAGCCCTTTTAGATGTCAGCATGGTATCAGACATCACGGCGGTCATTGATGCCAAAACCTTTGAACGCCCAATTTATGCAGGCAATGCCATCGCGACTGTACGAAGTGAAGAAGAGAAGATTGTCCTAACTGTGCGTACAACTGCCTTTGATGCCGCTGCTACCACTGGCGGTAGTGCAAGCATTGAGAATGTCGGTGTTGGCAATGATGCAGGCAAATCGCTATTCATTAAAGAAGAGCTTGCCAAATCCGACCGACCAGAGTTAACCTCGGCAGATATCGTGGTATCTGGTGGTCGTGCCTTAGCAAGTGGTGAGAACTTTACCAAATATATCGAGCCACTGGCGGATAAATTGGGTGCGGCAGTGGGTGCAAGCCGTGCAGCAGTAGATGCAGGATTTGTACCAAACGATCTACAGGTTGGTCAAACAGGCAAAATCGTTGCACCCAATCTATACATCGCTGCAGGTATCTCAGGTGCGATTCAGCACTTGGCAGGCATGAAAGACTCTAAGGTCATCGTGGCGATTAATAATGATCCAGAAGCACCGATTGCTCAAGTAGCGGATTATTTCTTGGAAGCTGATATTTTTACTGCACTGCCAGAGCTGACTGAGAAGCTATAAACCGAGAAGTTACAATAAGCTAAAAATGCTAAGCCATTAAGATGCTAGATCATCAATATGGCACGCATGAATCAGTAACAAAAATCCCTATCTTGGATGATGGGGATTTTTTTGGTTAGTCGTTAGGTATGGTCAAAAATACTAATTCTGGACGATTAAAGATTCTGGGGATAAAGCGTGTGGATTTTGTGGCAAGTCCACGACTGACGATGAACTGGCTGTGTTGGCTGTAAGATTGGCTGTTGTCAAAGTGATATTCACCGCCTGCGTATTTTGGAAACAAGCCTTGATTTGGGGCGAATAAGCCATTTAGCACATAAGGAATGCGCCATTGACCACCGTGTGCATGACCGCTAACGATAAAATCAAAGGGGTACTGTAGATAGCTATCAATATATTCAGGGCGATGAGCGAGTAGGATATTGATGTTGCTTGGATTGGCAGACTGTCCAACCGTGCGTAAGTCTTGATGAAATTTTTCTATCAGAACAGGGTCTGATACGCCATGAATGCGTAAATTACTGGCTTTGCCATCAATCGGCACAACCGCACTTTCACCGTGTAGAATCTTAATGCCGTAGCGTTGGATTTTTTGTTCTATCTTGGCATACTCGCTAGCTGGCAGATATAGCTCGTGATTGCCATTGACATAGTACACATTCGGTGTGATGGCGGTGAGCTGACTAAGCAGAGTATCGGTGTGCGTTTGTGGCATTTGATCATCATAAATATCGCCACCCAATAAAATCATCTCAGGGCGTCTGTCTTTTAGTGGTTTAATCAACTCAATCTGCCCATCGCCATAAAAATTACCATGTAAGTCGGTGATGATGGCGACGGTGATGCTCTGATCATCTGGCGTGCCTTGATGAGCGTGGTATTCTTTGATGATGAGTCTATCATCGATGGCGATGAGTGTGATGACGGCTAAGATAACAAAGCTCATCAGTAATCTTGGGGTTAGTCTGTATTTCATGATGTTTTATGATGAGATGGGTGGCTTGGCAAACTGACGCTGACGCAGTATCTCATACAGGCATACACTGCCTGCTACGCCGACATTTAGGCTTTCTTGTCCGTATTGGGGTAGGGTGAGAGGGGTGGCACTCTCTAGTAGTAGCCTGTCCACGCCAGAACCTTCATGCCCCATGATTAGTGCCAACGGCTGGGTCAAGTCTTTATGGTAGATCAGTCCATCTGCGTGCGAGGTCGTGGCGTATAATGGCACTTTGACGAACTCAAAAATCTCATCAATACTCACATTGTCATAGATATCTAAGCTAAAATTCGCCCCCATACCGGCCCTAAGCGTCTTAGGATTATAGGTGTGGGCTGTGCCTGTGGTGCAGATTACAGTATCAAAACCTGTGGCACTGGCTGTTCTAAGTAGTGTGCCTAGATTGCCTGTGTCTTGAATGCCATTGATGATCAAACAGTCTTTGATTATCTTTTGGTGTAGTGTCAAATTTGGTATCGTGATGACCGCCATGATTGGCAAGCACTCGCCTAGCGTGCGGATGTTTTTATATAGAGTGTCGCTGATGATGACAGGCTGTTTATTGAGTCTGCTTATCAAATCTTGGATTTCGGCATTTGCCAAACCGCTTTCGCTGATGATTGTGGTGATGGGTGTTTTATTTGCTTTTAGGTAAGCGTCTAATAAATGCACTCCTTCAATGACCGTTTGAGCTAATTTTTTGCGTTTTTTTGGGTCGGTGAGTAGGGCGTGGGCGGTTTTGATTAGGGGGTTGTCTTTACTTGTGATTAAGTTCATTGTGATGACCGTTTTTGAAAAAATAAAAACCGACAAATTGATGGTTTTTATTTGTATGAAGTTGATTGCAATTATGCAGGCTCACCATTTGCCAAAATTCCTGCCTGATCGTGTAGTGCCTTGACATACGACACTTCTTCTTTTGCACCCAGTACCACAGGGATACGCTGATGGATACTGGTAGGCGTGATGTCCATGATACGCTGTACACCATCTCTACTGGCACCGCCTGCTTGTTCTATGATGAAGCTCATGGGGTTGGCTTCGTACATGAGACGAAGTTTGCCAGCTTTGCCGGCAATCTTGGTATCAAATGGATACATAAATACCCCGCCACGCATCAAGATGCGATGCACATCGGCAATCATCGCTGCCACCCAACGCATATTATAATCTTTGTTGCGTACACCTGCATCGCCTTGAGTTAGCTCTTCAATGTACTGTGCAATGGGCGGTAGCCAATATCGGCGATTAGAAGCGTTGATGGCGTATTCGGCGGTATGTACGCTGATTTGGACATCATCGTTAATGAGTATGTAGCTTTGGGTGGCAGGGTCTAGGCTAAACATCGCCACACCTGACCCAAAAGTTACTGCTAGCATGGTGGAAGTGCCATAGATAAAGTAGCCAGAGGCGACTTGGTGTTTGCCTGCTTGTAAAAAGTCTGTCTCTACTGCTTGTTGTCCTTGATTATGATAAGGCAAGATAGAAAAAATCGTACCAACAGTCATGTTGATATCAATATTGCTTGAGCCATCTAGCGGATCAAAAGCGACTAGTAGTGTGCCACCAGCATTGGCAGGGCTAATCTCGTCAAGCTCTTCACTTGCCACACCTGCACAGTTGGGGTTGGCAAGTAAGGCATCGAGCAGTAGATCGTTAGAGATGACATCAAGTTTTTTTTGGGTTTCGCCCTGCACATTCATGGCATCTGCTTCGCCATGAATACCCGCCAATGCCCCTTTATCAAGCAGGTGGCTGATGGCGATACTGGCTTTAGCAAGCGTAGTCATGGTGCTAGCAATCGCTGAAGTGGTGTGGGTTTCTAGGTATTGGGCAAGGGTGGCCATGTAGTGTCCTTTATATAGATACATCAGTATAAATGCTCACAAGCATTCGCTTATGAAAGACTGGATATTTGTTATGTTTAGGGTTGGTCTTAGTTGGACAATCAGGTTGTTTGAATGTGATTATTTTAACATGATTTGGCAGGCTTTGGCTAATGTTTCAAGGTTTTTATCCAGTCAGTCAAGCCAAACACGGATACCAATTAGGCAAGGATAAAAACTAAGCTAAAAAACTAAGCCTTGTTAGTCAAGCAATCTAGTTCTTAGTCTTAGTTTTGCGACCTAATCTTTAATGTGCCATCTAAGATTGTAAGGTGTGGTTCATGGGTGTGGTTTATTGATGTGCAATCATTTTAAGTTTTTGCTAAATGTATAATAACATCTTGTTGGTTGTAAAGATAAAAGACAAATGGACTGTGTTCTAGATGTTAGTCTAGCCAAAGACCTATAAGTGGTAATCTGTGAGAAGTGCCACACTATGTGAGCCGATAAGTACTTGGAGAGACGCCATAGTGTGCCTTAAATGCACGATTAAAATGTGTCTGTGAGCCAAAACCTGTCTCAATGGCAATTTGCAAGACCGACTGCTGATTGGTACGCAAAAGCTTTGCGGCATATTCAAGACGCATGGTTTTGACAAAGGTATGTGGTGCTACTCCCAATGTTTTTTGAAATAGCCTAACGAGTGTTGAGCGAGATAAATGCAATTGTTCGCACATTGCAGATATACTAAAATCATCGTCAGGTTTGCTAGCAATCTTTGCAATCAATTCTGATAATCTAGGATGCTGATATGCCCTTAATACACCGCCTAGTTTTTCGGCAGGCAAGGCACGCAAAACATATACGAGTATTGACTGAGCTAAATTATCAACCAAAAACGCATTACCCATTTGCTTGGGATTTTGAGATTCGTCAATCATCAATGCTACTAACGGATGTAGCGTTTGTTCATTTAAAGTTACAATAAAAAAATCTGGCAGGCTTGCCAATAAGGTACTGTGCTTATCTGCATAAAAGTTTAAGCAAAGCATTGTACAATCGGTCTGATTGCTAATTTGATTGACCAAAAACGCCCCTGACATACTTTGAATGGCACAAGTGGTATCAACCAAACGATGCGTACCAGTATTGACATTTTGTATGCAGTGGTTTATTCCACAAAATAAGGCGATATCACCAGCTTTTAAGATATAAGTTTTGTTTTTTACCACAAGCTGTACTGTGCCTTTGGTTACGATGTGTAGCATGGTTTGCCCTGCTGTGGGCTGTTGTTCTATTTGCCACTCACCCCCCAAACGACAATCTATATGTACGCCTGCATGAAGTTGTGCCAGCGTTAATAAGCTATCTAACATAAACCTTCCTAATGAATTAATTGTACTATTTTTTGAAACAAAAAGATAAGTACAACAAATAAATATCTTTATAATAGCACCATCGCAACGCAATTATACTTTAATATTGCGACCAATCAAAAACTAATTTTTAATAAAGGAGACTGCCCATGTCTTTTGCTGACTGGAAACACATCACCAACCACACCAAACAATCTTTTGGCAAACTGGGTAAAACCAACCCAAAAATGCTAGAAGCCTATCAGGTTTTAGATAGTGCAGCTGCCGCTGAAGCTCTGGACGAAAAAACTCGTGAGCTCATCGCAATCGCTGTTGCCATAACCACTCGTTGTGAAAGCTGTATTGGTGTACACGCTCAAAAAGCTCTAGCTGCAGGAGCAACTGATTCGGAAATTGCAGGGGCATTGGCAACAGCCATCTCATTGAATGCAGGTGCTGCTTATGCTTATTCACTGCGAGCCTTAGAAGCGATAGAATCCCACAAATAAGATGTCTTGTCATTGATTGTTTTCTATCAACATTGTTTAATTTAAAAAGTAGTTATTTTAGAGGTAGTCATGCAAAATACAGACATCAACCAATCGCAATTACCAGATGATGGAGCAAAAATTGATCAAAACCGCCGTGATGCGTTGGGTTTTGGTACAGTCGCAATGGCAGCTGGTGTGATGGGTGCATTGGGTATTGGTGGTCATGCTCACGCCAAAACAGCTGCGACAATAGTGGCCGACCCTTATGCTGAACCAAAGCAGTATGGGCTAGAGCGATCTGGTATGACCATCAATCCTAAGCGAGTAGCTTTGGTGGTTGTGGACCCACAAAATGATTTTTTGAGCCCAAATGGTGTCATGTGGGAAGTCTTAAAAGACAGTATCCAACAAAACAACACCGTAGAAAATATTGAAGCTCTGTTTCAGGCTGCAAAAAAGGTTGATATGCCTGTCTTTGTTTCGCCACACTACTATTACCCCACCGACCATCAGTGGCAGTTTATGGCACCGGGCGAAAATTTTATGCACACAACCAATATGTTTGCTCGCAAAGGTGCTTATACCATGGAAGGTTTTGAAGGTTCTGGTGCTGATTTTGTTGAGCGCTATAAAAAATATATCTATGACGGCAAAACTGTCATCGCATCGCCACACAAAATTTTTGGTCCAGAGACTAATGATGTGGTGTTGCAATTACGCAAGCATAAAATTGACCAAGTCATTTTGGCGGGCATGGCAGCAAATTTATGCATTGAATCGCATTTGCGTGAACTTGTAGAGCAGGGTTTTGAGGTCGCTGTTGTTAAAGATGCTACCGCAGGACCACGCATTCCTGAAGGTGATGGTTATTTGGCGGCATTAATTAATTATCGTATTATTGCCAACGACCTTTGGACAACCAAAGAAGCTGTTGCCAAAATGGGTGCATGATATTCTTTTATCAAAAACGCACAAATCTTTTTGTGCGTTTTTGTTTTTGGGTTATTGGCTAATAAAGAGAAGTGTATGCACACCAATCATGGGTTTTTTGATAAGTTATTGCTACCACCTATCGCTTTTTTTGGCATACCAATGGGTCTAGGGGCGTTAAGTATTGCGTGGTATCGTGCCGAAAATGTATTTTTGGTTAGTCATTATGTTAGCGCTGCATTAGGTTTGGGGGCGTTTGCCATTTGGCTGTTTTTATTCATTTTATATGTTTGCAAAGCAGTTTCTTCTCCCAAGCATTTTTTGGGTGAATTGCATTATTCAGCACGATTGTCATTGCCAGTGCTGATACTAATTGGTGCAATGGTTGTGGGTGAAATTTGGGTTTTATGGGGATATGTTAATATTGGTCAAGCGTTTATTGTTGCTTCAATTCTACTACAGCTAAGCTACAATGTTTGGCAGATTGGCTCTTTATGGCGTGGCGATACATTTACTCAAAATACCACACTGCCACATTTTTATTTGCCCACCATTGCAGGTAATTTTATTAGTGCTAACGCATTAGCATTACTGGGTTACAAGGATTTGGCATTGCTATTTTTTGGTGCAGGTATGTTTGCATGGATGATGTTTGAGCCTGTGCTATTGCAACATATTCGCACTCAAAGTGTTGTGAAAGAATTGCGTGCTACTTTTGGTATTATTTTGGCCCCTGCTTTTGTAGGAGCAAGTGCCTACATATCGGTGGTGGGCACGGTAGATATTTTTGTAAAAATGTTGTTTGGTTACGGTATTTTGCAGTTGTTGTTTTTGTTGCGATTATTACCATGGATTGCTAAAGGAGGTGTAGGACCAAGTTTTTGGAGTTTTTCATTTGGTTTGGCATCTATGGCTAATGTCTCGGTATTGCTTTATCAGCACCAAAGTTTGTATTTTCTTGATATGGTATTATTTGCATTTGCCAATATGGTTATATTAATACTGATGGGAATTAGCATCAGGGCGTATCGGTAATTTATAAAAAAAGGTCTGTAAATTTGACCGGTAAATCTGGTAATCTGGTAATCTTGTGCTTGTGGTGTTTTTATGGTCGTTGGGGTGTTTTATAGCTTCTTTTAATAAAGTTGTGGCGATTTAACATTGATAAGTTTCAACCAGTATATCCTAATGGTTTTTGGTTTTGAAGCGTGCGTGTACTGATGGTAAATTGGTTGGTGGGTTCTTGATAGGGATTATTAAGTTGTGCTAATGTCGTTTGTTGGTGGCTTTGCGAGTATGCCATAGAGCGAGTATGCCATAGAGCGAGTATGCCATAGACCTGATGGTGTGTTTTTTTGGTATATAAAAAAGAGCCTAAAATTAGGCTCTTTTTTATAGAGAAAAGAGAGATTATTTCTTTTCTGCAGCATCAGCAGCGTCTTTTGCAGCGTCAGCAGCCTCTTGTGCATTTTCAGCAGTAGCTTCAGCTTGTTCGCCAGCACCAGCTTGTGCATTAGCGGCAGCAGTAGCAGCGGTTTCAGCAGCTTGTTCTGCAGTAGCAGCAGCTTCTTGTGCAGCAGCGTCAGCAGGAGCTTCAGCAGCGGCTTCTTGTGCTTCTACAGCAGCTTCTTGTGCAGCAGCGGCAGCGTCAGCAGCTTCTTCAGCAGGCTTTGAGCAAGCAGTTAGAGCTAGAGAAGCGATAAGAGCAGTTAGAGCTAGTTTAGTTTTCATGGTAGTCTCCATAGATTAAGTGAGTTGGCAATCGTATGAATGAAATATTTAGAAAAATCTAGGCAAGTGCAAATACACTTGCCTTTCAGTTCCATATATCTTAGCATACTTTGTTGTAAAGTGAATTATATAGTAATTTTGCAAAAATAAAAAACAATATTCTTTGAGAATTGTTGTAAAAATGTAACAAAATATTTCTACAACATTGCCTTAAAGGGTTTGTCTCTCATTGAGCTAAAAATATACCATATAGATGCTTGTTTTCTTGCATCAATAGAATCTATACGGCTGTTTATAATAACACAAAGCCCACTCAATCGCAAATATCCTGTATTTATCTAACGACATGATGGGCAGATTGTGGTGTTTTTAAGATGAGTTTGATGCTTTTTTGGTCATGTTGCTAAAAAATTCATCGTTGGTCTTTGAGTCTTTTAGGCGATCAATCAAAAACTCAACGGCTTGCGAATCATCCATTGGTTGTAGCAGTTTTCTAAGCACCCAAACTCGTCTGAGCGTCTCTTCATCAAGCAGTCTTTCCTCACGGCGAGTGGATGACTTTTTGATGTTGATGGCAGGGAATATACGGCGTTCAGCAAGGTCTCGCTCAAGGGTGATTTCTTGGTTACCTGTGCCTTTAAACTCTTCAAAGATGACGCTGTCCATCTTTGAGCCTGTGTCAATTAGGGCGGTTGAGATGATGGTTAAACTGCCACCTTCTTCAATGTTGCGTGCCGCACCAAAAAAACGCTTAGGGCGTTCTAGGGCGTTGGCATCCACACCACCTGTTAGGACTTTACCACTTGAAGGAATGACAGTATTATAAGCACGAGCCAAACGGGTAATGCTATCTAATAGAATAACGACATCCTGCTTATGCTCGACCAAGCGTTTTGCTTTTTCGATGACCATTTCAGCGACTTGAATATGACGCTGTGGCGGTTCGTCAAAGGTAGAGGCGACCACCTCGCCACGCACGGTACGCTGCATTTCGGTAACCTCTTCAGGGCGTTCATCAATAAGCAATACGATTAGATAGCACTCTGGATGGTTTTTGGCGATGGCTTGGGCGACATTTTGTAGTAGTACTGTCTTACCTGCTTTAGGCGGAGCGACGATGATGGAACGCTGACCTTTGCCGATGGGGGCAATTAAGTCAATCAAGCGACCTGTTAGGTCTTCTGTTGTACCATTGCCTTGTTCTAGCGTTAGCTGTTTGGTGGGGAAAAGGGGGGTTAAGTTCTCAAAGATTAGCTTGTGGCGACTGCGGTCTGGCGTATCAAAGTTAATCTCACTCACCTTTAAAAGAGCAAAATAGCGTTCTTGTTCTTTGGGTGGGCGGATTTGCCCTGCGATGGAGTCGCCTGTTTGTAAGTTAAAACGGCGAATCTGACTTGGGCTGACATAGATGTCGTCAGGACCTGCCAGATATGAACCCTCTGATGACCGCAAAAAACCAAAACCGTCAGGCAAAATCTCTAGCACGCCATCTCCATAGATGGGCTCGCCATTGCGGGCGTGGGTTTTTAAGATGGCAAAAATGATGTCTTGTTTACGGCTGCGTGCCATGTTCTCAAGCCCCATTTGCTCGGCAATGGATAATAGCTCGGCAACGGACTTTCTTTTAAGTTCGGTTAGGTTCATGGGTAGGTCTTTGGGGATTTGTCATAAAAGAGATGGTCAAATAGTATGGCGACCAAAAAATATGAAAAGTATAGAGAATGTCGCTAGATGTGTGCGACTGGTGCATAATAATACGAGTTTTTTGTCATAAAATCAAGGGGCGAATAAAAAAAGACCTGCAAAAAGCAAGCCTTTCTTTTTTCTTTGGAAGTTTATAGATGCTTATCAAGCAAATCGGCAAGTTCTGATTTTGGACGACTGCCAACGATGGTATCTACTTTTTCGCCATTTTTAAAGACAAATAGGGTAGGAATACTACGAATGCCATAGCGTGCAGCAGTTTCTGGGTTGTCATCAACATTGACTTTAACGATGCTGACACGACCTTCATAGTCTGTCGCTAAGTCTTCTAGGGTTGGAGCGATGGCTTTGCATGGACCGCACCAAGGTGCCCAAAAATCTACAAGCACAGGATTTTTAGATTCTAAAACATCTTGGTTAAAGTTGGCGTCAGTGGTGTTAATGATAGACATAATTAAGCCCTTTTTTTGGGTGAATGTAAGTAGTAAATGGTGTGTATGGCAAATTTTTCAAGTTTGGTGGTTGCGAAATTTGCAATGCTTTTGGGTGCATACGATACTTGGATAATGCCAAGTATCGCAGTCATTGAATGTGCTATAATAACAAAAATCTACCAAAAAGGCAGTGTTTTTGCCATTAAATTTGTCAATAATCAACATTAACTTCACCAAACCAATCCTAATAATGTACCGATGAATCAAATTACTAAGAAGCATGACCGCCTAAGCGATGATAAAATCATTGCCATGAATGCCCAAGAGACGAGTTTTAATGACGGATTTTTTCAAGATTTTATTCAATCCATCACCGTTTATGAAGATGAAGATATTTGGGTGGGTAATAAGCCAGCGGGACTGCTGAGCGTTGATGGGCGAGTGCTGAAAGTTAGCCTACAATCACGGCTACTTAGGGTCTATCCAAACATCAAGCTGATTCATCGGCTGGATATGGATACCTCAGGGCTTATCATTTTTGCCAAACATGAGCAAGCCCAAAGCCATATCTCAAAGCAATTTATAGACCGCATTCCCACCAAAGAATATCAAGCGGTGGTGTTTGGTACGGTGCTAATGGATGATAAACAAGGCGTAATTGATGTGCCTGTGCGTTATGAACCAAGCACTAAGCCACGCCATATTGTTGATACCACATGGTCAAAAAATGCTCTGACGCATTATCAAGTACTGCATCATGAACTGCGTACTGACAACAAGGGCGATGTGTATCCTGTTACACGAGTTGCCCTAAAACCCATCACAGGGCGTAGTCATCAGCTACGAGTACACATGGTGCATATTGGTCATGTGATGATAGGCGACCCTATCTATGCTGAGAGCGTGGCCTTAGAGCTTGCTCCACGCCTAAACCTGCACGCCCACAAGCTTCGCCTAAAACACCCAGTGAACGGGGCGTGGATGAACTGGCAAAGTGAAGTGCCATTTTAATGGTGCGACTGATACAAATAAAACCCACATTCATGCGAGTTTTATTTGTATATGAACTTTTTATTTGTATATGGGCTGTAGTATCTGGGCGAACAAGTTTTATAATAGACCGCTGACTATTGCACTTTGATATAGTCTTTTGGCACGGCTACCTGTGCCACAAAAGACCATCACAGGGCTAGGTAGCTCACCTAGTATCTTGGCAAACTGCGTTACCATATCAAAAGACAAACTTTCTCCATCAATCGGTAAATGACGGTACGCCAACCCTGTGCTGTTGGCACTTTTTTCCAGTTCGTCTGCTGTCGGTTGATTGCTACATTCGTCATCAAAACGAAGATTGATGATGCTTTTAAAGCCAAGATTGGCAATAGCTTGGCATTGGCAAGGATAGATTTGTTTATATAGGGTGATGGTGTTGGTGTTCATGTTATTATCCGTATAAATGGTTGTCAAGCTATCAAAAGATGTGCCTATCTTAGCGAAGTTTTTACCATGATTCAATGTTAATTTCGCATAAGGTTATTCCAAAAAAATAAAAATTAGCAAAAATTTTATCAATTAGGAATAAAAGCTCGCCGACCAATATTACATACCACCCCAGTCATCGCCCTTGTATTTTAGAGTATCAAAGGCAAGTTTGGTGCTTAAAAATATCTTGCCAGACAGATTGTTTAATAAGTCGCTGTCTTTTAGAATGTCCATGACAGGACCTTTAACTTCAGCAAAATGCAGGCGTTTGCCTTGATTTTTGATTTCTTGATTAAAAGACAACAGCATCTCTTGTGCGGTTAAATCAATGTGATTAACCGCAGTCATGATAATGATGACATTACGGCAGTCTGGGTGTGCGTAGTAGAGCTTACGCAGGGTATCGTGAATGGTAATGGCGTTGCCAAAATATAGGCTTTCATCAATGCGTACCATCAGTAAATCATCAAAAGTAGTGGCCTTGTGCCGAGCAATGTCTCGAAAATGACCACTATCGCCAATTTGCCCAATGATGGCGATATTCACACGATGCGAGCGATAAATCATCAAAATAAAGCTCATCAAAAGACCGGCAATCAGCCCAATGTTCAACCCAAAGATAATCGCTGTAAAAAAACACAACACAAAGCAAATAGCGTCTGCCTTGCCGTGTTTTAGGGCGGATTTTAGGGTGCTGATATCCACCATGGAGATGACGGAGCTTACGATGATGGCAGAGAGAACCGCATAAGGCAAGCCTGTAAGGTATTGCCCAACAAATACCAAAATCATCAAAATGCCAATCGCACACACCACTGATGCAAAAGGTGTTTTTGCCCCCAGTCCTATATTTAAGCTGGTTCGAGAGATACCGCCTGCCACTGTAAAGCCACCCGATAGACTGCTGGCAATATTGGCAAAGCCAAGCCCTAGTAGCTCTTTATTGTTATCAAAGGGTTGTTCATGAATGCGGGCGTAGTTGCTAGCAACTGCTGAACTTGAGATGAAAGCCACCAATGCGATGAGCAGTGCTGACGGCAAAAGGTCAATCAAGACGCTAAAAGATAAGATGGGAACACTCAGCTTTGGTAATCCTGTGGGCAGCGGCTCAAGCAGTCGTAAATCTAAGGCTTGCCAGTTGAACTGATTTGCCAAGATGATGGACAGTATGGTGATGACAAAGACCGTCATTCGTTTGGCGAAATCTGCTTTGGACTTGGGTAGCCATGCCCATAGTATGCTAACATAGCGGTTTGCTAGCAAGATGATGAGCGTGCCAATGCCAAGTAATACGGTGCTTGATTTGAAGTGAAAATCACTTCCTTGTAGGTTGCCAATGATGTCAATAAGGCTACCACCGATGATGGGCAATCCTGTGATGTTTTTTATTTGGCTAATGACAATCAAGACTGCCGCCGCACTGACAAAGCCACTTGATACACCACGACTGACAAATTGCATGATCCAACCAATTCTAAACAAACTGGCAAAGCATAAAATCATACCAACCATCATCGCCAAAGTGATGGATAATGCCAGATATTCGGTTGTATTTGGGGTGTAGCCTGATAAGGCACTGGCGGTCATGATGGCGGTTACTGCCACCGGTCCGACCGCACTGACATTGCTTGAGCCGATATAGGCATAGACCAAAGTGGGGACGATGGAAGCGTATAACCCTATGATGGGCGGTAAGCCCGCTAAAGTAGCATAACCAAGACTTTGGGGAATGACAAGTACCGCCATCATTAAGCCTGCAATTAAGTCATTGTTGATGAGTTGTGGGCGTTGTTTTAGAGTATTAAACCAAGCAGGAATGATAAACATGACAAAAAAATAAGCCGTAAAAAATGCGACTTATTTTGGGGGATTTTTATGCACTTGTCAAAATTTTATTGTTTTATATGGTTTTTGTGTTATTTTTCGCCATAGATTTTGATGTTTTGGGCAAAAGCACAATTTTTTTGACGAGCAGCGATGAGCATTGCATCATGTTCACCATAAAGCCGAGCAAGAGTATTGGTGCGTGCAGTGCGAGCTGATGAACCAGAGCCTACGCCAAAACTGATGGTTGGATAAATACCACTATGACCGCCAGTAATACCGATACCGATTCCTGTTGATGATAATGAAATCTGCTGATTTTGGGTTTTTTCAGCAAGTATGCTAACACGAGCCACTTCACTTTGTAGGTAATGACAATCATGGGTAGTGTAGTTATTTGGGCTGATATATTGGGGTACAATGTTGGTGGTGGCACAGCCTGTCAAAGTTACGGCGAGTATTGTTAGAGTAATGCTTATTTTTCTCATGGTTGGTATTTTATATTTGTGGTTGGTTTTGATTACTCAAAAGGCGATAAGTGTTATTTGCTGAGTTGGCGGTAGTGACATCTATTTGGTTTAGATGGTTGGTTATTTACAGGTTAATATCCATTCAAGTTAATGTAGATGTTGTCCTGCACAGTTGGGGCTATTGGGGGCTCGACCTAATGCTGCCCATTCATCTGGTGTATAGGCGTGAATGGCGAGTGCGTGAATGCTACCGCCATTTGCCATCAAAAGTGGTTGAACTGCCAAATACACCATCTGATGTCTTGCCACCAAGCGTTTGTCAATAAAACCTTGACTGACTACCACTAGCTTAAAATGGCTTTCTTTGCCCTCAAAATAACCTGCGTGTTTGTGGCTTTCGTTCTCAAGCGACAGATGGGTGGGTAGTAGGGTTTGCATGGCTTGGATGATGGCATCTTGGGTGGGTGTGTTCATTATAACTCTTACTGATCGCAACAAAAGACGGTGGATAAAAGACAGTAGGTGCGTTTTTATGTCAATTCAATTATAATAAAAGCCAATCAAAATACAAGTACCAGCTACAAAAAAGCACAAAACTTCTCATGATTTTTAAAGGTAATCCCATGACAGATATGATTGATATTCCGCCACCGCCAGAGCCACCAGAAGATGATGAATGTTGCAACAGTGGTTGTGAGGAGATGTGTGTGTTTGAGATTTATCGTCGTGAAAAGTTGGAGTACGATGCCAAATACGATATGCTAACACGCACCACAAATGACAATCGCCATGACTAAGTTGGCTGATGAATATATAGATGTTGTCGTCATCGGAGCAGGGGCATCAGGATTGTTTTGTGCATTTCAGACTGCACTTTATGGTAAGCGAGTGCTGGTACTAGACCATGCCAATAAAGCAGGTAAAAAGATTCTCATGTCGGGCGGTGGGCGATGCAACTTCATCAATCGTCATGTGTCTGCTAATGAATTTATCGGTCAAAATCGCCACTTTGTCAAATCTGCCCTTAGTCGTTATACGAGTGATGATTTTATTAAATTGGTGGAAAAACATGGCATCACCTACCACGAAAAGGCACGAGGCGAGCTGTTTTGTGATAATTCGTCTAAAGATATTTTAAATCTACTGCTTAATGAATGTAGCACGGCAGGCGTGGAGATTCGCTTAAACACAGCAATACAAAACATTAAAAAAGACACTGATTGTGATGACTTTCATCTGAGCGTATCGACAAAAGCTGGTAAATCTTATGAGATTGGTTGCCGTTCGTTGGTGATTGCCACAGGAGGGTTGTCGATTCCAACTCTAGGGGCAAGTGGCTTTGGTTATCAAGTTGCCACGCAGTTTGGACATACGATTATGCCTACTCAGGCTTCACTTGTGCCATTTACCTTTACTGACCAGTTGGGTGAGTTGATGAAGACGCTAGCAGGACTTAGCCTTGAGGTTACTGCTTTTAATGATAAGGCGAGCTTTCAGTTACCCATGCTCTTTACTCATCGTGGGTTGTCAGGGCCTGCCATGCTACAGTTATCAAATTATTGGCAGTTGGGCGAGATGATTGGCATTGATTTGTTGCCATCTTGTGATGTATCGGAGTTGCTGATTACCGCCAAAAAGATGTGTCCAAAACAGCACATTCGTACCGTGCTTGCACTACATTTTCCAAAAAAGCTGTTAATGGTACTACAAGCCATCTTTTGGGAGAAATTTTGCGATATTGAGCTGGCTAATATTAAAGATAAGGACTTAATTGATATTGCTAAACGCATCAACGCATGGCAGATTAAGCCTTCAGGCACAGAAGGCTATCGTGTGGCGGAGGTTACTCGTGGTGGTGTGAGTACTGATGAGGTTAAGGGCAAGACAATGGAGAGCAAATTATGCAATAGGCTGTATTTTATTGGTGAAGTACTTGATGTAACAGGGCATTTGGGTGGTTTTAACTTCGCATGGGCTTGGGCGAGTGCTTATGTGTGTAGTGAGGCGATAGGAGTGGATTGGTGATGGTTACTAAGACCAAAAAGTAAATAACCACTGCAGATTTTATTGCCTAAGAAGTGCGTTTTTTTATTGCGTTGTTATGAGTGTTACTAAGTCGTTGACCGCCATACTTCCTGTCATATGGGGTGTGTCGGTGTGGTTTAAGGTGGTAAGCCTATCAAGAAAATCAGATTTTTGAATCAAATATGCCCCAAGGCTGATTAGATGGGGGTTTTCAAGTTGGCAATCAATCAGTTTAACATCTGCTTGTTTTGCCAATATCGTCATTGCCCAAAAAGCAATCTTGGAGGCATCGGTGCGAGTATGAAACATACTCTCGCCACAGAATATTGCCCCAAACTGCAAGCCATACAGTCCGCCAATCAGCTCACTGTCTTTTGGTACACCTTCCCAAATCTCTACGCTGATTGCCACACCAAGTTCATGTAAGCGTGCATAGGCATCTAGCATCTCATCGTTTATCCAAGTGTCGTTAGTATAGCTTCTTGGAGCTGCACAGGCACGCATAACTTGCCTAAAAGCAAGGTTGGTGCTGATTTGCCAAGCATTCTTTTTGGCGGTGCGAATGAGTGATTTTGTTGGGTAGAATTCATCTGGGTATAGCACACAGCGAGTGGGCGGACACCACCAACAAATAGGGTCGCCATCTGAATACCAAGGAAATACCCCTGTGCGGTAGGCATTGAGCAGGGTGGCGGTGGATAAGTCTGCCCCTGCACCCACAAAACCATTTTCATCAGCCATATCTACCACGCTATTAAAATCAAAGGCAGAGCGATCAGCAATGGCGTGTAAGTCAGTAAGGCTTGGGAGGTGCATGGAGGTCATTGTTGGGTTGGTTTGACTGGCGATATTAAGACTTTAAAATAATAACACAAAATTGGTGTGCTTAGAATCACTAAAAAGGCGAGTTAAAAACACGCCTTTTTTGGTTATTTGTTAGTGATTAAGATGTCGGTAATCACAAGCCATCTAGGTATTTTTCGGCATCAAGGGCTGCCATACAGCCTGTACCTGCCGATGTGATGGCTTGGCGGTAGATGTGGTCAGCAACATCACCTGCAGCAAACACCCCTGATACGCTGGTGGCAGTGGCATTACCATTTAGTCCACTGTTTACCACGATATAGCCATCTTTCATGGTGAGTTGACCATCAAAGATGGTAGTATTTGGCTTATGTCCGATGGCAACGAACATGCCCATTGCGTCTAGTTGCTTGGTAGTGCCATCAGTGTTTTCAATGATAACGCCTGTTACACCCATCTCGTCGCCTACGACTTCTTTGACGGAGCTGTTCCACTCAATAGAGATGTTGCCGTTTTTGACTTTCTCAAACAGTTGGTCTTGCATGATTTTTTCGGCACGCAGGCTATCACGGCGATGCACGAGTGTTACATGGCTTGCAATGTTAGATAGATACAATGCTTCTTCAACAGCAGTGTTGCCACCGCCAATGACGACCACTTTTTGATTTTTATAAAAAAATCCATCACAAGTAGCACAGGCTGATACCCCTTGCCCCATGAATTTGGCTTCGCTTTCTAATCCTAGATACTGAGCAGTTGCCCCTGTAGCGATGATGAGTGCATCACAAGTATAACTGCCACTGTCACCATTTAAAGTGAAGGGACGATTGGTTAAATCCACGCTAGAAATGTGGTCGTAGATGAGCTGTGTGCCAAAGCGTTCGGCATGTTCTTTCATTTCTTCGACCAGTGCTGTACCGGTCAGACCATGGCGACCACCTGGCCAATTATCAATCTCGGTGGTGGTGGTCAGTTGCCCGCCGACAGTCAAGCCAGTAATGATGACGGGATTGAGATTTGCACGAGCGGCATAGACGGCTGCTGAATAGCCAGCAGGACCTGAGCCTAGGATGATGAGTTGATGGTGTGCCATGATAATTCCAAATGAGCCAATATCTGAATAAATCCAATAAACCTTAAAAAGCGTTTTAAAGCAGTTTGCCAAAGTATAGGGGAGGTGGGACAAAAAAACAAGATGGAATCATGAAATTTGCTGATTTATTGGCAAAAATGAGCAAATGATACATTAGAACCTGCGTTGTTGGGGGTGTTGTGAGTGCTTTTGTAAAATGGTGTGAAATATTTTGCGATATCAAGCAGTTATCCTATATAATATCTGGTTTATTCATCTATCATCATTTTTTGCCATGAAAATAAATCAGCTGTTACAAAATGAGTCCATCAATCAACTCTTAGGTAGGTTGCCTTTGGTACAGCGTCTGCTGTTTAGTGTGGTTGGTATGGCAATCTTGGCATTTTTGTTCATCTCTTTGTTGTCTTACAACCCAACCGATCCTGCATGGTCGCATATGGGTAGTAGCCAAGAGGTTAGCAATGTGGGCGGTCGTTTGGGGGCCTGGCTTTCTGATATTTTATTGTCATTTTTTGGTTTTGGGGCGTGGTTTTTATTGCTTGTGCCAGCTTATGAACTTGCCAAGCTGTGGTGGGGTCGTAATTCTGTTGTATGGGTTTTGCGTGTATTGGCTTATGCGTTTTTGTTGGCGTGTATCAGTGGTATTGCCGCACAGCTAGGTGCATGGTGGCAAGACAAGGCGGCAGACTTTGGTGGTGTTTTAGGGTATGAGTTCATGGCATCGCTGTCAAGTGTGCTAGGCGTGCCAGTATCGGTGGGCTTTTTGGTGTTGATGGCATTGCTTGTGGCAACTTTAACCTTTGATATTCATTGGTTGTCTTTGTGGCGACAATTTCGCAATACCCCAAGTAATGATGACATGACAGATGAATCATCGCCACAGACAGACGAGGGTTGGGGTGATGATGAACTGATTATTAGTCAAGTAAAACCAAAAGTACCAGCCTATCAACCACATAATCACGAGGGGGCACTTGAGAGCTTCTTGGTAAATTCTGGGCTGCGTGATGAGCTACTGGCAAAAAAACAAGCCGAAGAGGAAGCGAAAAAACAAGAAGAAGCTAAAAAACAAGAAGAGATTCAAAAGCAGGCAGAGGCTCAAAAACAAGCCGAGTTTGCTGTACAAGACTATGGTAGTATCGATGGTATTGAGCAAACTCAAGATGAACAAGATGATGTTTTTGTTCAGGATGTGCAGATAGATTCTCAAGCTGGTGATGCGATGGATTCTCCATCTGATCCATTAGAGTATCAGCCTTATAATGATACAATCCATCAAGCCGATGATCAGCTTGACCGGCAAGACATTTATAGAAATAATGCTGATGCTGATGCTGTGGCAACAATTGAGCATATTGATTACAATGCTATTGGTGTCATAGAGCGGTCAGATGAACCCACCGCTTTTGGCGGAGTGGACATGGCTTCTTTGACCAGTTTACATGACACCCCTGATGACAAAGATGAATCAGAACCTGCCAAACCGTTGGTGAATAAAATGGCAGGCGTGGCGTCAGGTACGGTACGACCGAAGTCGCACGCCATGAGCGAGCTTGAATATCGCATGAGCCTAAGTCCTGTGCCATCTCTTGATATCTTGGATCCAAGATCTCAAAAAATCATCACCTATACGCAAGAAGAGTTGCAACAGCTTTCTGAGTTGCTAGAGATTAAAATGCAGGAATTTAATATTAAAGCCAGCGTTGTCTCGGCGATGGTTGGTCCTGTAGTAACTCGCTTTGAGGTGGATTTGGCACCAGGGGTTAAGGCAAGTCGTGTGATTAAAATTTCGCAGGATTTGGCACGCTCCATGCGAATGACTTCTTTGCGTGTGATTCCTGTGATTGCAGGCAAATCATACATCGGCATTGAAGTGCCAAATCGCAAACGCCAAATCGTTGGTTTGATTGAGTTGTTAGATACCAAAGAGTATCAAGATCCAGAAGCAGGCATTAGTATCGCCATTGGTGCAAGCATTAGCGGAAAACCGATTATTGCGGATCTTGCCAAAGCACCGCATATGCTGGTTGCTGGTACGACAGGCTCTGGTAAATCGGTACTGGTGAACTCATTTTTGATGTCCATGTTATTAAAATATACGCCAGATGAGTTAAAACTGGTGCTGATCGACCCAAAACAGCTTGAGCTTGCCAACTATGCTGACATTCCGCATCTGCTTACGCCTGTGATTACCGATATGACAGAGGCAACCGCTGCATTGAACTGGTGTGTTACTGAGATGGAGCATCGCTATCGACTGATGAGTAAGTTGCGTGTGCGTAATATTGCTGCTTTTAACCAAAAAATCATCGAAGCTGAAAGACTGGGCGAGCCTATCTTAGATCCATTATGGAGTGCGTCCGAGCATATAAGTGGTACTGTGCCACGCCAAAAGCCGCTACCAAAAATTGTCGTTGTGGCAGATGAATTTGCTGATATGATCATGCAGTTAGGCAAAACTGCTGAAGAGCCGATTGTTCGCCTTGCCCAAAAATCTCGAGCTGCAGGCATTCATCTGATTTTGGCGACACAGCGACCTGTGGCGACGGTTGTTACCGGTCTTATCAAGTCCAACATTCCTGTGCGTGTTGCTTTGCGTGTCAACTCGGCAACAGACAGTCGCATCATCATCGAGGAGTCTGGTGCTGAGAATATGCTTGGACATGGTGATATGATGTTTTTAGCACCTGGTGCGATTGAGACAGAGCGTGTACACGGAGCGTATGTTAAAGACGATGAGGTCAATCGTGTTACTGATGCTTGGCGTGAGCGAGGTGTGCCAGATTATATTGACCTTAGCCAAAGTTATACTTTTGAAGGTGAAGGGTCTGGCGATAGTGGCAGCGGCATTGATGATGAGTATTTTGATTTGGCGGTGGCACACATTTTGGATACTCGCAAGGTTTCTATCTCTGCATTACAGCGTAAATTTAGCATCGGCTATAACCGTGCTGCTCGCATCGTGGATATGATGGAGGAGCGAGGTGTGGTAAGTGCTGCTGATAATACCGGCAAACGCCAAATTCTCATGTAGTGCTATCTGTATGCACAAATGCAGTCCCATCGTAAATAAGTGTTGTGGTTGGCTGACCTTTGTGATTAAAAATTTTTTGGGCGGTCTTGATAAATAAAAGGTTGGTTTGGAGTAAGGATGGATTTGCAAGGTTATTTACCGCTCATTGTGGTGCTTGGTGTGGCTGGGTTTTTACTTGGCAATATATTTGCCTTAAAGCCGAAGGCAGGAGAGGTGCGAGTGGCGGATTTTCGTCTGCTAGCAAGAACATATGGCTTTAACCCTAAATTGATTCCTAGACCAGATTGGCTGCCCACCAGAGTACAACAACACAGTCATCATGCTCCAAAAAATGATTTGGTGGTCAGTTATGGTGTTGTTTGTGATGAGTGGCGATTGTCTTTTGTGCGACTGATTGTCAAAGATGGTAAGTGGTGCGTGGTGGATGCTGACAAGGGGATTCTTTATGATAAAGCCGATGGCGTGACACTTCCAGTAGAGATAATGAGCCACGCTTTAGGACTACAGGTTAAAGCGAACAGTGTTGTGCTGTATTGGCAAGATGTTCATTATCAATCATCAAGAGGGGTACAAAAACTAGATAAAAAGCTAGCCCAAGCTGACTTACAAACACTCAAGCAAGCCCTGCTAGATTTTGGCAATCAACTCAATCAGCGTGCATGATAGATAAGATATCAAAACATAGATAATCAAAACCTAAAAGACCAACAGCAATTAGGATAAGCGATACAAATTACGCTGCCATCTTGTCATGATGGGGAATTGTGTGTTATTTTATAAAAAACGATACTTGGGCATCGTGCCCACAGATAAACGCTTAATTTTAAACACATCATCAAGCCAAGACAGTTTGGTTTATTTTATAAAAAAGTTTAAAAGGTAACTCATGGCATCATCCACCAAAAAAACCACAAAATCCAGTCAGACCGCCCCAAAAGTCTCTTCCAAAGGTAAATCACTGGTTATTGTGGAGTCGCCCGCCAAAGCCAAAACAATCAATAAGTATCTGGGCAATGATTTTATTGTGCGTTCTAGCGTGGGTCATGTGCGAGATTTGCCTGTAAGTGGTACAGATAAGACCAAAAAAACCAAAAGCGATGAGACAGGATTGTCTCGTGAAGAAAAGTCGCAGCGAGCCTTGGTTAGACGCATGGGGGTGGATCCAGAGCATGATTGGGCGGCGGTCTATGAGATTTTGCCCAACAAAACCAAAGTAATCAAAGAGCTAAAAGCACTGGCTAAAGATGCAGATGCCATCTACCTAGCAACCGACTTGGACCGAGAAGGAGAAGCGATTGCGTGGCATCTAAAAGAAGTCATCGGCGGTAGTGATGACAAATACAGTCGTGTGGTGTTCAACGAAATTACTAAAGCTGCTGTACAAAACGCCTTTGAACGCCCAGACAAGCTGAATATTGACCGTGTTAACGCTCAGCAGGCAAGACGCTTTTTGGATCGTGTGGTCGGCTTTATGGTATCGCCGTTGCTGTGGGCGAAGGTGGCTCGTGGATTGTCAGCAGGGCGTGTCCAAAGCGTGGCAACTCGTCTGGTGGTTGAGCGAGAGCGAGAAATTCGTGCCTTTGTTCCTGTGGAATATTGGGAGATTCATACCAATAATCAGGCAGGTGGCGAGACTTTGCGATTAGAGGCAGTCAAGCATCAAGGTAAGACCTTAAAACTTGCCAATGAAGATGAGACGACCGCCATCGTTAATCTGCTATCTTGTGCCGACTTTACCGTCTCTGCCATTGAAGAAAAACCTACGCAATCAAAGGCATCTGCACCGTTCATCACATCAACTTTGCAGCAGGCAGCAAGTACTCGCTTAGGCTTTAGCGTCAAAAAAACGATGATTTTGGCTCAGCGTTTGTATGAAGCAGGTTTTATTACCTATATGCGTACTGACTCAACTTTTTTGAGCCAAGATGCGTTGATGGCAGTGCGTGGCTATATCCAAGAGAATTTTGGGTCGGCATATCTGCCAGACAAGCCTAATTTTTATAGCAATAAGCAAAATGCTCAAGAGGCACACGAAGCGATTCGTCCTTCTAATGTCGCCATCAAAGCAAGCCAACTGACGGCGATGGAAAGAGACGCTCAGCGTCTATATGAGCTGATTTGGCGACAATTCGTGGCGTGTCAGATGACGCCTGCTCGCTATCGTTCGGTAAATCTACTGGTGGACGCCGGCGGTGTGGAACTAAAAGCAAAAGGGCGAACGCTTGTTTTTGATGGCTACACCAAAGTTCAGCCACCTGCCAAAAGTGATGATGTGTTGTTGCCAAATGTGCAAGTAGGTGAAAAACTGCCACTCATCAACATTGAACCCAGTCAGCATTTCACCAAGCCACCTGCTAGATATTCTGAAGCCAGTTTGGTTAAAGAGCTTGAAAGTCGTGGTATTGGGCGACCATCAACTTATGCGTCCATCATTTCTACCATTCAAGAGCGTGGCTATGTCCGCCTTGAAAATAAACGCCTATATGCCGAAAAGATGGGTGATATTGTTACTGAAAGATTGATTGAGAGTTTTCCTGATTTGATGGACTATGCGTTCACTGCAGGATTAGAAGATAAACTTGATGAAGTGGCTCAGGGTCATCAAGACTGGAAGGTGGTGCTTGATGCGTTCTATGGTGATTTTAAGGGCAAACTAGATACTGCCAAAGGCAAAGACGGCATGCGTCCGAACAATCCAACTAATATTCCAGATGTACATTGTGATTTGTGTAGTCGTCCTATGCAGATTCGCACGGGGTCAACAGGGGTGTTTTTGGGCTGTACAGGCTATAATCTACCCCCTAAAGAACGCTGTAAAGGCACAAAAAATCTCATGCCAACATCGGCACTTATCTTTGATGCTGATGATGAATCAGCAGAGGTCAATGCTCTGATGGAGAAAAAACGCTGTCCTAAATGTAATGCGGCGATGGAGAGCTATATTGTTGATGGCGGTCGTAAGTTACATATTTGTGGCAATAACCCTGACTGTGATGGCTATGTACTTGAACATGGTGTTTTTGAAGTGGCTGGTGCGGATAATAATCAAGCGGCACCGACCATTGACTGCGATAAATGTGATGGGCATATGACGCTAAAGACAGGGCGTTTTGGGGCATATTTTGCGTGCAATCAATGCGATAATACCAGAAAGGTGTTAAAAAATGGTGAAGCGGCTCCGCCACGCATGACGGCGATTAGTATGCCAAACCTGCGTTCTCAAAAATTTGATGATCATTATGTGTTGCGTGAAGGAGCGGCGGGACTGTTTTTGGCAGCAAGTAAATTCCCAAAAATCCGTGAAACCCGTCCGCCAAAATTAAGTGAGCTTCGCCCCATCAAAGATGAGCTTGAGCCAAAATTTGCTTATCTGTTTGACGCTCCTGATGTTGATGATGTAGGCAACCCAACCATTCTTCGCTGGTCTCGCAAAAATGCTGAACAATATATCGGTTCAGAAAAAGATGGCAAGGCAACTCGCTTTGCTTTGGTGTGGCGTGATGGCAAGTGGGTACAAGATTAATCATCATCTATCAAGATAACCTACCAAAGATGTTTTGTCCAAGACGGTCAAGCATAATAAAAAACCAACAAAAAGCCAATCTGTTCTGATTGGCTTTTTGTTTTATTGGGCTATCGGCTTACTGTCTTTATACCAAAATCTCATATCTTTTAGGTAATGGGGATAAAAAATAAGACAACCTAATGATTGTCTTATTGTGATGCTATTTTTTAGGATTTTTGAAAAAGATATAAACAAAATGAGGCGGTAACCTCAAAATTATTTTGGGTTTTTAGGGTGGTTTTTTTGTCTAATTTGGCCTTGTAGGTGTAGGGAGTCATGTCTATCAAATCAGATAGACTTTGGCTGTCCAAGCATAGCGGTGCGTCAATCTGCCACTCATCAATCAGCGTAAACTCTGGCGATAATTCTGCGATAAATTTGGTGGGCTCATGTAGATTGACACGCTCAAACAACTGCTGACGCATGGCGTACAGATGGTGTGGGGCGGGCGTAGCGATGAGTAAATAACCGTTTGGTTTTAGCACTCTTGCCATCTGACTTTTTGGTAAAGGGCTAAACAGACTTGTGCAAATATCCATGCTTTCATCTGCTACAGGCAACACTGCACCTGTACCCACCACCCAGTTGATATACTTACCTACTGCTTGGTTTTTATAAGTTTTTGAAGCGGTGATGATGGCTGTTTTGGCGATGTCAAGTCCGATGACTTGACGCTCATGATTGGCAAAAACGCTAGTATAGTAGCCCTCGCCACAGCCGATGTCTAGCACACGATTGGGTGCAAGTTCATTGATGATTTTTCCCACTTTATCTCTTAATGGTTCATAAAATCCACCTGACAAAAAGCGTCTGCGTGCCTGCACAGACTCTGGCGTATCGCCTGCGGTATGACTGTTTTTGTGCTGAACCACATGTAAGTTAACATAGCCGTCCTTGCTGATGTCATAGCAATGACCCTGATGGCAAATATAACTGTTGGTTTTTAAAATAAGATCGGTACGGCAAATGGGGCAATTTAGCATAAGGTGGCTCATACTGGCAAACAAGAACGATTTTACCCTTTTTGTGGGCGTAGTCAAGCGTGTATAGCGTCTTTGAGTGTGCCGCAAAAACGCCAAATCAATGTGGTATTCGCTAGCATATTACTCGGCAAGTGCGTCCGCTCCTTTTGCTCCACCGCTGATAATCGTGGTAGGTTTGGCAGGCAAACTATTGATGGCTTGGCAAAGACTCTTATAATCATCAAGGCCTTGTGAGCCGATGATGGCAAGGTTCATTTTGCTCCTGGTGTTTTTTGCTAATCAGTGCGTAAAGCATTGATACTTTAACTTATACTTGAGTCTTGAAAAATTACCGTTTTCAAAGAATCTTTAATTTGCTTTTCTAATATTTTACTTTGCTCAAACAAATCACCCAGAGTTTGTTCAAAATCTTGCATTTTGGCATTGAATTCACTCTCGCTAATATCCACATAGTCAATTTTAATATCAAAATATTGCCCCGCACTTAGACTGCAATTTTTACTGGCAATTTCATCATAACTCACCACCACACTAAAATCTTCTACTGCTTGTTTATTGGCAAAAGTTTCACAAATTTTATTTTCTTCATCAATGCTAAGTACCGTTTTTTGATTTTTGCCATCTTTGATTTTTTCGCCCAAATTGGACGCATCAATCAAAATCACTTTATCTTTATTGCTTTTATCCAAAAATAAAATAGACACATTGGTGCCAGTGTTCGCAAAAATATTAGACGGCATAGACACTACGCCAGCTAGCATTCTATTTTTTACCAAATATTCACGGATTTTTTTATCAATACCACTTTGGGCGGTAATAAAGCCAGTTGGCAATACAATCGCCGCTTTTCCTGTGTCTTTTAGGCTAGCGATAATATGCTGAATAAATAGCTGATAAATCTCCATTTTATTCTTGTTTTTTGTCTTAGTTTTCGGAATCCCTGCAAAAAACCGTTCTTTATTTTCTTTGCTGTCTAGTTGCTCTCTAAAATCACTAAAATCCAATTTAAAGGGTGGATTAGACACAATGAAATCAAACTTTTTAAGCCCGCCATTTTCTTTATGCTGTGGATTTAATACAGTATTACCTTGAATGACATTGCCAATAGAATGGGGTAGATTATTTAGAATCAAATTTAAACGCAATAAATTGGACGATTTTTGGGAAATATCTTGGGTATAAATTGCACATTTATCCTCGCCAATGATATGCGCCACACTCATCAAAAGAGAACCAGAACCTGCGGACGGGTCATAGACACTTTGACTTTTTAATTGCCCTCTTTGGTCGTATGGCACAAGGATTTGTGCCATAATTGACGCAACGGCATTTGGCGTATAATATTCGGCATATTTTCCGCCTGAATTACTGTTATAATCTTTGATAAGATATTCAAAAATATCGGCATAAAAATCATATTTTTGATTAAAAATATGTTCAAAACTAAATCCACTAATTTTACCTATAATCGCACGGCAAAAATCATCTCGTTTGCTTGGGTCGGAAATATATTGGCTTAATCGCTCAAATAACACTACTTTTGCACCGCCATCGGTTTTTACAGCGTATAATTCGGCATTCTTAGTCGCAATATCAAATAGCGTATCATCAAATAAATTGGCAAAGCCCGCTTCATTTTGGCGAACGGATAAATAAGAAATGAGATGGTGCGGCTTTAAAATTGCTGTATTGGGTAATTGTAGATACAATAGCTCCTGTTCATCATCGCTCATTTGGGTATAATAAGCCTGCCAGTCGTTACCATAGTTTGCCAATGTTTTATCAATGGCTTTAACATCATAAGCAAATTTATCATTAAGATATTTGTACAAAAATACTTGGGTAATGATTTTAAATTCATTACCATCATTGCCCAATCCAAAATTAGCACAAATGGTTTTTAGACTGTCAATCATTTGATGGGTTTTTACTTTTAGGTCGGTCATTTTATTTTCTCCAAAATTTTTAAACTATCTTTATCAATTCCCATTGATGTTAATTTGACATTCGGTAGCGTTGGAAAATCATTATCAATTAAATCAATAATCTTTTTATGCCACTGATAATGCAAAGTATATTGAGAAACCAAATACCAAATTACGATAATTCTTGCAAACAGTCGTTCTTGCTGATGTTTTTGTAATTGAAATTGCTTAAAATAATCAGCGTTTAACTGATTGATTGGATTGTATTTTCTATTCCAAATACGGCTATGATGAGCAGATTGATTTCTAATGATATTGATTTGTTCAAGCCAATTTTTTAAAACTCTTTGATTGTTAATATTAAATTGCCTAGCAATCAGTTTTTGATAACGCCCCTTTAACAAAGAATAATATTTTGACAGCATACCAAAATCCCAAGTTTCAATTACCACCCAAAAAGGCAAAGGTTTATTTGTTGTATTATGCCATATCACAAAATCATCACGACTTTTGTTGATTTTATCATTTAGTTTGTTTTTCCATTCTTGATAAGAAGTCATATATTTTGGGTCAATGTATTGGCTATCCAAATAAGCCAATGGGTCAAAACGAGCCATTTCGTGAGCAATAATAGAACGCAAATTAATTTCTAGTCGCTCTATTGCGTCCAATAATAGAATGCGTAATTTTTTATCAAAAATATAAAGCTGATACACTTGATGAAAGTCGGTATTTGGCAAAAAATCATCACTCAATGTGTTATCTACATTTGGCTTACGGCAAATATGCCAAAATCCAGACAGGCGATAATAGCCAACTTGGGTGAGTTTTTTGAGAGTGTAATCGGTATCGGTCATTTGCATTTGACGCAGACGAAGCAAATCAACCAATTCGTGATATTCTTTAAAAGGTTTGGTTGGGGGGTTAGCTTGGGTCATTATAAAAAATCATAGACAAAACAAGGGGCTAGTATGATTGCCCACCCAAAAAAGAGTAAACAAACAGAGACTAACCCACGATTAAGATCATTATAACACAAATTGTGTATCCGAGCAACCACTAAGCGTTGCCTTGTCCATCACCAATCCCCACCTGCCCATTCATCAGCATTGGTAATAAAAAATCTCGTAATTGGGTGAGTTGCTGGTTTTGAATAGAATTATTTTTAATTTTTTCAAAAAAATACTTTATCTTTAAATGGTATTCTTTTAATAAATCCAACTTAGGATATAAGACAATAATACTCTCAAAATCCGCCTTATTCATATTTGCAAATGTATTGCCAGTTTTTGCCTTACCTTTTACAAAAAAGTCATTTAAAGCAAAATACAAAAAATACATATTATAATCATTATTAAAAACAATTGAGTTAATTTGTTGATTTGTTTGAGACCTTTCTGTGCTAAAACCAATCAAACCAATTGTTGCAATACAAGATACACACAAACTATCTTTTGGAATATATTTTTTGCTTTGGCTATTAGCCCCTAATATTGATAATTTTTGTTCTACATTAACAATAAAAGCATTATTCCTAATATCGCCTATTGTAATAAACGGAATATCATTACCAAAATTATTTTCATTTTGAGTTGAGGGCGTTTTGCCTGTAATAATATTTTGTTCAATATCCCCCAATTTCTTAACCCCCCAACCCTTAGGAATTTCCCTTTTTAACACTTCATTATAAATCATCTCTCCGCCAGACGATTGATAGGGTTTGCCATTTTCATCAGGAAAATCAAACTGCACAAACCAATAATCATAAATCGTTTTTGCCATCTGCTCTAGTTGGACATTGATTTGATTGTTTAGGGCGATTTTTTGGTCTAATTGGGATAGAATTTTGGCAATAGATTGTTGGGTTTTTAGGTTTGGAATGGATAATTCCATCATATCAAAAGTTGATAAATTGATAGAACCAAAAACTGAACCTTGACTTTTAACTTGTAGATTTCTAACATAATTTTTTAAAATGTAATACAAAAAATCTTCGTTAATAATATCTTTTTTCGCTCTTAATCCAAAACAGGATTGATTAAAAGCCATTGGTTTTCCAATTTGTGATAAAGCTCCAACTGTTCCTCTTGCTGAAATAATTGTATCACCTATATTCAATATCTTTGTACTACTTTCTTTTAATCCTTTTTCGGTAATTGTTTTTTCTGAATGATAAACAAATCTATCATCATTATTAAAATCCGCAACTGATAGCCAACCAATATTACCATTCCAATATTCATTATTATTTGTTGCTGGTGTACCGCCACTAATAATATCAATAATATTACTTAATTTAACCACTTTCATTACAATTCCTCCAATCTATTCGCCATATATTCTTTGACCAATAATCCATTGATTTGGTTAATAAGTGGTGCGGTAATGTTCAGTGATTTTTCTTTAAATTCCCCAATCAAAATCGCCCCTGATTGTTTGCTAAAATAAGCCTCATTATCCAGCATTTGCTCCAAATTTAATACTTTTTCGTCAAGCCCCTCTTTGGTATTTAATAACACTTCACGCAGGGCGAGTTTATCGGTGTTTAGCGTTGGCAATATATTTTGTTCGTTTAGGCGTTTTTCTATTCGCACATATTTTTTATCGCCATTGTATTTGGTACGGATTAGCTCATTTTGGCGATTTAATTCTTTCATTTGTTTGTATAAATCATCAAGCAATGAAATGTTTTCGCTCATTTGTTCTTGCCCAACTTCGGATAGGTTTTTCTTGGCAAAAATGCGTTCTAGCTCCTCTTTTAGAGCGATAAATTTTGGGTCTTCTTGGTCAAAATTATCATTAAAAACGCCTTGTGTGCGAACAAAACTGTCTTTTAAATCTTCGGCAAGACGCAGTTCATTTTCGCCCACTTTCACAAAGCTAAAATACACATCTTCCAATGCCAAATTGAGTAGATTGCTATTATCGCCTTGTTCTAATTTTTCTTTTAGGTTTAATAAATCAATGCGATTAGCGGTCTCTTTATACAAATCATTTAATTTATCAAAATCCAGTAAAGACAATTTGTCATAATCGCCTTGAAAACGAATGATATTATAAAGCTGTCTGGATAATTCAAGGGATTTTTTGAGTGTGTGTAATGTGTCTTTATTGTCTATTTGATTGATTTGCTGACTAAAAATCTCGGCATTGTCCGTATCATAATCCGCCAATGTATTTTTGATAAAATGAATGTCGGCGATAATTTCATCGTCATTTTTAAACATTTGTGAATAATGGGTAAAGTCATCGCCAAGCTCACTTTGCAATTCATCAAAATAGGCTTTATTGGTTTTGTCAAATTCTTTACTAATATCAGCAAAATCTACAATATAGCCGTATTTATAGTCTTTATAAGTGCGATTAACCCGTGTAATGGCTTGTAATAAATTATGCTCTTTGATAATCCGCCCAAAATACAGTTTTTTTAGGCGTGGTGCGTCAAATCCTGTTAAAAGCATATTATAGACAAACAGAATGTCTATCTTACCTGCTTTATAGTCATCAACCCGATCTTTGCGAGTGGATTTATCGCCAATATCATGCAAGATTAACGCACAAGTATGTTTGCTTGCATATTTTTGATTAAATAACTCAAACATCATTTTGGCTTGTTCGCTACTATCGCAAATAACCATTGCTCCAAGTGTGTCATCATTATTGAGTTGACGAAAACGCACAAAATCCTTAATAATATAATCCAACATTGGCTCTACAAATCGTCTGTGAGCATAGACTTGTTTTTTATCAAAACTACCTTGTTCTATTTGCCACTGTTTTATGGCTTCTTGCATTTGCTCTTTAAATTGGCTTTCAATATTTTCACGAATGAGCCTCAGTGTATAACCATCTGCAATAGAATCATTATAATAATATTTATGAATATAATCGCCAAACAGTTTTTTGGACGATGAATTACCCAACAATGGCGTGCCTGTTAAGCCAATTTTTATGGCATTTTTATCTGACTGGGTCAAATTTGCCAAAAAAGACCCTGTGGGATTATAACTTCTATGCACTTCGTCCAAAAAATAAATGCGTTGTATGTTTAGATTATAATCATTTTGACTGGTTGCTTTGGCATCATCGGCAAATTTTTGGATATTCACCACGGTAATTTCATTTTTGCCTTGATGATTATGGCTAATATCGGATTTAATAGAACGAGTAAATTCATCTTTTGAATCTACTGTATGCACAAGTAGCCCACGAGCGGTAAATTCTTTTTTGGCTTGTTCTAATAAATCCAATCTATCCACAATAAAATAAAATTTTGGCACAATATGTTGTTTGGCATAATAATCGGTCAAATGACGCACATTATAAAAACTAAGTGCAGTTTTTCCACTGCCTTGTGTATGCCAAATAATACCGCTTTTTTTACCTTGTTCTAAGGCGTGTTTAATGGCAAAAGAGGCAAATACTTGCGGATAACGCATAATGTGTTTTTGATAAGGGGTATTACCACTATGATTTTGCACATAAGCAATGCTATAGCGAAGCATGAATGCCAATCTCTCACGGCTTAATAACTGCGTACATAATTGATTGGTGGGCGTATCGGCTGATTGGTTGGCAATAAACTCTTTATTATGCAATAAAGCAGGTTCATTTACATCTTTTAAGATCGTGATTTTGTCATCAGTGGTCAGATCAGATAAAATTGAAGCGGTATTTTGAGCAAACGGTTTGTCTTCTTTAAAAAAATGAAGGGTGATTTGGGTATTGGGTGTGCTATAAAATGCTCCTGTTAATTGGCTTTCTGGCATATTATTGGAACATAAAATTAGTTGGGTAATATTCATAAATGATTTAAAGCGTTGGTTTTTGATACGCTCATTCATTCTGTGTTGTTCTGCCAAAATGCCTTGTTGATTATTTGGTTTTTTGACCTCAATAAATATTAGCGGCAAGCCGTTAATCAGTAGGGTAATATCAGGGCGAAATTCATCATCGCCATTTTGATAAGTTAATTCGGTTACTACATTAAATTGATTATTATGAAAATTATCAAAATCTATGAGTTTTGGGCGGTCAATGCTAGATGATTGGTCAATTAAGCGTTCATAAAACACTTTGCCCAAATCATCATAATTTAACTCCAAATAAATATCCATCAATACTCTATCTATATCGCTATCTTGTAGATTGAGTGTTGGGTTTATTTTGTCAATGGATTGCTTGAAAATATCCGTAAAAATATTGCTCTTTTTATCCCAAACGGCATCTTTTAAAGACAGATATTGATAGCCGAGTCGCATTAAATGCAAAATGGCAGGGATTTTAACACGGGTGTTTTCATTAAAAATTTGGGACATTGTGTGGCTCGCTTAATCATCAGTGTTACTTTGGAACACTTTTATTTAATATCACATTTGTTTGTACCAAACATCAAATCAATGCTCTCTAGTCGCCCTAAATTCCACTTCAGGATACCGCTCTTGCATGAGCTGTAAATTGACACGGCTTGGGGCAAGGTAAGTCAAATAACCACCACCGTCCACCGACAGCTGGTCGTGAGCCTTTTTCTTGAATTTCTCAAACGCCACTTTATCATCACAATGTACCCAACGCACCGTTGCGATAGAAATCGGCTCAAACGCACATTGTACTTTGTATTCTTCAGCCAAGCGATGAGCCACTACTTCAAATTGTAGCACGCCTACCGCACCCAAAATAAGGTCGTTGTTGATTTGGGGCATAAATACTTGTGTTGCTCCTTCTTCGGAGAGCTGTTGCAAGCCTTTTTGTAATTGCTTGGATTTTAGGGGGTCTTTTAGCACCACACGGCGGAATAGTTCAGGAGCGAAGTGTGGAATGCCTGTAAAATTTAAGGTCTCGCTACTGGTGAAACTATCGCCAATCTGGATTGTGCCGTGATTGTGCAGACCGATAATATCGCCTGCGTATGCTTCTTCTAGGCTTTCACGGTCGCCTGCTAGGAACATCAATGCGTCCGAGACACGCACCTCTTTGCCAATGCGTACATGATTCATTTTCATGCCTCTTTCGTATTTGCCAGAGCAAATTCGCATAAAGGCGATACGGTCTCGGTGTTTGGGGTCCATGTTGGCTTGAATTTTAAAGACAAAGCCTGTAAAACTTGGCTCATCGGCACGAACAATTCTCTCTACAGCGGTATGGTCTTTTGGGGCTGGAGCATATTTGGTTAGGGTATCTAGCACCATATTGACGCCAAAGTTACCCAGTGCTGTACCAAATAGCACTGGCGTTTGTCGTCCTGCCAAAAACTCCGCTTCGTCCCAATCACCGAATGCCATTTCAGCAAGCTCTACTCCCTCAACAAACTCATTCCACAAAAGCTCACCCAGACGGTTTTTGATACTGTCGTGGTTATAACCGTCCAAACTTTCAATGGCGGTGATTTGTGTGCCAAAGCCTTTTTTATAAAGATAAGTTTTGCCGTCCAAAAAGCTGTACACACCGACAAAATCCTGCCCCATGCCAATAGGATAGCAAAATGGCACGCATTTGATTTTTAGTACGCTTTCAATCTCATCAAGCAAGGCAAGTGGATTTTGGATTTCACGGTCCAGCTTATTAACAAAGCTGATGATCGGTGTGTCTCGCATGCGACAGACTTCCATCAGCTTGATGGTGCGTTCTTCCACACCTTTTGCCCCATCAATGACCATCAAGGCAGAGTCTACAGCCGTCAGCGTGCGATAGGTGTCTTCACTAAAATCAGCGTGTCCGGGTGTATCTAGTAAATTTACCATGCAATCAGCATAAGGAAACTGCATGACCGATGTGGTGATAGAGATACCACGCTCTTGTTCCATGCTCATCCAGTCTGAGGTAGCGTGTTTGTCGGTTTTGCGAGATTTGACCTCGCCTGCACTTTGAATGACCTGTCCCCACAATAGCAGTTTTTCGGTCATTGTGGTCTTACCTGCGTCAGGGTGACTAATAATAGCAAAAGTGCGTCGTTGTTGGATCTGTTCTAGTGTTTTTTTCATAAAAATTACCAAAAAAATAATGCGATTGATTTGGGCAATTATAGCACAGCTAAAAAAAACCTGCATTTGTGGTGCAGGTTTTAGATGAAATAAGATGGTTCTGGCTAAATATCATAACTGTGGCTAATCACTTAGCATCACCCAATGATTTTGGGTGATGCTAAGTGATGGGTGGCTCCCTTTGCCTTTTTTATCAAAGCCAAAAAACCGCTCCAGATGAACACGAAAAAATCATCTTATACTTCAGATGTTGGCTTTGTGATAGAATTGATCGGTGCTATAATCAGCCATTATCTCATAGGAAAAGTTCATGTCCGAATTCAACAAAACCAAAGGTATAAAACGCATCATCAAAACCTTATCTTATTCTAAAGATGGTTTTAAAGTTGCTTTAAAAGAACCTGCTATTTTTCAGCTCTTGTTGTTACATTTGCCCCTAGCAGGCTTGGCACTGTTGCTTGATTTTACTTTGGCGGTCAAGATGGTATTAATCGTTGGTTCGTTTTTGTCGCTCATTGTGGAGTTTATTAACACCGCTGTGGAAGCTGCCGTTGACCATACTTCCATGGAAATCCACCCCCTTGCCAAAATCGCCAAAGATGTTGGTTCGTCAGCTCAGTCTTTGGCACTCATACTGGTGGCGGTGCTGTGGGGTATGGCGGTTTTTGGTACTTAAAAAAGTCATTGTGTTTACTGTTGGCTTATCAAAAGTTGCCATCACGGTAGAAATTTTGGGTATAATAGAATAAATTCTTCCTATGTTTAATACCCATGACCTACACCACCATTCCAAATCTTGCCACCTTTGACACCACAAACATTGACAAAAACCGTCCCCCTGTGGTGTTGGTGGATGGCTCGTATTACCTGTTTCGTTGCTTTCATGGTTTGCCACCGCTTGCCAACAAAAACGGCTTGCCCACCAATGCCATTCGTGGCGTCCTAAATGCTTTAGGCAAACTCATCAAAAGATATCATCCTACTCACATGGCAGTCGCCTTTGACACCAAAGCACCTACCTTTCGTCATGAGTTGTCGCAAGCCTATAAAGCTCACCGTCCGCCGATGGATGACGACTTGCGAGTGCAGATTCCTTATGTTCATCAGATGATTGAAAAATTGGGCATACCGCTCATCAAAATTGATGGTTTTGAGGCAGATGACATCATCGGTACGCTTGCCCACACTGCTTGTCAGAACGGCTATCCTGTGATTATCTCCACAGGTGATAAGGACATGGCACAGCTTGTGAACGATTGCGTGATTTTGGAGGATAGTTTTAAGGATAAAATCACCGATGTGGCAGGCGTGCTTGATAAGTTCGGTGTACACAACACCCAAATCGCCGACTATCTAACACTCATGGGCGATGCCTCAGATGGTATTGCAGGCATTCCTAAAGTTGGGGCAAAAACCGCCAGTAAGCTACTTACCGATTATGGTGATATTGATGGTATTTTGGCGAATTTGGCAAACATTAAAGGCGTGGTTGGCAAGAACATTGCCGAACATCAAGACGACATTCCCCTAAATCGTACGCTTGCTACGATTGTTACTAATTTAAAGTTGCCTGTGTCGTTTGATGAATTAAAGTTGGACGATAGCCAAAGTGCCAGCTTAGGACGAGCCAAAGCACTGTACCAATTATTCAATGAGCTAGAATTTAAAAAAGAAATGGCGGAGCAAGCGGCGTTATTAAGATTGGCTGATGAATCTGTCAAGAAAGATGTACTGGTCAGCACTGATAATGATTTTGGCAATCATCAATCAAATGATGACGCATTAACCCGTGATTTGTCAGATGGACTGGGCGTTAAGCCTTTGCCCATCAAAGATGGTGGGTATCGCACCATTACTACTCTTGATGATTTTAATGTCTTGATTGGTCAATTAAAATCCAGTCCTTATTTTGCCATTGATACCGAAACCACCGACATTAACTGGCAAAAGGCGAAGTTGGTTGGCATTAGCATTGCCACCGCCAATTATGAAGGTTATTATATCCCTGTGGGGCATACGGGTGATTTTGATATTTTGATAGACAGTCAATTAGACATAGCATTTGTGCTAAATGAGCTAAAGCCTATTTTACAAGACCCTAAGATTGGTAAAATCGGTCAGCACATCAAATACGACAGCCACATCTTTAAAAAATACGGCATTGAGATTATTAACTGGCAGATGGATACCATGCTGGCCAGCTATGTGATTAACAGTGTCGCCACTCGGCACAACATGGATGATTTGGCAAGTCATTATCTGGGTGTAAATACCACCACTTTTGAGGAGGTGGCAGGCAAGGGGGCAAAACAGATTAGTTTTGATAAGGTAGCACTGGACAAAGCAAGCGACTATGCTTGTGAAGATGCGGACATTACTTATCGTTTATTTAGTGTGTTTGATGAATATCTACAGCAAGATAAAAATGCTAAAGATTTGCTTGAAAAATTAGAAATTCCCACCGCCCAAATACTTGCCCAAATGGAATATGACGGCATTTTAATTAAGCCTGAATTTTTAAATCAGTTGTCATTGACATTTGATAATCAAATTTATGGCTTGGAGCAAAAAGCCCATGAGTTGGCAGGGGAGGCTTTTAACCTTGCCAGTCCAAAACAGCTTGGAGAAATTTTGTTTGGTAAATTGGGCATATCAGGTGGTAAAAAAACCAAAACAGGGCAATATTCTACTTCAGAGGCGACCCTTGCCAAGATAGATCATCCACTTGTAGAGATTGTGCTAGAACATAGAAGCTTGTCCAAACTCAAAAGCACCTATACAGATGCACTCATCAAGGCTTGCGATGAGAGTGGGCGAGTGCATACCAGTTATCATCAGGCTTTGACGAGTACAGGGCGGTTGTCATCATCAGATCCTAATTTACAAAATATCCCCATTCGTACGGAGACAGGTCGGCAGATTCGTAAGGCCTTTGTTGCACCAAAGGGGCGTGTGATACTGGCGGCGGATTATTCACAAATTGAGCTTAGGCTTATGGCTCATTTTAGTGGCGATGAGAGTCTGATTAGTGCTTTTAATAATAATTTAGACATTCACACTGCCACCGCTGCTGAGATTATGGGTAAAAATCTAGATGAGGTTACATCCATTGAGAGGCGTTCGGCTAAGGCGGTGAATTTTGGGCTACTGTATGGCATGGGTGTGTTTGGGCTTGCCAAACAGCTTGGCGTAACCAATGATGTGGCTAAAGATTATATCCAACGCTACTTTGCCAGATATCCTGCGATTAATGACTACATGGACAACACAAAAAATCATGCCAAAGAGATGGGCTATGTTACCACAATCTTGGGTCGTAAACTCTACACCCCTGATATCAACTCATCTAATGCAATGATAAGACAAGGGGCGCAGAGAGCCAGTATTAACGCCCCCTTGCAAGGCAGTGCTGCCGAAATCATCAAACTTGCGATGATTGCGGTCAATCAGACTCTACCCAAAGACCATGCCAAACTGCTACTCCAAGTCCACGATGAGCTTGTCTTTGAGGTGGATAGTGATAAGGTAGATGAGATTGGAGAGCTGATTAAAACTGCCATGCAAAATGTGCTAACCGACACCGCCCAAAAGTTGGGTTGGGTGGTGGATTTTGCCGTACCACTTGTGGTGGAGATTGGTGTGGGGCAAAATTGGGACGAGGCTCATTGATGGGCTAGATTGATGGTTGGTGGAATGCAAGACCATTGAGAAAGATTTGATGAAATAGCCATAAAAAACCTTATTTGCCAATAGGGCTTTTTTATTTTCAAATCGCAACCTTAGTAGATTTATGATAAAATAGCCATCAAACACCGCCATGATGCACGATTAACAACAAAAATTCATTCAAGGACTTATCATGATTAGCCAACACAAGTTTGATTGCTTAGCAGAGCAGGGCTATACGCACATTCCCCTTGTCAAAAAACGCCTGATGGATGATGCAACCCCTGTGTCAGTCTTCGCTAATTTGCGTAAATTTTTTACATCAGCGTATTTGTTTGAGTCGGTGGTGGGCGGTGAACGCTGGGCAAGATATTCGATGATTGGATTGGGCTCAGATATTATCATTGAATACCTTGATGATAAGGTGGTATTAAAAGACACTCGTGCTGATACTGTTAGTACCTACGATGAAAATCCTTTTGATTTTATTCGTCAATTTATGGCAAATTACCAAACACCAAGCCAAAACGAACTGCCCGAATTACCTGCATTCAGCGGAGGGCTTGTGGGCTATTTTGGTTATGATATGATACGAGTGATTGAGCCGTCTGTAGGAGCGTCTCACGCCCCAAATCCCTTGCAGTTGCCTGATATGTGGTTGACTTTATCATCATCGGTGGTGGTTTTTGATAATCTAGAGCATACTTTATCCATCGTTGTTTACGCCGACGCCAAAGCCAAAGATGGCTACAAAAAAGCACTAAGACACCTAGATGTCATTGAAAACTTGCTTTCGCATAAACCTGATTTGTCGGTAAAAAAACAACCGTTGCCACACTTTATTTCACAAACTGGGCAAAATAAATTCTGTACCGATGTGGATCGCATCAAAGAATACATCAAGGCAGGCGATGTCATGCAGGTTGTACCCGCTCAGCGTTTGTCAGGTGAGTTTGATGGCGACCCATTGGCGGTGTATCGAGCTTTGCGTTATCTAAATCCATCGCCTTATTTATTTTTAATTGAGGCTCAGACTTCTGGTGATGAGTCATTTGCCATTGTGGGTGCATCGCCTGAGATTTTGTCTCGCATTGAGACAGTGGGTGATGAACGCAAAGTAACAGTAAGACCGCTTGCGGGTACTCGTCGGCGTGGCGTGGATTTGGCGGAAGATTTGGCGTTGGAAGCAGAGCTTTTAGCTGACCAAAAAGAGATTGCTGAACACTTGATGCTCATTGACTTGGGGCGTAATGACATTGGGCGAGTGTGCGACATCGGCACGGTAAAAGTTACAGATAAAATGTTCATCGAACGCTATTCGCAAGTCATGCACATCGCCAGCAATGTTGAGGGCGTGGTATCGGCGGATAAAGATGCGTTAGATGTGTTCTGTGCTACCTTTCCTGCCGGTACGCTCTCAGGGGCTCCCAAGATTCGTGCCATGCAAATCATAGATGAGGTTGAGCCTGTTCGCCGTAGTGTATTTGGTGGTTCGGTCGGTTATTTGGGTTGGTCTGGCAACATGGATACTGCCATTGCCATTCGTACTGCTGTACTAAAAGACGGTCAAGTCCATATTCAAGCAGGGGCAGGGGTGGTCGCTGACTCCAACCCTGCGGCTGAGTGGGACGAAACCAACAAAAAAGCCTTGGCCATCGTCAAAGCGGTTGAGATGGCGTGTGGTGGGCTTGCGGTTTAATTATAATTTTTCACAGATTTGTAAATTTGGCTGAACAAAGTCGTCCCAAGCGATGTATTTGGCTAAATGTTCTTTATAATAATTTTCTACCTGACAAATAAGCGGGCGATCGTCGTAAATTAAACATAAATTGGTGCCATCATCAAAATGCCGACAAGCACCATCGCCACGATTCAAATAAGCGGTATGCTCACTTAAATTGACATGGCGACAGCATTTGCCACAGGAAGTGCATGGAAAAGGCGTAAGATTATCCATGTAATTTTTTAGCTTTGTTGTGTAGCCATGACATGGTACTGGCACTATCTCCCATTTTATAGGGTAGGTCTATGCCACGCCTATCTACTTCGGCTTGCAAGATTTGCCCTTTTTCAGTTTCATTGCTAGCGTAGCTAAGAGCATTGGATAGATCTTTTAGTTCCTGAGGGTTGAGATTGAACTCTATTTTAGCAAGATTGGCAACATAGATGTTTAGTTTGGCATTGATTTCTTTCATATGATCCAAAAAGGCATCGTATTTATTTTTGAAACCATTTAAATATTGCCACACTTTCTGCATGATGGGGCTGTGATAAATCAAGTAACGAATACCCATCATTAAAAGACCTGTGAATAACGCACTAATAAAAGCGGCAACCTCTGTGCCAAAAGGGAAGGTTAAGATTGTTGCCAATTTCTGATGAAGCATAACGCCTAGTATGGTAGCAATGCTTGCAAGGATAAGTTGGGTAATCTCTCTCCAAATCGCCAAATGTTAACCGTTGAGGGTTCAACACCAAAAGTTTGACGATCTGTACTAAGTTGCTAAAAGATTCACGAATGAGCTTTCCCACCAGTTTTGTACTGGTTGAAAAAAATATTTAAAACAGTTTTGGTGATGCTATTTAGGATGCCAGCAATAAAATTATCTTTAAAGGCATTCAATACATCTTGAAATCTTAATTTGACTCTGTTGAAAATACTCTTCAAGGCACTCTTTAATTTACCCCAAAGCATCTCAAGGCTGAAATCTGTTTAGCATTTCTTTAAAATATCTGGTATAGCTTTTCGTAATTCAAACCAAATTTCTGCCAGTATTAGTCCTATAGCCTGCCTTGCCCCCATGCGAAATCCTTGGCTAATGGCGGTTTGCCCTGCATTTTTAAGAAATTTGCTACTGGTATAATAAGCCTTATTAATATCTTTATTATATACACGGCGTGCTTGTTTATCAGCCTCCATTATTGCGTTTTTATCAACACTTTTTAGGGCTTTGAGATGTTCTTCATTCTTGCGTATTTCTTGTTTTAAATCTAAGACCTCCTGACCATGAGCATCCGGTGGTAGGCTAGCCAATTTTTTTGTTATCTTGGATTTTTTTGCTCGCAATTCTTGATGGTTTTAGGGAAAGTTTCATTCAAATATTTTTCAATAGAATGTTGGCTTTTGGTAATATTAATTTTGTCATATGTGGACTGAAAATTGCTATTTTGATTGGCAAGATCTGGACCATCTAGACCTGCCAAAACTCTGCCTGTGTCATCATGAACTTCTTTGGCAGATATAATATGGTCAAGATGACGCTTCTCACCTTGTTTCATTGTTGTATTGCGATAGGCATCATGCAATTCACCTGATTGATGTTTTTGCTTATCTTCTCTGCCTTTGTTGATATAATTTTTATGTGAATGATAAGCATGAGCATCATAATCTCCCCGATTTTCATAGGTAGACCGAGCTTCATCAGTTGCCCATATGCCTTGACGGGCATTGTGAATGGTATCTACATCACCGCCTTTTTTATCTTCAAATAGTAAAAAATCCAAGCCAAAAGTGGTTACAAGGCTATGAGTAACAGTCCTGTTCAGCTCGCCTGTCCAATCAAACTTTTCTGTTGTTATCATTGCTACCTGCCAAATTAAGGTGCCATCAGTCATTTTAAATGTATCCAAAATGACTGATGGATGATAGAGATTGAGTATTTTTATGATGCGTATTGCTTACTGGCTATGACTGCTTCATCCATAACCTCTTGCATTTGCTCATCATTTAGGACATTGAACCCATCTTCTTGTTGTAATACAGGCGAGCCGTTTTCATTATAGATGATCTCGCCATCGCTTGTTTTGATTTTAAATATGGGTATGGTCATGACATCTGCTAGTATGCTAGCAAGGGTATAACCATTTTCAATTTCTCGATGAATAGCCTTGTCTTGTTCAATGATGTCAAGCCTGTCGGTTTTCACGAGTTCTGCTACGGCTTTTAAATCATCTAAGTAATATATAAACTCTCCATAAATGTCATCAACATTTTTGGTGATAACTTCGACATAGCTAGTTAAATTTTTTAAATAAGCACATGATTTATTTACTTGTTCGGTGTAGTCTCTTACTTCCTGTCTGATTGACCTTGCTTTTTCTAAAGCGTCTTCGGCATGGGAGGCAAAAGCCCAACCTGTTATGGCAATCACAGGTGCTGCAACCACGCCACTTAGAATCATAGGGCCTCCAGTTATACCTAAGCCACCTGCTGCCAATGAACCACCACCAATGGCTGCCATGGTTGCATTGTAAGCTGCTACACCTGATAGAGCGGCTATCGGTGTGCCTGTAGAAGCTGCTGCCAATGCCATGGTGCTACCATAAACAGCGTAAGCTGCTGCACTACCACCTGCTACACCGCCAACAAGTTTGCCTGCATAAGCAATGGTGTTCATAGAGATGGCTTCAATTTTTTGTAATTCTAACTCTGGAAGATCAATAGTCAAGGGTTGCTTCTTATTGCTGTTGATTTTACCCAATAGCTCATCTGCAATTTCTTGAAACTGATGTATGTCCTGCCCAATTTTCAAGTAAAGCTCACCTAGATCGTCCAATCTTTTTTTAGCACGCTTATCGGCTTTTTCTAGTTGGGCTTTCTTAGACTCATATTGATCTTTGGCACGCTCAAGAATCTCATCGGCGGTGTTTTTGTCTTGATAGCCGTCTTAGGCTTTTTTAGCACCATAAATAGTACTTGCCGCAGCAAGACCGCCTAGAATAAGTGGTAATGGCATGGTTCGTCTCCTTAAAAAATGCTGATAATCAGCGGGTTTAAAATAAATTTAATTTAAATATGACCTTAATTCACTCTCAAGCCTATCTTGCCATTCTTTTGGCTCGATAATGGTCAAATGCGGTATCCAACATCGTATAATGGGCGATAATTCGTCATAATGCCAAACGGTGCTTTGTACGAGCCAGTTGCCACCGGCTTGCTCAGAGATGATGGATTGTTTGGGTAAAATTTGCCTTTGCTGAAAATAGGATATGACCTTTTGACTAACATTGATCAGAACGGTTATTTCTTGTTGCCCAAGCCAAATACTAGCATCGCTTCTAATAATTGCTTCAATGTTGCCATGTTTGACAAAGTGGTCTGTGCTGATACTTAAACTGTGAATTTTGCCCAATCGATAGTTTTTTAATTTTTCATTTTCCATGCCTACTAAGTACCAATACCCTTCTTTAAAAATCAGTTTATAGGGATGGATACTGCGTTCTTTGTTGTCATAATGACAGTGGATGATTTGGCGATGGATAATGGCATGATCTAGCTGTTTCATCATTTCATTGAGCGTTTGACTGTTTTCATAGGAATGATGATGAATGTGATATGGGCTGTCTGAATTCTGCCGAATCAGTTCTCTTAAAAACCCAATATCCATATTTGGTAGCAGGTTGTGAACACCGATGAGTTTTAAAAGCTCGCTCAATTCTTTGTGAGTTAAATTAAACCGTCGTGTATTATCCAGATAAACGACTCCTCGCTCACGCACAAGAGGTAGGTAACATTCCATGCGATTCAAATCACGGCGAATGGTCTTATCACAAACATCGTATTCTTTCGCTATCGCTTTAGTGCTTAGCTTCTCGTTGCTGTTTAGACGGATAAAAATATCGGCAAATCTGTCTGCCAATCGTTCGTGTTTATTGCTCATGTGTTTTATAATCGTTTGTTGCCTTGTTAATATATAGCAAAACGCCAATAATTGCATGAAAAAATTGTACTCATTTTGAGTAAATCATGCAATATGATGTAAATAAGTCGGCTATGACTAAAAGTATTCACACCGCTCAAATGATGAGTCTGCGAACATGGTTGTATCATGAACGCAAAGCTCAAAACCTATCCATGCGTACACTTGCTCAACGATTGGGTCGTCCTCACTCCTTCGTCCAACGGGTAGAGAATGGCGATCGTCGTCTGGATATGGTTAAATTTGTTCAATATTGCCAAGCTCTCAATGTTGACCCTAGGGTAGGGCTTAAACTGATTCTTTGTATAGAATAAATCATATGATGGACAGGTTGTGTTCGTAATAATAAGATTTGTTCTTTAAATTAAAAATTAATTGATGACAACCTTATCATCATTAAAATGGGACGATTACCCATAAAAAATACAGATATGGTGGTGGCAGTGAAATACCTGACATTGAAACATGATTTGGATATTAAGAATCTTTGATAAAATAAATCAATAAAAAACAATAGCTTATAAAATTATTTTAAAATTAATAAAAAAATAACTTGCACAATATGAAATTTATGTTATTATACGCACCACTTAGGAAACACCGCCGGCTTAGCTCAGTTGGTAGAGCAACTGACTTGTAATCAGTAGGTCGCCAGTTCGATTCCGGCAGCCGGCACCACTCCTAAGAAATCTTTCAGATATAGCCCTGTTGTTAGGCTTAATCTTTTAAATGACCATTAAAAGATATATCTGTACCAAATTGGTGGGGTTGGGGAGCGGTCAAACCCAACAGACTGTAACTCTGTCGCGAAAGCTTCGAAGGTTCGAATCCTTCCCCCACCACCATATTTATACTACCTTATATTTACTGCCCTGCGGGTGTAGTTTAGTGGTAGAACCTCAGCCTTCCAAGCTGATGGTGCGGGTTCGATTCCCGCCACCCGCTCCATTTTGCTCTTATAGCTCAGCGGTAGAGCACTCCCTTGGTAAGGGAGAGGTCTCGAGTTCAATTCTCGATAAGAGCTCCATATTTATTAGCTTTTTAATAAGTTTGTCCGTTAGATTTACTTGTCATTTAGATTTTTATTTTCTGTATTCTTAGCTAGAATATGGATTTTTTTGTATTTAAAAAATCCATATTGCCAACTTTATGCCAGAGGTAAATTTTGGCAAATGATGGTAATTATTGGTGAGACAAGAACCGTCATTCATGCAGATGAAAGCCTACAATAAAGCAATACCGCTTATTGGTGTTGGGTTTGTCTTTTGATGGCGATTATACTAAGTGTATGTTGGCTGTATGCCCATCTTATTCTATGACTTTAGAACAGTTCTCCTGTAGTTTTGCACCAAATGGGTGTATATGTGCAACAAAATGGCTATCAAAGCATGCAATGATGACAACCAAAAACAGCAAATATTGACTAACTTCTGAATGCACAAAGGATGTTAAATTGATATTTGGCTTGACTGTTTATTGGTGATGATGTTTTATTTAGTAGGTGTGCTGATTGCTTGTGAGAAATGATGATGTGGGGGTTTTATGGGGCATCTTTGCTGTTGCTGACTGATATACAGATTGGGCGATGGTGATTTTTGTGAGCTACGCCATGCGAAGAAAAGCCATGTAAAACCTGTTTGATGGTTGCAAACACTTGGTTGTGTGTTATAATAGAAGAGATATAGCAAATAATTTGCTAGATGGCTCGATAGAATAATGGGCAATCATTATTTTATTTTTTAAACAACATGAGGATATACTTATGGCCAAAGCCAAGTTCGAACGTAACAAACCACACGTAAATGTAGGCACCATCGGTCACGTTGACCACGGTAAAACCACACTAACTGCTGCTATCGCTACTGTTGCTGCTAAGCACCACGGTGGTGAAGCTAAAGACTATGCTGCTATTGACTCAGCTCCTGAAGAAAAAGCACGTGGTATTACCATTAACACTTCTCACATTGAATACGACACTCAAGCTCGTCACTACGCACACGTAGACTGCCCAGGCCACGCTGACTATGTTAAAAACATGATCACTGGTGCAGCTCAAATGGACGGTGCTATCTTGGTTGTTGCTGCAACTGACGGCCCAATGCCACAAACTCGTGAGCACATCCTACTATCTCGTCAGGTTGGCGTACCATACATCATGGTATTTATGAACAAGTGTGACCTTGTTGATGACGAAGAGCTACTAGAGCTAGTAGAAATGGAAGTGCGTGAACTTCTATCTGACTACGACTTCCCAGGTGATGACACACCAATCATCAAAGGTTCTGCACTACTAGGTCTAAACGGTGATCAAGGTCAATATGGCGAACCAGCTATCCTTGAGCTACTAGACACTCTAGACAGCTATATCCCAGAGCCAGAGCGTGACATCGATCGTCCATTCCTAATGCCAATCGAAGATGTATTCTCAATCTCTGGTCGTGGTACTGTTGTAACTGGTCGTGTTGAGTCTGGTATCATCAAAGTTGGTGATGAAGTTGAAATCGTTGGTATCAAAGACACTGCTAAGACTACCTGTACTGGTGTTGAAATGTTCCGTAAGCTACTAGACGAAGGTCGTGCTGGCGAGAACTGTGGTGTACTACTTCGTGGTACTAAGCGTGAAGAAGTTCAGCGTGGTCAAGTACTTGCTAAGCCAGGTTCAATCACTCCGCACACTCAATTTGACGCAGAAGTATACGTACTATCAAAAGAAGAAGGTGGTCGTCACACGCCATTCCTAAATGGCTATCGCCCACAATTCTACTTCCGTACTACTGACGTAACTGGCGCCATCACTCTACAAGAAGGTACTGAAATGGTTATGCCTGGCGACAACGTTGAGATGAGTGTCGAGCTTATCCACCCAATCGCTATGGACAAAGGTCTACGCTTCGCTATCCGTGAAGGTGGTCGTACTGTAGGTGCTGGTGTTGTTGCTAATGTTAAAGGCTAATCTTTAACAAACCAACACAAACCAAAACAAAGCATCAGCTTTAACCCAAAACCCCTGCCAGAGATGGTGGGGGTTTTTGGTTGGGTGGTAAAAAATTATAATTAAGACTTGTATTTTTAAAAAAACCTGCTATAATAGCAGTCCTTAACACCTTAGGCGATTGGCTCAATTGGTAGAGCATCGGTCTCCAAAACCGAGGGTTGGGGGTTCGAGTCCCTCATCGCCTGCCATCTTATCTTTCCATACCATTCTTTTAATCATAAAAAATTGGTCACTCCAAGGCAATCTTCTGCATGAGCGATAATAAACATTTTGATTCACAAGCTGAAACTGTGGCGTCAAATAGCTCAGGCCAGCAAAAAAAACCAATTATCATATCCAAAGAAAATGTTGTCGAAGTTGCAAAAAAGCGTTCGGGAACAGACTACATTCTTTGGCTTTTAGCGATTGTTGTGTTGATTGGTGCAACCCTTGCTCCTGAATATTTGCCAAGATACTGGGTTTATGCAAATGACATTTGGATTCAGCTTGGAATTACGGTGGTTTTGGTTGTTTTTGCTATTGTGTGTTTAGCACTTACTCATCAAGGCAGAGCTTTTAAGACCTTGCTAAAAGATGCAGGCATTGAGCTAAGACGAGTAACTTGGCCAAGTAAAGACGAAACCATTCGCTATACTTGGCAGACAGTTTTGGCAATAATTATTTTTGGGCTAGTCATTTGGCTTTTAGATAATGTTTTTAACAAAATTGTTGGTTTTATTTTAAATTAATTCATTTTTAAATTGATTCAAGGGTGATGCGATGCGTTGGTATATTATCCAAGCATTTTCAGGTTATGAAAAGCAAGTACAAAGGTCTTTGATTGAGCGTATCAAACGCAGTGAATTTGCTGAATCTTTTGGTGATGTGCTTGTGCCAACCGAAGAAGTTATCGAGATGCGTGACGGTAAAAAACGCACAGTTGAGCACAAGCTGTTCCCTGGTTATGTCTTGATTAATATGGAGATGACCGAAGATACTTGGCATATCGTTAGAAGCTGTCCGAATATCACAGGTTTTATCGGAGGCACTCCAGAAAACCCAGCACCTATTACCAAAGCTGAAGCTGACCGTATCTTAAACCGCATTCAAAAGGGTAACGATGCCCCTCGTCCAAAAACCATGTTTGAACCTGGCGAAGAAGTGCTGGTGATTGATGGTCCATTTACCGACTTTAAAGGCTTGGTTAAAAAAGTTGATTACGATAAATCAAAATTACATTTGACTGTCAGCGTGTTCAATCGCCCAACGGAAGTTGAGCTTGAGTTCACTAAAGTTGAAAAGATTAATTAGTTTTGATATAATTTAATTTTTGCTCTAGGCGTTGCTTAGGGCTTTTCGTTGAATTAAATATTGATTTAATTCTTAACCCTGGGGAGCTATTTTAGCGTTATTACCCACCATTGGAGAGAATCTCATGGCAAAGAAGATTGATGGCTACATCAAGCTACAAGTGCCTGCTGGTAAGGCAAACCCATCACCACCGATTGGTCCAGCTTTGGGTCAAAAAGGTGTGAATATCATGGCTTTTTGTAAAGAGTTTAATGCAGCATCTGCAAACTTTGAGCCAGGCTTGCCAATCCCAGTTGTTATCACTGTTTTTAACGACAAGTCTTTCACTTTCATCATGAAGTCGCCACCTGCGGCAGTCCTACTGCGTAAAGCAGCTGGCATTGCTAAAGGTTCTAGTGTACCTAACAAAGACAAAGTTGGTACAGTAACTCGTGCACAACTAGAAGAAATCGTAAAAACCAAAGAGGCAGACCTAACCGCTGCTGAACTTGAAGCGGCAATTCGTACTATTGCAGGTACTGCTCGCTCAATGGGTCTAAATGTGGAGGGTGTATAATGGCTAAGCTAACTAAGCGTCAAAAGCTAATCAACGAGAAAGTTGATACTAAAAAACTATACACCATCGAAGAAGCAGTTGCGATTTTGAATGATTTGCCAGCAGCAAAATTCAAAGAGTCTATTGATATCGCCATCAATCTAGGTGTTGACCCTCGTAAGTCAGACCAAGTTGTTCGTGGTGCTACCAATCTACCTGCAGGTACTGGTAAAACTAAGCGTGTTGCAGTATTTGCTCAAGGTGCGGCTGCTGAAGCTGCTAAAGAAGCTGGTGCTGATGTTGTTGGTTTTGAAGACTTGGCAGAAAGCATTAAAGCTGGCAACCTTGACTTTGATGTGGTAATCGCATCTCCAGACGCAATGCGTGTGGTTGGTCAATTGGGTACTGTACTTGGTCCACGCGGTCTCATGCCAAACCCAAAAGTTGGCACAGTAACTGCCGATGTTGCTACTGCGGTTAAAAACACCAAAGCAGGTCAGGCACAATACCGTGTTGATAAAGCAGGTATTATCCATGCTTCTATCGGTCAAGTTGGTTTTACTGGTGAGCAAATCGAACAAAACGCAACTGCTTTATTGAACGATTTAAAGCGTGCTAAACCAGCGACCTCTAAAGGTATTTATATTAAGAAAATTACCTTGTCTAGCACCATGGGTCCTGGCATCGCCATCGATCCAGTACCGCACCGTGCGAACAAGTAAGAGATAATTGTGGCGGACGCTTAGTCAGATAATTCTTGATTTTTTCGGCGTTTTGCTTATAATACTCAATTTCGTTGCTAGTTTTCCCGTTATCAAAATTAGCAACGCCATATTTTTAGTTCAGCACAGCGGGTTGTGCTGTCTAAGACCGTAGGTGTGATTGATTGTTTTCAAGCAATTACCTAAATTATGAATAAAACCATAAGCCTACGCAGACGGAAAGACGATAAGTCGCCGTATTTTGGTGTAGATTTTTTAAATCTATAAAACTTGCTTATTATCCGCATGGATAATAAATATGGAGACAACCCATGGCACTAAATCTTCAAAACAAACAAGCAATTGTTGCTGAAGTAAATGAAGCTGCCAAAGGTGCGCTCTCTGCTGTTGTTGCCGATTCTCGTGGCGTAACAGTAGCACAGATGACCGAACTTCGTAAATCGGCTCGTGCAGCAGGTGTTGATATGCGTATCGTGCGTAATACTTTATTACGCCGTGCCCTAGAAGATACCGATTTTGCTTGCATGAACGATACATTCGTTGGTCCTACTCTAATTGCATTTTCAAATGAACACCCAGGTGCAGCAGCACGCTTGTTCAAAGAATTTGCAAAGGGCAACGACAAGTTCGAAATCAAAGGCGCAGCTTTTGAAGGCGAATTTATTGATGCAAAATCAATCGATAAACTTGCAACACTACCAACCTACGACGAAGCTATTGCTCGTTTGATGGGTACAATGAAAGAAGCGGCAGCTGGCAAACTTGCGCGTACTTTGGCTGCACTTCGAGACAAACTGCAAGCAGAAGCGGCTTAATTTTTCCAAATATTTTAAAAATTATCCGTTTAATTTATTTTATACTCTTATTTCATAGGAACAATTGCTATGTCACTAACTAACGAACAAATTCTAGATGCAATCGCAGAAAAATCAGTAATGGAAATCGTTGAGCTTATCTCTGCGATGGAAGAAAAATTCGGCGTGTCTGCAGCAGCTCTAGCAGCAGCTCCAGCAGCTGGCGGCGAAGCAGCAGCAGCTGAAGAAAAAGACGACTTCAATGTTGTTCTAACTTCTGGCGGCGACAAGAAAGTAGCTGTTATTAAAGTAGTTCGTGAAGTAACTGGTCTAGGTCTAAAAGAAGCTAAAGACCTAGTTGAAGGTGCTCCACAAACTATCAAAGAAGGTGCATCTAAAGCTGAAGCTGAAGAGCTTAAGAAGAAACTTGAAGAAGCTGGCGCAAGCGTTGAGCTTAAGTAATTTTAGTCATCAGTTGCCATTGATGATTTAATGGTCTGATTAAAATGATTTAAAAAAGCCAATTTTGCATTTGCAATTTTGGCTTTTTTATTGGTTTTAAATCAAGGTTTGGTATATATACCAAATCTATCATGCGTTATCTTGCTTTGGTTCATCTGATGGCAAGTGGTTTTGTCATACTTGACAATAATTTGTATTGTGAAATATGTAGTATTTTAGACAACGACTGTTTGATTGATATATTTGCAGATTGTTAGATTGGCTACCTAGCTGGATTATCCCAAATTGATGCAAATTATTTATGTTATGCTTGCTTTTTATGATTATTTTTGTTAGAATTTATTATTTGACCTTTTGTGTTAGTTGTTCTTGTCAAGCAGAAAACACAAACTAAAAGGACAAACATACCCTATGCAAAACGACTTAATTTGTAATTAACCAAAGAAATAGCTAAATATCGCTTGGTATTTGGCATTTTGTCGTGTTTGTTTGATATGCAGTAGGGGCGTATCTGACAAATTGCGTGGGTTTTATGGGCGTTTGACAGCCGTCCCTTTATTGACAGTATTTCATTTTTAAAGGTTGGCTCTTGTTTTTGCAATGGGCTTTTCCAAATTAACGTAAGGAATCTTAATGGCTTATTCTTATACCGAAAAGAAACGCATTCGTAAAAGTTTTTCTAGACTTCCAGACGTCATGGATGTACCGTATCTATTGGCAATCCAAGTAGATTCTTACGAGCAGTTCTTACAAGAACACAAAAAGCCAAAAGAGCGTGCTAATGTTGGTCTGCAAGCTGCTTTTTCATCAATTTTCCCAATCGCTAGCCACTCTGGTAACGCTGAGCTTCAGTTTGTTGAGTATTATTTGGGTGAACCTGAATTTGATGAGCGTGAGTGTATCATGCGTGGCTCAACTTTTGCTGCACCACTGCGTGTAAAAATTCGTTTGGTCATTAAAGATAAGGACAGCAAAGATAAAGATAGCAAGGCGGCAATCAAAGACATTCGTGAGCAGAGTGTCTTTATGGGCGAAATTCCGCTGATGACAGACAATGGTACTTTCATCATCAATGGTACCGAGCGTGTCATCGTATCGCAGCTGCATCGTTCGCCAGGTGTTTTCTTTGACCATGATAAGGGCAAATCGCATTCAAGTGGTAAGGTGCTTTATAATGCTCGCATCATTCCTTATCGTGGTTCTTGGCTTGACTTTGAGTTTGATGTTAAAGATTTGGTGTATGTGCGTATTGACCGTCGCCGTAAGTTGCTTGCCACCATTATTTTGCGTGCAATCGGTATGGAGACAGCAGACATTCTATCTACCTTCTTTGAAACGGTTGAGGTTTATAAAGGTGATGAATCGTTTGAAATTGAGCTGATTGCTGAACACTTGCAAGGTGAAATGGCTCAATTTGACATTGTATCGCCTGAAGGTAAGGTCATTGTTGAGCAAGGTAAGCGTATTAATGCTCGCCGTATCAAGGAAATCCAAGCATCCGGTATGACAAAACTTGCTGTGCCTGATGAGTATCTGTATGAGCGTATTTTAGCAGAGGATATTGTTTATCACGATGAAGTGATTGCCCGTGCCAATACCTTAATCAACCATGATCTTTTGGTAAAATTGGCGGACAAGAGCATTAAAGGCTTTAAGATTTTATTCACTAACGACATTGACCATGGTGCGTACATTGCCGATACCTTGCGTGCTGATACCGTGATGTCTCGTGAAGAGGCATTGATTGAGATCTACAAGGTGATGCGTCCAGGTGAGCCGCCAACGCTAGAAACTGCTGAAAAATTGTTTGAACAAATGTTCTTTAGCCAAGAGCGTTACGATTTGTCCAATGTCGGTCGCATGAAGTTCAATCGCCGTTTGGGTCGTGATTTTATCGATACTGATGACATTGATGTACAGCGTGAACAAGGCGTACTATCTAATCAAGACATCATTGATGTACTAAAAGAGCTGATTGAAATTCGCAACGGTCGTGGCGAAGTGGATGATATTGATCATCTGGGCAACCGCCGTATCCGTTCAGTGGGCGAGATGACAGAGAATCAATTCCGTATTGGTTTGGCTCGTGTGGAGCGTGCAGTTAAAGAGCGTCTGACAACTGCAGAGTCAGATAGCCTATCGCCACAAGATTTAATTAACTCAAAACCTGTGGCAGCAGCGATGAAAGAATTCTTTGGTTCATCGCAGTTATCGCAGTTTATGGATCAAAACAACCCGCTTTCAGAGATTACCCATAAGCGTCGTGTATCAGCACTTGGTCCTGGTGGTTTGACTCGTGAGCGTGCAGGCTTTGAGGTGCGAGATGTGCATAATACGCACTATGGTCGTGTCTGTCCGATTGAGACACCTGAAGGTCCAAACATTGGTTTGATTAACTCTTTGGCAGTATTTGCTAAGACCAATAACTTTGGCTTTTTGGAGACGCCGTATCGCCGTGTTATCGATGGCAAGGTAACTGACGACATTGAATACATGTCAGCCATTGAAGAGGTGGGTTCGGTGATTGCACAGGCAGACTCGCCAATGAACGAAAATGGCGAACTGACCGAAGAGATGGTCATGGTGCGTTATCAGGGTGAATCGGTGCGTATGGGTGTGGATAAGGTTACCCATATGGATGTATCGCCACGCCAAGTTGTCTCGGTGGCAGCGTCTTTGATTCCGTTCCTTGAACACGATGATGCTAACCGTGCCTTGATGGGTGCGAACATGCAGCGTCAAGCTGTACCGACTTTGCGTTCTGATAAACCGCTTGTGGGTACTGGCATGGAGCGTCATGTGGCTCGTGATAGTGGTGTGTGTGTGGTCGCTAAGCGTGGTGGTGTGATTGAAGAAGTTGATGCCAGCCGTGTCATCGTGCGTGTTAATGAGAGCGAGATGACCGTTGGTGAAGCGGGCATTGATATTTATAATTTGATTAAGTACACCCGTTCCAACCAAAATACCTGTATTAACCAACGCATTATTGTCAACGAAGGCGATGTGATTGCTCGAGGAGACATCTTGGCTGATGGACCATCGACCGATTTGGGTGAATTGGCACTTGGTCAGAACATGCGTGTGGCGTTCATGCCGTGGAATGGCTATAACTTTGAGGACTCCATCTTATTGTCCGAGCGAGTGGTACAAGAAGATCGGTTTACTACCATTCATATCCAAGAGCTAACCTGTGTGGCTCGTGATACCAAGCTAGGCCCCGAAGAAATCACTGGCGATATTCCGAATGTGGGTGAGGCAGCGCTTGCCAACCTTGATGAGGCAGGTATTGTCTATATCGGTGCTGAAGTGGATGCGGGTGATATTTTGGTCGGTAAAGTAACACCAAAAGGCGAAAGTCAGCTAACCCCAGAAGAAAAGCTACTTCGTGCCATCTTTGGTGAAAAGGCAGCCGATGTTAAAGATACTTCACTTCGTGTACCATCATCAACTAAGGGTACAGTAATTGATGTGCAGGTATTTACTCGTGATGGTTTAGAAAAAGACAGTCGTGCCAAAGCCATTGAAAAGGCAATGTTGGACAACTATCGCAAAGACTTAAAAGAAGAGTTGGTGATTTTTGAAGCGGCGGCTCGTGGTCGTATCGTACATCTGCTTGATGGCGAGGTAGTAAGTGGCGGTGCAGGCTTTAAGGCAGGTACAGTATTGACAGCAGTGGATATGGAGCATTTATCTCTTGAAAGTTTGTTGGACATTCAACCCGCCAAAGAGGAAGTCTCTGAGCGTTTGACCCAAATCTCTGAATATCTGACTGACAAGCAAAAAGAGATTGATAACAAATTTGCTGAGAAAAAACGCAAATTGACCGCAGGCGATGATCTGGCACATGGTGTACAAAAAATCGTTAAGGTGTATTTGGCAGTGAAACGCCGTATTCAACCTGGTGATAAGATGGCAGGTCGCCATGGTAACAAAGGTGTTGTTTCTCGCATCATGCCTGTTGAGGACATGCCGTATGATGAAAAAGGCAATCCTGTTGATATCGTACTAAACCCACTGGGTGTACCTTCTCGTATGAACATCGGTCAGGTGCTAGAGACGCATTTAGGTATGGCGGCTCGTGGTCTTGGCGACAAAATCAATGAGATGATGCGTGCTCAGGCAGCTGTAGGCGAACTTCGTGAATTCTTGGATAAGATTTATAACAAAGTTGGCGGCGAGCAGGTGGATTTAGACAGCTTGTCAGATGAAGATATCTTGGCAATGTCTGAGAACCTGCGTGCTGGTGTGCCGATGGGTACAGCCGTCTTTGATGGTGCTAAAGAGAGTCAAATCAAAGAGCTTTTAGAGTTGGCAGGTCTTGATAAATCAGGTCAGCAAACACTGTATGACGGAAGAACGGGCAAGAAATTTGACCGTCCTGTTACGGTGGGCTATATGTATATGCTTAAATTGAACCACTTGGTTGATGATAAGATGCACGCTCGTTCAACAGGTTCATACTCACTAGTAACACAACAACCACTTGGTGGTAAAGCACAGTTTGGTGGTCAGCGTTTTGGTGAGATGGAGGTTTGGGCACTTGAGGCATACGGTGCAACTTATACTTTACAAGAGATGTTGACTGTGAAGTCGGACGATGTTGAAGGTCGTACACGCATGTATAAAAACATCGTTGACGGTGAGCAATACATGAACCCAGGTATGCCAGAGTCGTTTAATGTATTGACCAAAGAAATTCGCTCACTGGGCATTAACATTGACTTAAAAGAAAAGAAAAAATAAGCCAAGCCTAAAAGATGAGCATTAATCCAGACACAAGGGTGTCTGGATTACCGAATTGACGAATATAACGGAGAATCCTTTTGAAAGATTTATTAGACATCATGAAAGGCCCTGCCGATACAGGCATCAAAGAGTTTGACAGTATTCAGATTTCTTTGGCAAGTCCTGATACCATCAAATCTTGGTCGCATGGCGAAGTTAAAAAACCTGAAACCATCAATTATCGTACCTTCAAACCTGAGCGTGATGGTCTATTCTGTGCCAAAATCTTTGGGCCTGTCAAGGATTTTGAATGTCTGTGTGGTAAATACAAACGCCGCAAATTCCAAGGCATCATCTGTGAAAAATGTGGTGTAGAAGTTACTGCCGCTAAAGTGCGTCGTGATCGCATGGGTCATATTGAGCTTGCCAGTCCTGTGGCTCATATCTGGTTCTTAAAATCACTACCAAGTCGCATCGGTCTATTACTTGATATTACGCTTCGTGATATTGAGCGTGTTCTATATTTTGAAAGCTATATCGTTACTGATCCTGGCATGACTGCTCTTGAAAAGTATCAGTTGCTTGATGATGAAGAATATTTTACCGCACTTGAACAATATGGCGATGAATTCATTGCTAAAATGGGTGCAGAAGCGGTTCAAGACCTATTAAAAGATATTGATGTTGATGGTGAGATTGATGAGTTGCGTGCGGAGATTCCACAAACCAGCTCTGAAACCAAGCTAAAAAAGATGGCAAAACGCTTACAGCTACTTGAATCATTCCGTGATTCTGGCAACAAGCCTGAATGGATGGTAATGACCATTTTGCCAGTATTGCCACCTGATTTGCGTCCGCTTGTGCCACTTGAAGGTGGTCGCTTTGCTACCTCTGATTTGAACGACTTGTATCGCCGAGTTATTAACCGTAATAACCGTCTAAAACGCCTACTTGAGCTAAACGCCCCTGATATTATCGTGCGTAACGAAAAGCGTATGCTACAAGAAGCAGTGGACGCATTACTTGATAATGGTCGTCGTGGTCGTGCAATTACTGGCTCAAATAAACGCCCACTAAAATCACTTGCTGACATGATTAAAGGTAAGCAAGGTCGCTTCCGTCAAAACCTATTGGGTAAGCGTGTAGACTATTCTGGTCGTTCGGTGATTGTGGTTGGTCCTACTCTTCGTCTGCATCAGTGCGGTCTGCCTAAGAAAATGGCACTTGAGTTGTTCAAACCATTTACTTACGCCAAGCTACTACAAAATAATATTGCTCAGACTATTAAAGCCGCCAAGAAAATGGTAGAGCGTGAAGAGCCTGCGGTTTGGGATATGTTGGCGAGCGTGATTCGTGAACACCCTGTATTGCTCAACCGTGCACCAACGCTACACCGTTTGGGCTTGCAAGCATTTGAACCTGTGCTGATTGAAGGTAAAGCAATTCAGTTACACCCTCTTGTCTGTGCGGCATTTAACGCCGACTTTGACGGTGACCAGATGGCGGTGCATGTGCCATTGACATTAGAAGCTCAGCTTGAAGCCCGTGCACTGATGATGTCAACGAACAACATTCTATCGCCAGCTAATGGTGAGCCAATTATCGTACCGTCTCAGGATGTGGTCTTAGGATTGTATTATATCAGCCGTAGCCATATCGGTGCTAAAGGCGAGAACATGGTGTTTAGTACGGTCAATGAAGCACTGCGTGCGATTGGCTCAGAAGATTTGTCGGTCAATGCTAAAATCAAAGTTCGTGTTACTGAGACCATCATTGATGAAAGAACCGGTGAAAGAACCACCAAAACCGAAATTAAAGACACTGTTGCAGGTCGTCTTTTGATTTGGAATATCATGCCAGAAGGTATGGCATTTAGTGAATGCAACCTTGAGATGACCAAGAAAAACATCTCTAAGCTACTTAATTCATGCTATCGTAAACTGGGTGTGAAAGAGTCGGTTCTTTTTGCTGACCATTTGATGTATCTAGGTTTTGCCCAAGCGACCTTGTCGGGCATTTCTATTGGTATGGAAGACATGGTCATTCCACCAACCAAAAAAGAGATCATGGATGCTGCCGATTCAGAAGTGCGTGAGATTGAACAGCAGTTTGAACAAGGCTTTGTCACTGCAGGTGAACGCTATAACAAAGTCGTTGATATCTGGTCTAGAACTTCTGATAAAATCGCCAATGCGATGATGGATAACCTATCAACCGATGAAGTTGTGAACAGCGAGGGTGAAGTTGAGCGTGAAAAATCTTTCAACTCAATTTATATGATGGCGGACTCTGGTGCTCGTGGTAGTGCCACGCAGATTCGTCAGCTTGCTGGTATGCGTGGTCTGATGGCAAAACCAGATGGTTCGATTATTGAGACACCAATTAAAGCAAACTTCCGTGAAGGTCTGACGGTACTTCAGTACTTTATCTCAACGCACGGTGCGCGTAAGGGTCTTGCTGATACCGCACTTAAGACAGCGAATTCTGGTTATCTAACCCGCCGTTTGGTTGATGTGGCACAAGACTTGGTCATTACCACTGATGACTGTGGCACGCAGGCAGGTCAGCGTATGACTCCTGTTATTGATGGTGGTGAGATTGTTGAGCGTCTAGGCGACCGTGTATTGGGTCGTGTTATTGCCAAAGATGTGCTTGATGCTGACAATCAAGTGATTGCAGAGGCAGGTACTTTGATTGATGAGCGTATGGTTGAAAAGTTAGATGCCAATGCCATTGATGAAGTTTATGTGCGTTCGGTGATTACCTGTGAGTCAGGACATGGGGTGTGTGCTAAGTGTTACGGTCGTGATCTGGCTCGTGGACACCTTGTGAATATCGGCGAATCTGTGGGTGTCATGGCGGCACAGTCTATCGGTGAACCTGGTACACAGCTGACCATGCGTACATTCCACGTGGGTGGTGCGGCATCGGCAGCAGCTGTTGATAACAGTGTATCGGTAGGTAGCAATGGTTCTGTGCGTTTCCATAACATGAAGACTGTTGAGCATGCTGATGGTCATCTGGTGGTTGTTTCTCGTTCAGCTGAAATCGGTGTGGCAGACAGTCAAGGTCGTGAGCGTGAACGCTATAAAGTGCCTTATGGTTCAAATATCTTGCTTCGTGATGGTGCAGAAGTGGCTGCAGGCGATGTCATTGCCAAATGGGACCCACACACCCACCCAATCATCACCGAGTTTGCAGGTACAGCACGCTTTAGCGACATCACTGATGGCATGACCGCTACTGTAAAAGTGGACGAAACCACCGGTATGAGCTCTTTTGAAATCTTGGCAAGTAAAGACCGCCCAAGTATTGCCAAAGACTTGCGTCCTGCGATTATCTTGGATACTAAAGAAGGCAAAGAAGTGGTTTATTTCCTGCCTGCCGAGACGGTTATCCGTGTATCAGAAGGTGAGCAAGTAACAGCAGGTTCGGTGCTTGGTCGTGTGCCACAAGCCACTTCTGGTACTAAAGATATTACTGGTGGTCTGCCACGAGTTGCCGACCTATTTGAAGCACGCCGTCCAAAAGATCATGCAATCATGGCAGAAATGAGTGGTGTGGTGTCATTTGGTAAAGAAACTAAAGGCAAAAACCGCTTTATCATCACCGATGAAGATGGCAATGTCCATGAAGAGCTGATTCCAAAATGGCGTCAAATCAATGTGTTTGAAGGTGAAACGGTTGAGCGTGGCGAGGTGGTATCTGATGGTCCGCTAAATCCCCATGACATCTTACGCCTAAAAGGTGAAACAGCACTTGCGAACTACATTGTAAATGAAGTGCAAGAAGTGTATCGCTTACAAGGTGTTAAGATTAACGATAAGCACATTGAAGTTATTGTGCGTCAGATGTTGCGTAAAGTTGAGATTGTTGATGGCGGTGATTCTAGCTACTTTAAAGGCGACCAAGCTGAATATACCAAGATTCGTGCTCTCAATGAGGAATTGATAGCCAATGACAAGTTCCCAGTACAGTATGAGCGTCAGCTATTAGGTATTACCAAGGCATCGCTTGCAACGGAGAGCTTCATTTCAGCAGCGTCGTTCCAAGAGACTACCCGTGTCCTAACAGCAGCAGCAACAATGGGCAAAGTCGATGACCTAGCAGGTCTAAAAGAGAATGTCGTGGTTGGTCGTCTGATTCCGGCAGGTACAGGTTTGGCATATCATCAAAACCGCCAACGCAAAGCACAGCTAGAAAAAGAGGCTGAGATGGCAAGTGCAGATATTGGCTTGAGCGATGAACTGCTCACTCCTATTGAAACTTTGCCAACAGAAGACAGCTTTGCTAAAGCCTTCGCTGATGAATTGGGACAAAACAGCTAATCAGCTCATCAAAAAGCTCATCATATGTGGTGGGCTTTTTGTTTATGACGGTATTTAAGGCGGTATCACAAGTTGGAATTATCTGAATTAGTATCGCCAGTTTTATGGATATTTAAGCGAAGATAATTTGCAATCAATATCTGATGTGTGACATACTTTTTGCTTACCTTATTAGTTGAGAGTTTTTTATGACCTTATCACTCCAAAAAGACAAAATTCGCTTCTTATTATTAGAAGGTGTGCATGAAAATGCC